>JBEOKA010000204.1:0-41775 GCA_040275325.1 Myxococcaceae bacterium | reverse complement strand
ATCCCGGCAGTTCGCTCAACAGGGCCGTCGTCGCCTCAAAGTGATCCTGCACCCGAGGGGCGGAATCCGCACCTGAAACGGATAGAGATGACCCATGCGCGCGTGGCGAACGGCCGATGGAGCCCTGTTGGTCGAGTGGAAGACCGAACGTGCGATTCAGCTGCCAGACGGTCGGGAGGTCTCGACGGCCTCGTTCCTGCGGCTCGAGGGGTGAGGCGGTGACGCGCGAATTCCCGTGGAGCCAGTCGAGCCTCGAAGATTGGCTCTACACGACCGCTCACTTCGTCGAGGGTGAGAGCCTGAAGGCGTGCTTCCGGGGAGAGCGGTACGGCGGCGGTGAGACGTGCACCATCACCACCGAGCTGAACGACCTGAGCGTGGTGACGGCCGACGAGGCGCGGCTCCGCGCGATCATCGGCGCGCACGACGAGAGAAAGAACTCGGAGCAGCGCCGCGCGCTCGCGGTGGAAGACGCGCGCGACCGCTCGTTTCTGGCTGCGCTGCGTCCCGTCCCGGGCACCGCACCGATCGCGCTTGGCTTCTCACTCGACGGGCTCGACTGGGTGGTGCACCACGACGGTGACGTCTGGTGGCGCGAGCGCGACTGGCCCTGGTTGGGGAAAGGGCTGCGGGACAAGTTGGCCCCGCTCGTCGCACGGCACTACGCCCCACGGACGGCGACGCTCGAGGTCGACTCTGCCACCTGGCAGTCCATGGCCTACGCCAACGATTGAACGGCTCAACGGAGCCATGAGACGCGCCCATTCATACGGGCGCTATCCGTTGCCCAGCCTGCGCGCGTTCTGTAAGCCGCCGCGCATGCTCTCGTTTCTCGATACCTTCGCCCGCCGTCACGTTGGTCCGTCCTCCCGCGAGATGGAGGAGATGCTCGCCGCCGTGAAGGCGCCGTCGCTCGACGCGCTCATCGACCAGACCGTGCCGAAGAGCATTCGCGCGAAGAAGCCGCTCGCCTTGCCCGCCGCGAAGGCCGAGGCCGAGCTGCTCGCTGAGCTCAAGGCGATCGCCTCGAAGAACCAGGTCTTCACCTCGTTCCTCGGTCAGGGCTACCACGGCACGCTCACGCCGGGCGTCGTGCTGCGCAACGTGCTCCTCAACCCGGGCTGGTACACCGCGTACACGCCGTACCAGGCCGAGATCGCCCAGGGGCGGCTCGAGGCGCTGTTGAACTTCCAGACGATGATCGGCGACCTCACGGGCATGCCCATCGCCAACGCGTCGCTGCTCGATGAGGGCACCGCGGCCGCCGAAGCGATGCACCTGGCGCACTCGATGGCGAAGGATGCCGACGCGAAGACGATGTTCGTGTCGTCGCTCTGCCACCCGCAGACGATCGAGGTCGTGAAGACCCGCGCGAAGCCGCTCGGCGTCGAGATCGTCGTTGGCGATCACCGCACCTTCGACTTCGGCAAGAAGTGCTTCGCCGTGCTCGTGCAGTACCCGGCCACCGACGGCGCGGTGATCGACTACCGGCCCTTCGTCGAGAAGGCCCACGCGAACAACGCGCTCGTGGTGATGGCGGCCGATCTGCTCTCGCTGTGCCTGCTCACGTCTCCCGGCGAGCTCGGCGCTGACGTCTCCATCGGCTCGGCCCAGCGCTTCGGCGTGCCCATGGGCTTCGGCGGCCCGCACGCCGCGTTCCTCTCGACGAAGGCCGAGTTCGCGCGCTCGATGCCCGGCCGCATCATCGGAGTCTCGGAAGACGCGAACGGCCACATGGCGCTGCGCATGGCGTTGCAGACGCGCGAGCAACACATTCGTCGTGAGAAGGCGACCTCGAACATCTGCACCGCGCAGGTGCTGCTTGCGGTGATGTCGTCGATGTACGGCGTGTACCACGGGCCCCAGGGCCTCCGCGCCATCGCCACCCGCGTGCACGCACTCGCCCGCACGTTCTCCGCCGGCATCGCGAAGCTCGGCTTCAAGCTCGAGCACGACGTGTTCTTCGACACCGTCTCGGTGAAGGTCGACGCGAAGCAGGGTGACGCGCTCGTGCAGGCGGCTCAGGCAGCCCGCATGAACCTGCGCCGCATCGACGCGACCCACCTCGGCGTCTCGATGGACGAGACCATCTCGGCTGCCGACGTCGACGGGCTGCTCGCCGTCTTCGCGGGCAAGAAGCCCGACTTCACCGCCGCGGCGATCGCGGCCTCGGCCAACACGGCGCCGGTGTTCCCCGAGAGCCTGCGCCGCACCAGCGCGTACCTCACGCACCCGGTCTTCAACAGCCACCACACCGAGCACCAGATGCTCCGGTACATTCGCTCGCTCGAGGCGAAGGATCTTTCGCTGTGCCACAGTATGATCGCGCTCGGCTCGTGCACGATGAAGCTGAACGCGACGAGCGAGATGGATCCCGTCACCTGGCCCGAGTTCAACGGTCTGCACCCGTTCGCGCCCGAGGCGCAGTGGCCGGGCTACCGGCAGATCTTCAGCGACCTCGAAGGGTGGCTCGCCGAAATCACCGGCTTCGCGGGCACCTCGCTGCAGCCGAACGCCGGCTCACAGGGCGAGTACGCCGGCCTGCTCACGATTCGCGCGTACCAGGAGTCGCGAGGGCAGGGGCACCGCAACGTCTGCCTCATCCCCGCGTCGGCGCACGGCACCAACCCAGCCACCGCCGTCATGGCCGGCTACCAGGTCGTGGTCGTGAAGACCGATGACGCCGGCAACGTCGACGTCGGCGATCTGAAGGCGAAGATCGCGGCCAACGCCGGCAAGGTCGGCGCGCTGATGGTCACCTACCCGTCGACGCACGGCGTGTTCGAAGCCGCCATCACCGAGATCTGCGACCTCGTGCACGCTGAAGGTGGCCAGGTCTACATGGACGGCGCGAACATGAACGCGCAGGTCGGCCTCTGCCGCCCCGGAGACTTCGGCCCCGACGTCTGCCACTTGAACCTGCACAAGACCTTCGCGATCCCCCACGGCGGTGGCGGGCCGGGCATGGGCCCGATCTGCGTCGCGAAGCACCTCGTTCCGTTCCTGCCCGGTCACGTCAGCGCGAAGACCGGCGGCTCGAGTGGCGCGGTGTCGGCGGCTCCGTTCGGCAGCGCGAGCGTGCTGCTCATCTCGTGGATGTACATTCGCCTGCTCGGCCCCGACGGGCTCGCGGCCGCGACGAAGGCCGCCATTCTCAACGCGAACTACGTCGCCGCGCGCCTCGAGGCCGACTACCCGGTGCTCTACCGTGGCGCCGAGGGCCGCGTCGCCCACGAGTGCATTCTCGACATGCGCAAGCTGAAGGCGTCGAGCGGCGTCGAGGTCGAGGACATCGCCAAGCGCCTGATGGACTACGGCTTCCACGCCCCGACCGTCTCGTTCCCCGTCGCCAGCACGATGATGGTCGAGCCCACCGAGTCCGAGTCGAAGGGCGAGCTCGATCGCTTCATCGACGCCATGAAGAGCATTCGCGCCGAGATCGCCGAGATCGAGAGCGGCAAGCTGCCCAAAGACAACAACCCGCTCAAGCACGCGCCCCACACCGCCGATGTCGCGACGGCCGATGAGTGGACTCGCCCGTACTCCCGCCAGCGCGCCGTCTACCCGCTCGCGTGGGTCAAGAAGCACAAGTTCTGGCCGTCGGTGGGCCGCGTGAACAACGTGCTCGGCGATCGCAAGCTCGTCTGCAGCTGCCCGCCGATCGAGAGCTACATGTGAAGCGGTGGCGCCTCGTCGGAGGCTCCCTGCTCGCGCTGCTCATCGTCGTCGTCTACGCCGGGAACTGCGTGAAGAACGTGGTGACCGGCAATCGCGTCGCGAAGATCTGCCCGGCGCTCCAGGTCTCGGCCAACGAGCGCCTCGAGAACAGTCGCGAGCTCTTCACGCGGCTGTTCGAAGGCGATGCGCCCGTCATCTTTCAGATGCCCGAGGCCGTCGTCGGTAGGACCTGTTCGCGGCTGCAGGGCGAGCTCGTCTGGTACCAGTGGAACCTGGGTCGCACCATCCGCATGGACGAGACGCGCGCCCTTCGCCAGCAGCTGATCGTCGTCATCGATCGCACCTTGCCCGTCTGCGTCGAGCGGGCGACCCGGGGCATCGCGGCCGACGAGCAGCTGCACCTCGAGCTCGCCACCACCAGCTGCCAGATGCTCAAGACGCTGCGCTCGACGCTCGACACGCCCGTGCAGGACGCGTCACCGTGGGGCATCGCCGATCAGCTCGAGCGCCTGACGCCGCGCGGCCAGAGGTCGCGGCCCGACGGCACGCCCTGAGCCTGTACGCCCAAGACCGGGCTGGTAAGGTGCGCGCCTCGCGATGGCTCAAGCAGACTCGAAGAGAAACATCCGATTCGGCAAGTACACCCTGATCGATCGCATCGCGGTCGGCGGCATGGCTGAGATCTTTCTCGCCCGGCAGGCCGGCATCGAGAACTTCGAGAAGACGATCGTCATCAAGCGCATTCGACCGCACCTGTCGAAGCAGCCGAACTTCGTGAAGATGTTCCTCAACGAAGCCAAGCTCGCCGCGCAGCTGAACCACCCGAACATCGTTCAGATCTACGATCTCGGGAAGATCGGCGAGTCGTACTTCATCGCCATGGAGTACGTCTTCGGGCGCGACATGCGTCGCATCATTCCGAAGGCCGACTCCATGGGCATTCCGTTCCCCATGGTCTACGCGCTGAAGATCGCCTCGAGCGTGTGCGAAGGCCTCTATTACGCGCACCAGAAGACCGACACGTACGGCACCGCGCTGAGCATCGTGCACCGCGACGTCACGCCCGAGAACATCTTCGTCTCGTTCGACGGCACGGTGAAGGTGCTCGACTTCGGCATCGCGAAGGCGACGAACCAGATCGAGCAGACGAGAGCCGGAGAGATCAAAGGCAAGCTCTCGTACATGTCGCCCGAGCAGTGCATGGGCAAACAGCTCGACTGCCGCAGCGATCTCTTCTCGCTCGGCACCGTGCTCTACGAGTGGCTCACCGGCTTCAAGCTCTTCACCGGAGACTCCGAGGTCGCGATCCTCAAGAGCATCACCGAGGGGAAGATCTACGCGCCCTCGTACTTCAAGGCAGACATTCCCGAGGCGGTCGAAGCGATTCTGATGAAGGGGCTCGAGAAGGACCGCGAGCGCCGGTACCAGACCGCGTGGGACATGCAGTACGACATCGATCAGTTCCTGTCGCAGTACGAGTTCACGCCGTCGAACATCCACCTCTCGAACTTCCTCAAGCAGCTCTTCGACGACGAACTCGAAGAAGAGAAGCAGCGCCTGTCGAGCTTGCGGGTCCCCGCAGCGAGCCCCGAAGACGTCATCGAAGAGGCCGACGAGATCATCTCGACCATCGAGCCGATCTCCGACTCGCAGTCGCTCGACGACGGCTCGTCGAAGTCGCTCACGATCGATCTCAGCAACGCCGAGTTCGACTCGCTGGCCCTCATCGCTCGTCGGCACGGCATCTCGGTGAGCGCGCTGGTTCGTGACGTGGTCGGCGGGTTCCTCAAGTACCGATGAGGCGCGCGCTGGCTCTGATGCTGCTTCTGGGCAGCGCAGCGCACGCGCAGATCGTCAGGCCCATCGGAGAGACGCCGGGCGATCTCGGCCCCACGACGACCACCACGCCCGACAAGCCATTGCCGGCGACCGGCGCGCGATTCTCGGCGTTCTCTGCCGGCCGCGGCGGAGCACTCTTCGCGTTCTCCGAGGGCGTGGGCGGGCTCGTGCTCGGCGGTGTGCTCGGTGCGGGACTCACCTCGGGCGGGCCGCTCGCGAGTGCACAGGGCGTGTACCTTGGCGCGCTCGCTGGCGGCGTGGTGCTGGGCGCGCTCGGCTCGGTGCTGCAGTACGTGCAACCGATCGGGCTCGTGGCGGCTGGAGCGACCTCGCTGGGGCTCGTGGTGGGCGGGCTCGCGGGCTTCGGCGTCGCCTCGCTCCTGTCTGGCCTGGGCTCGGCGGCGCTGCCGGGGTTGCTCGCCCTCGTCGGGGCTCAGGTTGGTGGGCTCGTGCCGTTGGCGCTCTCGTGGGCGACGGAGGATCTCGAGCCCAGCGCGCTGGCGATGATGGGCGCCGCGGCGCTCTCGGCGTTCGCCTTGGCCGCGCTCGTCAACCTCGCGACCGGTCGGCCGCTCGTGCCTGCGGCGCTGCTCCTCGCGCCCGCCGTGGGCATGGCGATCGGCGGATTGATCGCGGCGGTGAGCAGGGTGCAGGTCTCGACGATCTTCCGATACGCGGGCGTGCCGCTCGGTGCCGCGCTCGCCTTGTTCGCGATCGTCGCCGGCGTGTTCGAGTCGGTGCAGCTCGGGGCCGCAGTGGGGCTCGGTGGAGCGGCGCTCACTCTGGGCATCACCGCGCTCGTCTCTTTTGCGACCTCACCCGCGAAGCCCGAGGCGGTGAGTCTGCTGCCGACGGTGGTGGTGCTCCCGGGTCGTGGGAGTGCGTTGTCGGTCGGCCCTGGAGCCGTCATCAGGTTCTAGGCGCGCGGGTTGCGACCAACGCGCTCCTGGACCTCAACGCCGTCGTGACTGCTGTGTGCTGAGGACGAAGACGCTGATGCTTGCGCGGGCTGCTGATCACGGTCGAGGTGGCGTCCTGTGACCCGAGCGGTCGTGCTCAGACGGCCCGAGGCTGAACTGGCGCTCCGTTGCCTGGATTCGGCTGCAGACCGACGACGAGCTGCTGACGCGACCGAGGTTCAGAACAACCGGTAGCCGATCCCGAGGCGTACGGCCCAGGCCGGCCGGGGAACCGCGACGCCAAGCGGCTCTTTGATCACGTCGACGCCGATCTGCCCGATGCCAACCAGCGACAGCTTTGGGTTGAGCATGAACTCGACGCCTGCTCCCACGGTCGGGGTGATCTGAAACCCGGTCACGTTCAGCGCGATCGCCCATGGCACATCGACGAGCGCTACCACCTGCAGCACCTCTGACACCGCGATCGAGCTCACCAACCCAGCCCGGGGCCGCAGCGCGAACGCGGCGAAGTTGTACGGATCGAACGCGCGAAGGCCGGAGTTCGCCTTCAGCCCGATCGAGAACGTCGGCGCGATCAACGTGCGTTCGTTCTTCCAGGCAAGCAGCCGAACGCCTGCCTCCACGGTGCCCGACAGCTCGAGGTAGTGAAACCGGGCAGTCGCCTCGAACTCGAGCAACGAGAAGCCCTGACGATACCCACCGGCGATCTCGGGAGCTCCGAGGGTTCCCCAGAACGAGATGGACCCGGCGGGCAGGGCGGCCGGAGCAAACGCTCCACCAGTCGCCTGCGGGTTGGCCGGCGCTGGAGACGGGGAGGGATCGGCTGCGAGCGTCACCAGCAGGGCGAGTGCGAGCATGGCCCCGGAATAGGCCGGTTTTTTGACCCCCGAAAGTTTCCGCTACAGCCTTGCAGCATGCGCACCTCAACGCGGTTCGATGGTGGTGGGCGGCGACGGTGGCCACGCTTCTTCCTCGACCACGACTGGTTCGTCGAATCGAACGGCTGCTCGGCGATGGGCCGCGGTCTCGAGCTGACGGTGAGAGGTGCCCGCCTTCCCGTCGCGTGTCGTTCCCCGTTCACCGAAGACGTGATCCTTCACGTCTCGCTCCCCGCCCGCGAGCGCATGTTCAAGGCGAAGTGCTCGGCGCAGATGGTCGACGGGCGGGGCTGGGTGCTCACCTTCAACGAAGTCGCTCCCGACGATCTCCAACTGCTCGGCCACACCCTGATCGGTGAATTCGGAGTCCTGGCCCTGCCGGAACCCCATGAAAAGCCGGCCCGCCGCCGGAGCCGCGAGTCGAGCCTTGGTAATTCAATGGGTTGAGTAGCTCCGCCATTTGCAGAGGTGGTGGGTGTCCGGGGTAGGGTGTGAGAGCCCGTCTCCGGAGGTCGCATGCTTCGGTCGTTCCCTGCAGTGTCGTCCAGCCGTTCCGCAGTGCCCACCACCGAGCGTCCGCTGGTGTTGGTGGTGGACCCCGATCGCTCGGCTCGGGCGGTGCTCGAGGTCGCGCTCGCGCGAGACGGCTTCGACGTGTGGAGCGTCGAGTCGGCAGAGCAGGGGCTGGGCGTGCTTCGACGGGGCCGAACCCCTGACGTGATCGTCCTCGAGTCCGAGCTGGGCGGCGGAGACGGCTTCTCGTTCTGCGCCGAGCTGCGCGGCAACCCGAAGACGGCGCGGGTTCCGGTGGTGCTCCTCGCCAAGCCAGATGACGAGAACGTCGGGTACCTGGCCGAGGTCGTCGGCGTCGACGAGTACGTTCAGAAGCCAGCCTTCGCGCGTGACGTCGCAGCCCTCGTGCGTTTCGAGCTCGTGCGTCACCGCGGCACCGCCGGCCAACCGCTGCGCTTTCACACCAGAAGCCTGCCGGCCTCCCACCTGCTCCGCGCGCTGCTGACGTCGGCTCGGGCGGGCACGCTGTCGCTGGCTGACGGCCAGGCCTCGCTCTCATTCCGTGATGGCGCGATCGTGCAGGCGCAGTTCGGTCAGCGCTGGGGCCTCGACGCGATCGTGCGTTCGCTCGCCCTGACGTTCTCCGAGTACACCGTTACGCTCGCTCCAGTTTCGGTCTCGACGGGCTTTCAGTGCGGGCTGCGCGACTTCGTGGGGCAGGTGCTGCCCCGGCTCACCCGGTGGAGCTCGTTGGTGCTGCGCTCGCTTCCGCTCGACGCTGTACTCGCGGTCGACTTCGCGCGGTTGGCCCAGTCGCTCCCGTCGATGCCTGATGACGTCAACCGCATCGTGCAGCTCTTCGATGGGCGTCGCCGCGTGCAGCAGGTGCTGGTCGACAGCGCCTTCGACGAGGTGTTGACCCTCGAGGTTGGAACCCGGCTCTACCTCATGGGCGTGGTCGGCCCTGTCTCGACGGAGCAGGACGAGGCGCTGGTCCCGAAGCAGGCGCCGCGGCTCTTCGAGCCCCGCTCTGCCGAGGCGGAAGATCTGATGCGGCAGCTCTTCGATGGCTCGGTCGAGATTCGTTCATCCGACGTCGAGCCGGCCGAGGTCGATGGCGACGACGACTGGACGGTGATCGGTGCGACTTCGGATCTCGAGGTCGAAGATCCCGCGGGCGGGTGGACGGCGGCGGCCTTGCCTGATGCGCACCTGACCGACGGCCTCGAAGCCGAGGTGGCCGCCAAGCTCAGCGCCTTCAACGTGCCGACGGTCGTCGAGCCGCAGGAGCCTCCAGCGCGGCATCAGCCCGTCGCCGACTTCGCCGAGGGCCAGGTCCTCGAGGCAGAGGGTGGCTCGATGGAGGGCGCGCTGCGGGCCGTCACCGGTGACGAGACGGCCGCGCTGCGAGAGCTCGAGCCCGCGAAGGTTCCCGACGAAGACCCGACCCCGCCTTCGAGCACCCGCCGCTTCGTGCTCGGGCAGGAGCGCATCGTCACGCCGCTGCTCACGCCCGCCGTCGAAGTGGCGCCGCTCACCGAAGCGACCCACGCCTTGACCCATGAGGGCAACGTCGTCTCGCTCGTTCCAGCGCAGGTCGCCGAGCTCGTCGCGCCCCGTGCTGAAGCTGCACCCGTCACGGCTTCTGCCCCCAGCGAGCTCGAGTCGGCCTTCTTCTCGGCGCCTGCCGAGGCGGACCCGATCGGCTTTGAAGACACGCTGCCTACCCACGCACCGGCGGCGGCGAGGTCGAAGAGCAGGGTGGGGTTGCTGGTCGGGCTGGGCGTCGCTGCAGTGCTGGTGACGCTCGCGGGAGAGTGGCTGATCTCCGCCGCCCCGGTCGCGCCCGAGCTCGCGCAGGCCGCGCTCGTTGCTCCGGCACCAATCCCCGAAGTCGTCACGGCCCCCTCGCTTCCAGTTCTCGAGCCTGTGGTGGTCGAGGCCGAACCGGTCGCCGAGGTCGTCGACGTGAGCGAGCCGCTCGCTGACGGCGTTCGTGCCTATCAGGCGGGCGAGTACCAGAAGGCCGTCGCGGTGCTCGAGCAGGTCGTCGCCGATGAGCCCTCTTCCCTGCAGGGCTGGTTGGTGTTGAGCCAGGCCCGCTACGACGCGGGAAACACCGGCGGTGCGAAAGACGCGGCCGCGCGCGTGCTCGAGCTCGACCCGAAGAACGCCAAGGTGCACCTGCTGCTGGCGACCATCGCGCACGACGCGTCAGACAAGGTGACGATGCGGGCGGAAGTCGAGAAGTACCTCGAGCTCGCTCCCAACGGAGAGCACGCGGCCGAAGCGAAGGCGCTGCTGCGCTGAGTTTTCGACAGGCCGGGCAGGCTGAGCTACACACCTGTTCCGTATCATGCGCGTTCTTGGTGTCGACCCAGGCAGCCGCTTTCTCGGGTACGGGCTGGTCGAGGTCGTGGGTGGCCGTTCGCGGCACGTCGCTCACGGTGTCGTGCGTGCAGGTACCTCGGTTCCGCTCGAAGAGAGGCTCGAGGTCATCTTCCTCGAGCTGGGCCGCGTCATCGAGGTGTTCGCGCCCGAAGCCATCGCGGTCGAGGGCGTCTTCACCCACAAGAACGCCCGCAGCGCGTTGATCCTCGGCCATGCGCGGGGCGTCGTGCTGCTGCTGGCGGCGAGGGCGCGTGTTCCGCTCTTCGAGTACGCCCCGGCGCGCGTGAAGCGTTCTATCGGCTCGGGTGGCAACGACAGCAAAGAGTCGGTCGCGCGCATGGTGACGCGGCTGCTTCAGCTCGAGCAGCCGCTGGAGCGCGCCGACGCGTACGACGCCCTCGCCGTCGCCTGCTGTCACGCGCACCAGGTTCCGCTCGCGGGCCTTCGTCCTTCTCGGCGCGGGCGTGGTGCCCAGCCGGCGTCTTTTGCCTCGCGGCTGTCGCCGAACGTGGTTCGCCCGCGAGCGTCGGTCGAGCCGCTCCCATGATCGCAGGACTGAAGGGCGTGCTGGTCGAGAAGGGCCCGCTCGAGGCCATCGTCGATGTTCACGGCGTTGCGTACCGGGTGGCGATCTCGACGATGGCGTCTGGGCGACTGCCTGAGCTGGGCCAGCCCGTCTCGATGCGCGTGCGCACCGTCGTTCGTGAAGACGCGCTCGATCTGTACGGCTTTCTCTCGAAGCCCGAAGAAGAGCTCTTCCTGATGCTCACCTCGGTCAGCCAGGTGGGCCCGAAGATGGCGCTCAACGTGTTGTCTGGCCTCGATACGCCCGAGCTCGTCGCCGCCCTCGCGAAGGGCGAAGTGGCACGGCTGACGAAGATTCACGGGGTGGGGAAGAAGACCGCCGAGCGCCTCGTGCTCGAGCTGAAGGACAAGGTGAAGCTGCTCGGCACCGAGTTGACGCCAGGTGAGGCCGGCAAGCGGCCGACCGCTCCAGTGGCCAGCGATCTCGTCTCGGCCCTCGTGAACCTCGGCTACAAGCCCCAGCAGGCCGAGGCTGCCGCCGACACCGCGCTCGAGCGCGCCGGAGAAGGCGCCGCCTTCGAGGTTCAGTTCCGCGAGGCGCTGAAGGTGCTGCGAACCGGCTGAGGTGTCGCTGATCGCGATCATCGGGTGGATCACATGATCCTCCGATCACGCACGCGCCCCTTCGGCTGATCGACCGATCGCGGCGCTGCTCCACGATTTGGCCCCGCTTCGTCCGATTCCAGGACGTTCGACGAATTCGATCGCAGCGGAATCGGACGACGGATCACCCTTCGTCGCACCTCAGGACAGGGGTGCGATCAAAAAGTCGCTGATCGCCGTTGACAGCTCTTTTCAATACCTGCTATTCATGCGCCGCCACTCAATGGTGGGCATTGAGTGGAGCCCTCATGACGACGGAACTCCTGCGTCCCGACGAGATCGATCGGATCGAGCGCGAGTACCCGCACGGGGTGCCTGCGCGCTTCATCGTCGAGATCTTCAAGCCCCGTGGCGTGGCCCTGTCAGAGGCGACGTTCCGCAAGTACGTGCAGGCCGGCCTGCTGCCGCGCAGCCGTCGGGTTGGCCGCAAGGGAAAGCACCAGGGCAGTCAGGGCCTGTACCCGGTCGAGTCGGTGCGTCGCATCAACGCGATCAAGAAGATGATGGCCGAGGGCCACACGCTCGAAGACATTCGCCGGTCGTACGTGTTCGTGCGCAACCACATGGACGTGGTCGAGCGCGAGCTGGGGGCGGTGTTCGACGGGTTGACCATCGAGCTGGCGACGGCGAAGCCGAAAGAGACCTCGGCCGGTGCGTTGACCGAGCAGCTCGATCAGCTTCGGGCGAGGGCGAAGGCGCTCGTGCGTGATGTGGCGCGGTTCGGCAGCGTGGTGACGTCGAAGCCACCACCCGAGGCAGTCAGAGATTTCTGGTAGTGAAGGCCGGCGAGCTCGTCTTCGCCATTCGAAGGAGGGGACATGTCAGCAGCGGTGAACGAAGAGCAGGTACCGATTCTGAAGTCGGAGGATGACGTCGACGAGCGCAAGCGCTCCAAGACGATGTCTCGCAAAGAGATGGCGCGCGATCTGCGCCGCCGTCGTCAGCTCGGGTTGATCGACCCTGAAGAGGCCGAGCTGCTGAGCGAGCTCAACCAGACGCGGCCTCGCAACCGGGCCGACTGCGTGAACAGCGCGCGCCCCTGCGTGTACGTCTCGTGCAAGTACAACCTGTACCTCGACGTGAACCCCGAGACCGGGTCGATCAAGCTCAACTTCCCCGACAAAGAGATCTGGGAGCTCGAGTACACCTGCGCGCTCGACGTCGCCGAGAAGGGCGGCATCACCCTCGAAGAGGTGGGCGAGATCATGAACCTCACCCGCGAGCGAATTCGCCAGGTCGAGACGCGTGGCCTCGAGAAGGTTCGTCACGCGACTGAAGCAGAGCCGAAGCGACCGCGCCCCTGAGGCGTTCGCGTCGCGTCGTCACGACAACTCGACGGCCGCAGGGCAAGTGACCGACTCGTTGACCCCTCACGGGTCGGTTGCTAGGTGCCAATCGTGCTCGCTCTCCTCAGTGTGTCGGACAAGCGCGGGCTGGTGCCCTTCGCGCAGGGCCTGGTTCGTCAGGGCTTCACCATTCTCTCCACCGGCGGAACGTTGGCGGCGCTCGAAGCCGCGGGTGTTCCCGCGACGAAGGTGAGCCAGCACACGGGTTCGCCCGAGATTCTCGGCGGCCGTGTGAAGACGCTGCACCCGAAGATTCATGGCGGCCTGCTCGGCCGGCCTTCGCTCCCCTCCGATCGCGCCGAGCTCGAGGCCCATGGCATCTCGCCGATCGCCATCGTCGCCGTGAACCTGTACCCCTTTCGCGAGACGGTCGCGACGGGCGCGAGCCGCGAAGAGGCCATCGAGCAGATCGACATCGGCGGCCCTGCGATGGTGCGCGCCTCTGCCAAGAACGCCGACCACGTCTCGATCATCGTCGACCCCGACGACTACCCTGCAGTGCTCGCCGAGCTCGAGCGCGACCGCTCGGTCTCGACGGCGACGCGCCGGAAGCTGCAGCGAAAGGCGTTCGCGCACACGGCCTCGTACGACGCCGCGATCGCGGGTTGGCTCGCCGAGCAGGAGTCGGTGACCTTCCCCGACGCGCTGACGCTGCCGTTCGAGAAGGTGCAGGAGCTTCGCTACGGCGAGAACCCGCACCAGAGAGGGTCGTTCTATCGCGCGCCGCGAAGGCCTGCGGAGCCCACCGTCGGCTTCTCGAGCGTGCTGCAGGGCAAAGAGCTCTCGTACAACAACCTGCTCGATCTCGACGCTGCGCTCGGCCTGGTCCTCGAGTTCCCCGAGCGACCAACCGCGGTGATCATCAAGCACAACACCCCGTGCGGCGTGGCGTGCGACGACGCGCTCGTCACGGCCTACCGCCGCGCCCGCGCGATCGACGAGGTCTCTGCTTTTGGAGGCATCGTCGCGCTCAATCGTCAGGTCGACGAAGCGACCGCCGCCGCCCTCGCCGAGACGTTCCTCGAGGCCGTGATCGCGCCCGGCTATGACGAGAAGGCCCGCGCCGTGTTGGCCGCGAAGAAGAACCTGCGCCTGCTCGACGCCGGCTCCACGCTCGCGCACCCCGGCGCCCGGCCAGCAGCCCAGCTCGATGCACGCAGCATCTCGGGCGGCCTGCTGCTGATGGATCGTGACGCGGTCGAGCCGCAGACCGAGTGGAAGGTCGTCACGCGCCGCGCGCCGACGCCCGAGGAACTGATCGCGCTCAAGTTCGCGTGGCGGGTGTGCAAGCACGTCAAGAGCAACGCGATCGTCTTTTCGGACAGCACGCACCTGCTCGCCGTCGGAGGAGGGCAGACAAGCCGGGTCGATTCAGTGAAGATTGCGGCCGGTCGGGGCGGAAACCTGCTGAAAGGAAGCGCCGTGGCGTCAGACGCATTCTTCCCGTTCAGAGATGGTGTCGATGCGCTGGCTGCAGCGGGAGCACGCTGTGTCGTGCAGCCGGGTGGTTCGGTGAAGGACGCCGAGATCATCGCCGCAGCCGACGAGCACGGGCTCGCCATGGTGTTCACGAGCGTTCGCCACTTCCGCCACTAAGCCCATCACCGGCAACCCATCTCATGCGCATCGTCTGTCAGAAGTGCTCAGCGGCCTACGCCATCGATGACAAGTTCGTCACCGAGAAGGGCGTTCGCGCCCAGTGCCCGCGCTGCCGTCATCTGCAGATGGTGAAGAAGGGTGAGGCTCCGGCCGAGACACCCGCCGCGCCGCCCGCTCCCGCGCCTCCGCCTCCCGCAGCGCCCGCTGGCCCTTCACCCTTTCTCTTCGACCTTCCCGGCGCGCCACCACCTCCGGCCCCAGCGCCAGCGCCGGCCTCCTCGGGCTCTCCGTTCGACTTCAACTTTGCGCCTCCTCCAGCGGCCGCGAAGCCTCCGCCGCCAGCACCGCTGAGTGCTCCGGCCACGCGCAGCCCATTCGACTTCGATCTCGTGGCGCCTGCGCCCCCGCCCGCAGCGCCGGCACCACCTGCGCCTCCGCCTCCCGCTGCGCGGCTTCCGGCGTTTCCCACCGCTGCCCCTGCGATGGCCGCGCTGCCTGACTTTCCCCTCGCGGCGCCACCATCACCGGCGGCCTTTCCTGCGCCAGACTTCGAGTTCGGCTCACCGCCTCCCGGCGCACCCTCGGCCAGCGCTGACTTCGACGCGCTCACCGGCGGCGCTGCGACGACCGGAGCGAAGTGCAAGAGCTGTGGGAAGGCGATCAGCGACCCATTCGACATCGCGCTGGGCACCTGCGACGACTGCCGTTCCAAGCAGCAGGATCGGGTCGACGGGCCGACGCCCGACACCAACCCTGGTCGATCAGAGCGTGTCGACGTCGGAGCCATCGCCGCGAGCATGGCGCCCAAACCCGCAGCGCCCGCGGTCGCGACTCCAGCGCCTTCGTTGAACAGCAACCAGCCGCCACCGATGACGGTCGCGCAGACCAACGCCGTGCGGTCGGCGATGCGCGAGACGGCCTCGGCCAATCGCACGAGGACCGTGCTCGGCCTGCTGCTGGTGCTCGGGGTGATTGGCGGAATCGGTGGGCTGCTCTACTGGAAGAAGCCCTGGGTGCGTCGGCCCCCGAAGGTGACGACGGTGACGGGCCCTGCTTCGTCGAAGCCGATCGAAGACATCGTTCAGCGGTGGAAGCTCAACTACCCCGAGCTCGCCGATGAAGACTCCGATCAGGCGCGGGTGCACATCGACAACGGCGAGGGCCACCTCGCGCGCGACACCACCGCTGGCTATCGCGAGGCCGAAGAGGAGTTCGAGAAGGCCCTGGTGCTCGACAGCTCGAGCGATCGCGCGATCGCGGGCTGGGTGCTGGCCGTCGCGTTCGGGCGGGGCGGCGACATCGACGAACTCACCTCGAAGGCTGCTGACTCGATGCTCACGGCTGCCGAGCAGCGCAGCGGAGCGCCCATGCTCTACGTCGCGCACGCGCACCTCGACATCTCGCGGGGCGTGAACGTGAACGACGTGCAGCACCGCGCCGAGATTGGAAAGAACGCCACCGAACCCCGCAACAAGGCGCTGGCGATGTTGGCGCTGGGGCAGGCGCAGCTGCTCAAGAACGCCCAGATCTCGGAGCAGCACTTCAAGGACGCGCTCGCCCTCGACCCCAAGCTCAAGCGCGCCTACCTCTTCCAGGCACACCTCGCGATGTCGCTCGGCAAGTACCGCGAAGCCTCCGATGCGCTCGAGAAGCGGCTCTCGCTCGATCCCGATCAGTGGGAAGCCTCGGAGTCGCTGGCGCGGCTCAACGTCGAGATCGGTGACGTGACGAAGGCGAAGAAGGTGCTCGAGGAGGCGAAGACGGCTGCGCCGCGCAACGTTCGGGCTCGTATCTCGCTCGCGATGCTCGCCTATCAACATCAAGACAACCTCGCCGCTGCGAACGAGCAGCTCACGGCGATCGTGGCCGACCAGGACGTGTCGAAGAAGGATCAGGCCGACGCGCTGGTGCATCTCGCGATCGTTCAGCGGCTCCAGGGCGACCTCGAGAAGGCGAAAGACACGCTCGATCGCGCGATCGAAGCGCAGGCCGATCACCTGCCGGCGCGGGTGCAGCAGGTGCTGGTGCTCACCGACAAGGGCGTCGCCTCGCAGGCGCGGCTCACGCTCGATTCGCTCAAGGGCAAGTTGACGCCGGCGCTCGAGGCGGTGCTCGAGGGGCGCCTGCTGTTTCTCGAGAACCGGTTCCCCGAGGCGGTCACTGGCCTGACGGCGCTGGTCGACAAAGATCCCTCTCAGACGGGGGCGTTGCTGCTCGCTGGTGCTGCGGCGGCGAAGGCCCGCATGGCCGGCAAGTCGTGGGAGCTGTGCCTCAAGCGCGGCCTCAAGTCAGACCCGCTCTCGAACCCGCTGCCTGCGATGACACACCTCTTCGTGCGGCAGGCCGACGTGCTCAAGCCCGCGGTGGGGGCCTGGTCGAGCCTCGGGGCGGGTGGTGGTGACGAAGACCCGAACCCGTTCCTGTGTGAGGGCTTGGTGGCCTGGTACTCGGAAGACCTCGCGTCGGCCGACAAGAACTTCGCGCGGGTCACGAGCATCGATCCGCGCAGCGCAGACGGCTTCGCGATGCGATCGTTCGTCGGCTTGAAGCGCCGCGACGTGGGCACGGCCGTCACCCAGGGCGGCAAGGCGGTCGGAGCGAACAAGGCCCACGGGCTGGCTCGCTACTCACTCGCCATCGCGCTCATGACGGCGAACAAGGTCGACGCGGCGAAGATCGAGGCCGTCGAGGCGAACAAGCTCTCGCCGGCGCTGCTGGGGCCCCGAGTCGTGATGGGTGATGCGGAGGCTCGGCAGAAGAACCCCGATCAGGCGCGGCGACTGTTGACGGGCGTGCTGCTCGCCGACCCGACGTTCCGCGAGGCCAAGAAGGCCCTCTTCAAGCAGTCGCTCTAACGATCATGTCGGGAGGCGCTGCGTGAGAGTGCTGGTGCTGGGCAGCGGCGGGCGTGAGCACGCGCTGGCGTGGAAGCTCTCGCAGAGCCCTTCGTTGTCCGCGTTGTTCGTCGCTCCAGGAAACCCCGGTACCGAGGCGATCGCGCCCTCGCTGCCCGTCGATCCGACGAGGCCCTCCGAGGTCGTGGAGCTCGTGAAGGCCCATCGCATCGAGTTGGTGGTCGTCGGGCCTGAAGCACCGTTGGTGGCAGGCGTCGCCGACGCGCTGCGTGCCGAAGGGATTCCCGTCTTCGGGCCGAACGCTGCGGCCGCGCGCATCGAAGGCTCGAAGGCGTTCGCGAAGGAGATCATGCTCGCCGCCGGGGTGCCGACGGCAGGCGCGCACATCTTCAGTGATCTCGAAGCCGCTGCGAAGCACGCCGCGGGTGGTGGGCCGATCGTGGTGAAGGCCGATGGCCTCGCCGCGGGCAAGGGCGTGGTGGTCGCCGACTCAGGCGCAGAGGCGGCCGAAGCGGTGCGGGCCCTGGGAAAGCTGCCTGCTGGCCAGACGGTGTTGCTCGAGGAGCGGCTGTCGGGGCCCGAGCTGTCGGTGATGGCGCTGTGTGACGGCGAGCGCGCGGTGTTGTTGCCTCCGTCTCAGGATCACAAGCGGCTACTCGATGGCGATCGCGGACCCAACACGGGCGGCATGGGCGCGTACGCGCCGGCGAAGTTGCTGACCGACGAGCGGCTCGAGCAGGTTCGTCGCGAGGTGATGCTGCCGACGCTGAAGGAACTCGCCCGGCGCGGGGCTCCGTTTCGGGGCGCGCTCTACGCGGGGCTGATGCTCTCTCCCAGCGGGCCGAAGGTGCTCGAGTTCAACGCCCGCCTGGGCGACCCCGAGACGCAGGTGTTGATGATGCAGCTCGCCGACGATCTGCTGCCGCTGCTGCACGCCGCTGCGCTGGGCGAACTCCCTGAGCGCGTGTTGAAGGTTCACGACGGTTATTCAGTCGGCGTGGTGCTCGCGGCGCAGGGCTACCCGGAGGCTCCGCGGCGTGGCGCGATCATCAGTGGGCTCGACGCGACGGGCGACGCGGTCGTTTTTCACGCAGGCACGGCGCGTGATGCGCAGGGCCGGGTGATCGTTTCGGGCGGCCGGGTGCTGACGGTGTGTGCTCGCGGCGCGACGGTGAAGCTCGCCCAGGCGCGCGCGCTCGAGACCGCATCGTCGATCACCTTCGAGGGCCGGCAGCTGCGACGTGACATCGGCCACGGCGCTCCGGCCGCCTGACATGCTGCGCCGGTACCTGCTCAAGGAGGTCGTCGCGCCCTTCGGAGCCTGGACCGCGTTTCTCTGCGTCTTGTTCTTCGTGATGGCCTTCCTGCGGGGCATGGACTTTCTGCTCGGCAGCGCAGTGACGGCGTGGGACTTCGTGCGGTTCACCGCCGCGCTCATGCCGCAGTTCCTCGTGCAGGCGATTCCGATCGCGCTGCTGCTGGCGACGCTGCTGGGGCTGGGGCGGCTGGCCGACGATCGCGAGCTGGTGGCCATGCAGGCGCTCGGCGTTCAGCCGCGGGTGTTCTTCCGTGGGCCACTGGCGCTCGGGCTGGTGTTGACGTTCGTCTTGGCGGGCGTGTCGTTCACCCTGCAGCCGTGGGGCATGCGTTCGCTGCGCCGCATCGCGCATGAGATCATTCGCCGCAACCTCGTCTCTGACATCCGCTCGGGGGTGTTTCACGAAGAGGTGCCCGACTTCACGCTGTACGCAGAGAAGGTCGAGCCGGGGAACAAGTGGACGAACGTGCTCCTCTTCGATGGGCGCGACAAAGCGACGCCACTGCTCGCGCTCGGGTCGCGTGGCGCCGTGCAGCCCGACGAGCTGCTCGAGAACGTCGTCTTCGTGCTCGAGAACGGCAGCGTGCACCGCGCACAGGGCTTCAACGAGGACTACTCGACGGTCGAGTTCTCACGCGCCGAGTTCAAGGCCGACGTCGGTGGCGCCTTCTTCCAGAAGAACAACTTCCGCTCGGTGCGCGAGGAGTACTCGCCGTTCGAGCTGCTCGAGGCGCGCAAGGCCGCGTTCGAGAAGGGCGAGCCGACGTTGCCAATCGACGTCACGCTGCATTGGCGCATTGGCCAGGCGCTGATGCCGTTGGCGTTCGCGTTTCTGGGCACGCCGCTCGCGCTCTCGAGGCGCGGCGGAGGCCGGGCCTTCAGCGTGCTGTTCTCGTTGTTCAGCTACGTCGGCTACTACCTGTTGGCGCGCGCGGCGGTGCAGGTGGCCGAGAAGGGCGAGCTCGCTCCAGCGCTCGCGGGGCAGGCGCCGAACCTGCTCTTCGTGGTGGCTGGGCTGCTGCTGATGCTGCGAGTGGAGCGGAGAGGCGCTGCATGAGCGGCACGCTCTTTCGACTGATCGCGAAGCTCTACCTGGGCCTCTTCTGCCTCGCGCTCGTCGGCGTCACGCTCGTGTACCTGGTGGCCGACTTCGGCGATCGCTTGAACGTCTTCCTGAACCACCCGGTGGCGCACGTCGCCGAGCTGTACTGGTACAAATCGCTGATGACGCTGCACCAGCTGTCGCCTGCCGCGATGCTGCTGGCCGCGGGCGCGAGCGTCTCGGTGTTGCGCAAGCGCGCGGAGTGGACGGCGATGCAGGCGCTCGGTGCCTCCCGGTGGACGGTGGTGACGCCCGTGCTGGTGAGCGCGTCGCTCGTCGCGGTGAGCCTGATGCTCTTCGATGAGCTCGTGGTCACGAAGGCGGGCGAGCGCGTCGATGGGTTGATGGTGAATCGCTTTGGCCGCTGGGGCGACTACGGGTTCTTCTACTTTCCCAAGCAGTGGTTCCGGGTCGGCGACGCGATCGTTCACGTGCGCGGCGTGACGGAAGACTCCGGGCGGCTTCGCGAGGTGACGGTCTACAAGCTGCGCTCCAACTTCACGCTCGACTCACGCATCGACGCCGACGCGCTCGAGTCACGCGGTGGCTCGACCTGGGCCCTCTTCGACGCCGTGGAGCGAAGGTTCGACGCCGACGGCTCGTCGACGCTCCTTCGCGCCCCCGAGCTGCAGCTCACCTTGCTCGGAAGCGACCCACGCACCTTCAGCATTCGCCAGGGGAGGCCCGAACAGATGCCGCTCGCCGATCTGCGGGCGCAGCAGGTGATTCGCGCGAAGGTCGGTCTGCCGGTCGAGCGCTTCTGGCTCGCGATGCACAACCGCTTCGCCTACCCGTTGCTGGGCGTCGCTGCGGCGTTGCTGGCCATGTCACTCGCCCTGCGCCCCAACCGTCGAGGGCACCTCACGCTCGCGCTGATCGAAGGGCTGCTCGTCTCGCTCGCGCTGTTTGCCTTCATGCTGATGGGCAAGGCGCTGGTGTTGGGCGAGCACATCTCTCCCGGGGTGGCGGCGTGGGCGCCGATCGTCGGCCTGCTGGTGCTCGGCTTCGGGCTGTGGGGTTGGGCCGAAGGTCAGCTCAGGCCGAGCGCGCGGCGGTAGACCTGCAGGGTTCGCTGCGCGCAGTCGTCCCACGAGAAGCGGGCGGCGCGGGCGACTCCAGCCTGCGACAGGCTCCGACGCAGCTCTTCGTCACGGAACACGCGCTGACAGGCATCACGCCACGCGGCCGGGTCGTGCGGGTCGACGAGCAGGCCGGCCGCACCGACGACTTCCCGATGGGCGCCAGCATCGGCCGCGATGACGGGAGCTCCACACGCCATCGCCTCGAGCGCGGGCAGCCCGAACCCTTCGTAGTGAGAGGGCACGAGCACGGCCAACGACGCGGCGTAGAAGCGCACGAGATCGGCGTCGGGCAGCGGAGAGAGCTCGATCACCGACTCCTCGAAGCCCAGCGTGCGCCGCGCGCCACGGCCGGCGAGCAGCACCAGCGGCGCAGGCAGCGAAGTGGCGATCGTTCGCAGCACGCGCAGGTTCTTGTGCGGCTTGCTGCTGCCGATGGCGGCGAAGACCTGCTCGGGCAGGCCACGTCGAGCACGGAAGTCTTCGAGCTCGGAGGCGGGTGGCACGCGGAATGAGGTGTCGACGCCGTTGGCGATCACCTGCAGGCGCTCGGGCGCGAGCTCGAGGTGCCGGGCGATCTCGCTGCGGGAGAACTCCGAGACGGTGATGAGCGCCTTCGCCCGCTTCGCGCGGGGGCCGACGACGAAGCGGTAGTACGCGGTGCGGGTTCTCGACTGGCTCTCGCTCAGCGCCACGTGGTTGGCGTCGTGAATGGTGGCGACCAGCGGCCCAGGCCACAGCGCCGGCAACGAGAACGAGGTCGCGTGAAAGAGATCGGGAGACAGCTTCAACAACGACGCCGCGAGGGTCGGCTGCTCGAGTGGGGAGAGGAAGTCGGCGGCCGTGCGCACCAGCGGAATTCGCGGCGCGAGCTCTCCCAGATCGTCGGGCACGCCATCGGGGCCGGTCAGCCCGACGAACTGCCAGCCCGGCTCGAGGGGAGGAATACGCCGCGCCAGCTCGAGCGCGTAGCGGGCGATTCCATGCAGCGGACCGCGCACCATGCGCAGATCGATGACGACTTTGACCACGGCGAACAGACTACCTCCCACCGCAGCACGCGCAGCCACATTCGCGATCGCTTGACCTGCGTCGGTGCGCTATCGCTTCGAGTGTGCGGGTGGCCCTCGTTCACGACTGGCTGGTGACGTGGCGCGGCGGCGAGAAGGTGCTCGCGGCCATGGCCGAGCTCTTCCCCGAGGCGCCGATCTACACGCTGTTTCACGACGCGAGCGCGATGCCCGACGCCGTCGAGTCGCACCCGATCATCGCTTCGTTCCTCGACAGCCTGCCTGGAGCGCGCACGCGGCACCGGCAGTTCCTTCCGCTGATGCCCACCGCGATTCGGGCACTCGAGCTGGCGCCGGTCGATCTCGTCATCTCGTCGAGTCACTGCGTGGCGAAGGGCGTTCGTGTTCCCCGCGGAGCTCGCCACCTGAGCTACGTGCACGCGCCGCTGCGCTACATGTGGGATCGCTTCGAGGACTACTTCGGGACGGGCAAGGCGTCGCTGCCGGTGCGGCTCGCGGCGAAGGTGCTCCGGCCCGGTCTGCAGGCGTGGGACGTGGCGACGGCGGGCGGAGTCGATCGTTTCGTCGCGAACAGCACGCACGTCGCAGGGCAGATCGCCGAGCGGTACCAGCGCTTCGCGCGTGTGCTCCCGCCTCCCGTCGAGCTCGAGCGCTTCACCAGCGCCTCTCTCGAGGGCACGGGGCAGGGCGGCTACTTTCTCTGTCTGGGCGCGCTCGCGCCGTACAAGCGCATCGACCTCGCCATCGAGGCGCTCCGCCAGCTCGGCTGGCCGTTGTGGATCGGTGGGTCAGGCCAGTCGGCGGAGTGGCTGCGCTCGTTACCTCCGAACGTGAAGGTGCTGGGGCAGGTGAGTGACGAGGCGCTGCCGGCGCTCTATCGGAACGCGCGCGCGCTGATCTTCCCCGGCCTCGAGGACTTCGGCATCACGCCGCTCGAGGCGCAGGCCAGCGGCAGGCCGGTGATCGCCTACGGTGCGGGTGGCGCGCTCGAGACGGTGACGCCGGAAACAGGGTTGTTTTTCGACCGGCAGACCGTGGAGTCGCTCCTCACCGCACTCCGCCGCTTCGATGCGTTCGAGGCCACCTTCGAGCCAGCGAAGGCGCGTGCCCAGGCCGAGCGGTTCACGAAGCAGGCGTTCCAGGCAGGGCTTCGCAGCGAGATCGAGGCCTTGCTCCCCGGGGGGGATTGAGGCGGGCCGCGCTGGCTGTGCTATGGCCAAACCGTCGTGTTCACCCGGTTTCAGCGCTTCTACAACTCGATCAAGCTGCTGGCTGACCTGCTGGCCCTGGCCGGCGCGTTCGGGCTCGCCTACTTCACGCGTTTCTCGGGCGTGATGGCCTTCGAGTCGAAGCCGCCGATCGAAGACACGCTGGTGATTCTGACCGTCGTGCTCGTGGTGTTCCCGCTGACGTTCCGGCAGGCGAGCCTGTACACGACGAACCGCGCTCGCAGTCACATGAGCGAGATCTTCGAGGTCTTCAAGTCGACGATTCTCGCGACGACGTTGTTGGTCGCGCTCACGTTCTTCTTCTACGAGCGGTACTCGCGCGCGACCATCGCCCTGTTCACGGCCTACGCATTCATCGCCGTCAGCGGAGTGCGGCTCGTCTTCCGCGCGGTGTTCAACGAGCTTCGGCGCCGCGGCTTCAACGAGAAGCGCATTCTGGTCGTGGGCGCAGGCGCGCTCGGCCAACGGGTGGTCGAGACCATCGACGAGCACAAAGAGCTCGGCTTCACGGTGATGGGGCTGCTCACGCGCAAGGCCGAGAAGGTCGGCACGACGATCAAGGGCAAGCGCGTGCTGGGCATGATGCTCGAGCTCGGTGAGGTGCTCGATCGGGAGCAGGTCGACCAGGTGATTCTCGCGCTGCCGCTCGAAGATCAGCCGATCCTCAAAGAGCTCATGGAGCAGCTCGCCCTGCGCACCGTCGACGTGAAGATGGTGCCAGACCTCTTCAACTACGTGACCCTGCGAGGTGGGCTCGAGGAGTTCGGCGGGCTGCCGATCATCAGCTTGCAGGGAGCTCCGCTCGAGGGCTGGAACCTGATCGCCAAGCGCGTGTTCGACACGCTCTGCTCCCTGTTCCTCATTCTGCTGACCGGGCCGGTGATGCTGGTGCTCGCGGTGCTGGTGAAGCTGACCAGCCGGGGCCCGATCTTCTACCGGCAGGAGCGCATGGGCATGGATGGGCACCTGTTCGGAATGCTCAAGTTCCGCACGATGCGCGTCGACGCCGAGGTGCATGGCGCGAAGTTCGCGACCGCCGATGACCCGCGCCGCACGCCGATCGGCACGTTCCTACGCAAGTACTCGCTCGATGAATTGCCGCAGTTCTTCAACGTCCTCGTGGGCGACATGAGCCTGGTCGGACCCCGGCCCGAGCGGCCCGTCTTCATCGAGGAGTTCAAGAAGCAGATCCCCCGCTATCACCTGCGGCACATGGTGAAGTCGGGCGTCACCGGCTGGGCGCAGATCAACGGGCTGCGCGGCAACACGTCGATCAAGGAACGTATCGACTACGACCTCTATTACATCGAGAACTGGTCGCTGCTGTTCGACCTCAAGATCCTGCTCCGCACGGCGTTCGGCGGGTTCCTCTCGAAGAACGCGTACTGATGCTCTCGCTCTTTCTCGCCGTGGTCGTGACGCAGGCTCCGCCGCTGCCGCCGGGCGGGAAACAGATGATCGCGCCCACCGCCATCGAGACGGCGCGGCTGTACTTTCTCGCGGGCGATCTCACGACGTCGCGGGAGTGGTGCGAGCGCGGGCTCAAGCGTGAAGCGAAGGTCTGCAAGCCGCTCTTGAAGGATCTGGCCGAGTACAAGTTTCTGATGTCGAAGTTCGAGGAGCTGACGCTCGAAGAAGCGAAGCAGGTGATCGCCCTCGACCGTCGCATCTCTCCGAAGGACCAGGGCAAGCTCACGAAGCCGATCTTCGAGCGATACGTGAGCGGGCCGATGACGCGCGCGAAGCTGTGGGCCGAGCAGGGCGCCGCGGCCGACGCAGTGCGGTTCGTCGAAGACGTGCTGAAGGTCGACCCAACGAACGCCGATGCCCGTGCGCTGCTCAAGCAGCTCGTCATGGCAGCCGACGCGGGCATGTCGCTCGACGCCGGCCGCTGACGGCCTGCACCGAATCTGCACGAAAGCTCCGAGGGCTCTCCTTCGGTCGTGCGCCGGCTCTGCGTCGAGCCCGGTGTTGATGGCGGCATGGACCAACCTGCTCCGACGCCGACCCCGCCAGACCCGCCACGACGACATCTCCCACCGCGCCCCCGCAAGCGCGCCCGTGTTCTGCCGACGCTGGCCAGCCTCTGCATCCTGCTGACGCTCACGCTCATCATCTCGGAGCAGGTCGAGTCACGAGACGACTTCGCGAACTCCGAGCTGGCCTCTGGCGTCGAGGAACGGTGGGGCGCGCCGGTCGATCAACCCGCGCCCTCGGTTCGCGCCGTGCCCAGCGGTACCGTCTTCACGTCGCTCGAGGCGATGCCGCTCGCTCGTCAGCACGTCACCGTCGACGCGAAGATGAACTATCGCAAACGCGGCCTGCGGTACTTCTCGGGCTTCGACTTCGACTTCACCGGCCAATACGCCGTCGCCAACCCGCACCCGCACGACATCGACGTCGCCTTCGTCTTTCCCATCGAGATGAACAAGGCGCAGGTGCTGATGAGCGATCTGCAGTTCCTCATCGATGGCCAGCCGTCGCCGCTCGAGCTGGGAGACGAGCGCAACCGCCTCGTGTGGACCGGCCGCATCGCGAAGGGCGAGACGCGGCAGTTCACGATTCGCTACCGCGCGCGCGGACTCGACTCCTTCATGTACCGGCTCGACCCGTCGTTGCCGGCGAACGACGTGAAGCTGCACGTGGGCGTCGTGGGCGGAGACAACTTCGACTACCCGGCCGGCGTGCTCTCGGCCTCGGCGGTGAGCCAGTCGAAAGATGGCATCGGGCTCGACTGGAGCTTCTCGACGCTCGAGTCGGGCGTGAACCTGGGCGTGCAGCTGCCGTCGCTGAAGACGTGGGACACGATCATCTCCACCATGTCGCGACGCGCATGGTTTCCGTTCCTCGGGCTCGTCGCGCTGCTGATGGCGCTGGGCGTGAAGCACAAGCGACCGCTGGCCTTCTACGAGGCCCCGCTCGTAGCAGCGCTCTTCGGCATGACGTTCGTGCTGATCGCGTACCTCTCCGCGTTTCTCACCTTCGAGGCCGCATGGCCGCTGTCGGTGATTGGCCTGGGTGCCATCTTCGTGACGTGGCTCTCGCGCCTGATGCCTGACGAGCCGAAGAAGACGTTCATCGCGCTGTGGGTCGCGACGATGGCGTTGCCGACGCTCGCGGTGGTGGCGCAGGGCTACACGGGCCTCATCTACACGGTGGAGTTGCTCGCGGGGCTCATCGGCGCGCTGGCGTTGTCGACGCGGAAGTCGGTGCGCGGCTGGCTCGATGATTCGTCGACGCGTCAGGCGGGGGTGACGCCATGAGCGCGCTGGCGTTGATGCTGCTGGCGGCGGCTCCTTCGGGAACGGCGACGGTGCCGCTGAACGAGCTCGTCGAGTTGCTGGGCCCGAAGGCGATGGATGCTGCGAAGCCGGTCGCGGCGGTGACGTCGTTGTCGCTCGTCGGAAGGCCGGGCGAGGCGGGGTTGTGGGTCGAGGTCGAAGCCAGCCTGCGCGTGGTGAGTGGCTCCTCGGTGGCGGTGCCGTTGCTCGAGGTGAGCGCCGACGCGGTGGTCGAAGCGTTGCCCGACTCCGCCGATGCCGTGGTGGTGCTCGACGATGGCGCGGTGACGGCCATCTGTGCAGGGCCGGGAGCGCATCGGCTCTCGTTCAAGCTCCTCGTGCGCGCCTCGAGAGACGGCAAACGCTCGCTCGCGCGCTTCGAGACGACGTCGCTCGCGCCTCCCACGCCGCTCAAGCTCGATGTCGACGACGGGCTCTTCGACGTGCCCGGCGCGACGGTAGTGCGGGAGTGGGGCGGCTATGTCGTCTTCCCGCAGAAGCGCGTGTACCAGGTGGCGTGGGCCTCGAAGCAGGAGGTGCAGAACAAGCCACAGGTGGCGCAGCGCGCGCCCGTCGATCCGCTCGTGAAAGACGCCACCAGCCGCTGGGTGACGACGCTCGAAGGGCGAGCGACCCACGAGGTGAAGCTGACGCTGCAGCTCGATCGTGCCGGCAGCCTCGTGGTGACGGCTCCCGAGGGGCAGCGGTTCTTGCGCGCGCGGGTCAATGGGCTGCCGATTCCGCTCGACGCGTCGTCACAGCGGCTCACGCTCGAGGTCGCTCCCGCGTCACTCGGCGCTGCAGAGGCCGTCGTCGAGCTCGCCCTCGCCCAGGACTTCGGCGTCTTTCATCTCTCGGGGAAGCTGGAGCTGGAGTCTCCGCTCGTCTCCTGGCCTGTCGCCCGGTGGACGACCGAGGCCGTGCTGCCCAAGGTGTTCACGTGGGTGCGGCATGGCGGCTCCATGGAGCAGATGGGCACCGAAGCCGAGGCCCGCGGAGAAGTGCCCGGCAAGGCGCTCTTCTTCACGCAGCACCTCATCACGGCCAGCGCTCCCGAGATCTCGCTCGGCTATTCGGTCGATCTTCGCGGCAGCTACTTCCGCTGACTTGCGGAGTGGCGGCGCGTGCGTCGATGCTCCGCCGTCATGGAGGTTTGGCCCTCGGTGCTCGGTGGTGCTGCCTGGGGCGCGTGGGCCTTCATTCTCGCGGTCGGTCGCCACTGGTGGCCGCGCGCGATTCGCTGGGTGTCATTCATCGGCGCGCTCGTGCAGTTCGGCGGGCTGCTCGCGTTGATTCTGTTGAACGTGCCGATGGCGGGGCTCGCGCGAGAGCTCGACGTCGTGCGCATCGTCATGGCTGCCGTGCTCACGGTGGCGATGCTTTGCGTCGTCACCGAGCTCACCGTCGGCATGCCGTGACGATCACGCCGTGCGCACCTCGACGTGAAACTGGGCGCCGCGGGCAGGCCTGACCAGGGTGATGCTGCCCGAGAAGGCCTTCAGCAGCGCCGCTGCGATCGAGAGCCCCAACCCGGTTCCGCCCGTCGCCCGCGCGGTGGTGAAGAACGGCTCGAAGATGCGCTTCTCGTTCGCCTCCGAGATTCCCGGGCCGTCGTCGCTCACGTCGATGACGATGCGGTCGGCGGCGCGAGTCGCCTTCACCTCGATGGTCGCGTTCGGCCCGGCGTGTTTGAGCCCGTTCTCGATCAGGTGACCGAGCGTTGCCTTGAGCGCATCGCCGGGGATCTTCGCGCGCAGGCCCTCGTCGCTGCTGACGCGCACGCGTGGTTGCTCGAGCTGCTGAACGATGGCCGTGACGTCGGCGATCTCGGCGTTCGCGCTCGCCACGTCGGCGCGAGCGAGCAACAGCAGGCGCTCCACGAGGCGCGTCAGGCGATCGACGTCGGCCCGAATGTTGGTGAGGAACTTCATGCGCTGCTCTGGTGACAGCGCGTCGTGATCGTCCGTGAGCAGCTCGATCGCGCCGTGCATGGCCGCGAGCGGCGTCTTGAACTCGTGCGAGACGCTCGAGGTGAAGCCCTGAATGTACTTCGCGCGTTGATCGAGCAGCGCGGCCATCGAGGCGAGGCTGCCCGAGAGCTCGGCCAGCTCTGCGACGCGAGGGCTGGGAATCGGCTTCGAGCCGTCGACATCTCCCGAGGCGATCGCGCGCGTCTGCTTCACCAGCGCCCGCACCGGCCGCACGACGACGATCGAGAGGCCGATCACCACGAGGGCGATCACCGCGAGCAGCACCGCCGTCGTCGCGCCGAGGCTCTTGCGATCGCCGTACACCGCCTTCGCGAGCGTCATCGGCGTGCGCAGCAACATGACGACGCCCCAGACGCGGCCGTGCCGAACGACAGGCAGCGCCACCACCACCCGAATCGCGTTCGAGCGAGACAGCCCCTCGAGCGCCGAGTCCTTCGGGTCGGGCGTCCGTTCGCGCAGCAGGCTGACGGCTTCACCGGTGAGCGCGCGCTGGAACTCGACGCGGCTCTCGACGGAGTGGCCGACGACGTCTTCCTGGCTCGAGGTCAGCACCACGCCGTTCACGTCGACGAGCCGCAGCCCCGCGAGCGTCGTCTTGCTGACCTCTTCGATGAGCCCCGCCATCGCGAGCGCCGCGTCTTTGGCGATCGGGTCAGGAGCCTGCGTCGCCGGTGGCGCGGGCGGTGGAGAAGGGAGCACGGGGTCGTTCGCGCGCAGCATCGGCACGAGCGGGGTGAGCGTGGGATCTGCGGCGCGCGGGCGCTGCACGGTGGCGACGACGCCGTAGCCGTTCTCGTCTTCGAGGCGCTGGGCGAGCTGCAGCGCGAAGACCTCTGAGAGCACGGCGCCCTGCGCGAGCAGCTCACCCTCGGTCTGACGCACGAGCTGATCGTCGTAGAACCGGACGATCGAGAGTCCACCGATCGCCGCCACCATGGCGATCACCGCGACGGCCGCGAGCACCATCCACAACCGGGGGCGCCAGGTCACGGCAGGCCCAGGCGATAGCCGACGCCGTGCACCGTCTCGACGACCGTGCCTCCGACCGCGGCGAACTTCTGGCGAACGCGGCGAATGTGGCTGTCGACCGTGCGATCGCTCACCACGACGCCCTCGTACGCACGATCGATCAGCTCATCGCGGCTGAAGGCCTTCGTCGGAGCGCGCAGCAGCGCGGCGAGCAGGTTGAACTCCATCACCGTGAGGGTGACCTCAGTGCCGTTCCAGAACGCGCGCCAGGCTTCGAAGTCGAGCGAGAGCGGGCCGCGGCTCAGCGTGCGCTCCTTCTTCGCGTCGTCGGTGGCTGGTGGAGCGCTCACGGGCTCGGCGCGGCGAAGCACTGCCTTCACCCGGGCGACGAGCTCCCGAGGCGAGAAGGGCTTGGTGACGTAGTCGTCGCCGCCCAGCTCGAGGCCCAGCACGCGATCGAGCTCGTCGTCGCGCGACGAGAGAAAGACGATCGGCACCCGGCTCGTCGCGCGAATGCGCCGGCAGACCTCGAAGCCGTCGAGCTCGGGCATCATGAGATCGAGCACCACGGCGATCGGGTGGTGCTTCTGAAACGCCTCCACGCCGGCTTTGCCGTCACCGGCTTCGACGATCTCGAAATGCTGCAGCTCGAGCGCGACGCGAACGACCTCGCGCAGGTTTGGATCGTCGTCGACGATGAGAATGGGGCCCTTCTGCACGAGGCCCAGCCTACTCCCGTTCGGCGAGCGCGCTCACCACGCTGTCATCGGCCCGAGGTCCTTCACCTGATAGCCGGCCTGACGGAGCACGGCGGTCGCCTGGGCGCTGCGACCGCCGCTGCGGCAGTAGACGACGATGGGGCGGGTGGTGGGCCCGAGCTCGTTCAGCCGGTGCGGCAGCTCCTGCACTGGCACGTTGAGCGCGCGTGGCACGTGCTGCTCTCTGAACTCAGAGGGAGTTCGAACGTCGAGCAGCAACGCTCCGTCAGCGACGAGTTTTCGGTGGTGAATGGTGTCGATCATGGGGCTCCGGGGGTTGGTCCGCTGTCGCGGGGTGACGACGAAGAGCCAGGGCGCGCGGCCGAAGATTCAGGAACCGTCGCGGGTGATGGCAGGCTCAACTCGGCATGCTCGCGTTCGTGGTCGGCCTCACCCTCGGCGTCGTCTTCGCGCTGCTCGGCGCGGGAGGCGGCATTCTGGCGGTGCCGTCGCTCATGGTCGTCTTCTCGGAGTCGATGACGGTGGCGACCGGCGCGGGCCTGGCTGTCGTCTTCGCGGCTGCCGTCGCGGGCTCGATCGCGCACGGCAGGGAAGGGCGGGTCGACTGGCGCGTCGCTGGCCTCTTCGGAGCGCCGTCGATCGTGGGCGCTGTCGCGGGCGCGAAGCTGCACAGCCTCGTTCCAGAGCGCGTGACGATGGGCCTCTTCTCCCTCGTGTTGTTGCTCGCGGTGGGGTCGATGCTCCGTGGGCGCCGCGAGGGCGTTGGCTCCCGGAGTTCGACGCTGTTGCTGCTGGGCGTCGGCATGGCGACGGGGGTGCTCACCGGCTTTCTGGGCGTCGGGGGCGGGTTTCTCATCGTGCCTGCGCTCACCGTGTTCGCCCAGGTTCCTCTGCATCGCGCGATCGGTACCTCGATGGCCGTCATCGCGGCGAGCAGCCTGTCTGGCGCCATCACCCACCTCGTCGCCGGCCATGTTCCGTTCGCGCTCGTCGGACCGATGGCGGCCGGCGCGGTGCTCGGCGCGCTGGTCGGTGCGCCGCTCTCGGCCCGGCTTCCTGAGCGGCCACTCAAGCTTGGGTTCGCGGTGCTCGCGGTCGTCGTCGCCGCGGGCATGGGGCTCGCGGCCGCTGGCCTGCTCTGACAGGTGATGCGCGAATCGTTCTCGAGCCCGCATGGCTCTCGACGGCCATGAACATCGAACCCTTCTTCGACGAACGCACCTTCACCATCACCTACGTCGTCTTCGACGAGGCCTCTCGCGACGCCGTGATCATCGACCCGGTGCTCGACTACGAGCCCTCGGGCGGCAAGCTGTGGACGGAGTCGCTCGAGCGGCTCGCGGCCTTCATCGATCAGAAGCAGCTGACGGTGCATCACGTGCTCGAGACCCACGCGCACGCCGATCACCTCTCGGGCAGCCAGTGGCTCAAGAAGCGCTACGGCGCGAAGGTGGGCATCAGCGAGCGCATCGTCGAGGTGCAGGGCGTGTTCAAAGACGTCTTCGCGCTCGACGAGCTCCCCACCGATGGGCGGCAGTTCGACGTGTTGTTGAAGGATCGACAGGTGCTGAAGGCGGGCACGCTCGAGCTCACCGCCATCGCGACGCCGGGCCACACGCCGGCGTGCATGAGCTTTCAGGTGGGCGACGCGGTCTTCACCGGAGACGCGCTCTTCCTCGATGACGTGGGCGTGGGCCGGTGCGACTTCCCCAAAGGTGATGCCGCCGCGCTCTACGACTCGGTGGTGAGCCGGCTCTTCACGCTGCCCGATGCGACCCGGCTCTTCGTCGGTCACGACTATCCACCAGCCGGGAGAACGTGGCGCGCGATGACGACCGTGGGGAGCGCGAAGCAGGCCAACGCGCAGCTCACGGCGTCCATGTCGAAGCCGGCCTTCGTCGAGAAGCGCACGGCTCGAGATCGCACGCTGTCTCCACCACGCCTGCTCTATCCCTCGGTGCAGGTGAACATCGCGGCTGGCCAGCTGCCCGCGCCGAGGTCGAATGGGCGCAGGTATCTCGTCACGCCGCTGACTGGGTTCTGACCGCCGTCACCGGTTCGCCTTCTCGACCGCGGCGCCCGTGAGGTTCCGCAGCAGCGCCACGAGCGCATCGGCGTCGCGCACTCTCACCAGGTCGATCGTCGTGAGCACCCGATCTTCGGTTGTGAAGAGCGTCAGATCGTCGATGCGCGTTCGGTGCCGCGTCACCGCGAGGCGCTTCATTCGTTTGATGTGCTCCAGCGAGATGCGCCGCCGGGTGAAGGCCCGCCGCTCGAGCATGGTGGTGCCAGTGATCGCGATCGGGGGAAGGCTGAGCCACATGCTCCAGAGCAGCCCAAGCCCGAAGACGCTCGCGAGGCCCGACAGAATCGCCTGCACGTCTGGTGGGTGCGGGTTCGTGAAACGATCGACGAGGCTCATCACGAAGCCTGGCGCGAACAGCAGCGCGACGAAGAGCCAGATGATGAACAGCCGAACGCGATCGCTGACGAAGGTGTGAGTCACGCGGAGCCGACCTGTTGCTGAGCTGACTAACACGGCAACGGCGGCGAGACTCGCGTGACCGCTGAAGGAGCCCGCGACGATCGGCTCTGTCTTCTGCCGCGCAGCGCCGCACTCGATGGCTTCGACGTGCTCGGCGGCCGCGCGCAGGTGCGGCTCGATGATGGTCTCGACGTCACCGCGGCGCTCGTGCGGGCTCCCGCATGAATGGCTTCGACGCGCTCGGCGGCCGCGCGCAAGCGGCGGCTCGAGCGCTGGTGTGGGCGCACGAGATGGTGAAGGTCGCGGAGCGCAAGCAGTGTCGAAGCCGTCGACGAGGGCGCGAAGACGTACAGGCTGAAGCGACCACCGAGGCAGCCCGGGCGAGCGCTCGGCGCTGCGGCGCCTGCTCGACGCTGGCAGACCTCGCCGTCTTCGGTCGCCGGAGGACCATGGCGACTCATGCAGAGAGGGCGACGCCGACGAGCTGGCCCCCGACGTCAGCATGCGCTTCTCGCAGTGCGGTCGGCTCACGTTGCAGGCCGCGCCGCGGGTTCTTGCTCGACGTGACCCGCGAGCAGCCGGTCGCATTCGACGAGCCACGTCGAGAGCCTCTGACGCTCGGGATCGAGCAGCGCCGCGGCAGTCGGATGGCTCGCCTTCACTGCGATCGCCTCGAGTCGTTCGATGACGACGGCCCGTTCCTGCGTGAGTGCCTGGCGTTGCGCCGCGAGACACGGAGCCTCGTCGCCGTCGATCGACCCCACGATGGCACCAGCGCGGCCTGATGAGATGAGCGCGCTCCACCGGGCCGTCAGCACCCCCGAGCCTGGAGCGTTCAGGGGCAGCAGCGCGCAGTGATCGGCGACCGCGAGCCAGGCCAACACCTGGCCCCGCTCGACCTGCGTTCCTGCCTCCACCAGCCACTCGAGGCCATAGCTTCCAGCCAGCGGGGGCAGGGTGACGTGCACCTCGTGCTGGAGCGCGGGATCGCCCCACGAGATTCACGATCGCCAGAAAAAGAAAACGGCCCCGGTTTCCCGAGGCCGATTCCCCTCCCTGGAAGCACCGTCAGTGACAGGGATCGCCGAAGCATCCCCCGTCGGGCCCGCGCGTGGCAGGCGCTGCGGTGTCCTCCGTGTGTCTCAGCTGCAGCCCGTGGTCGCGCCGCAGTTGTGGCACTTGTAGCAAGCGCCGTTGCGCACCGTGATGGTGCCGCACACCGGGCACGGCGGAGCGTCGGCCTGGTTCAGGAACGAGAAGCTCGCGGCCTTGGTGTCCATCGAAGCCGCGGGCGGCGTCGGCGTCGGGGCCTTCACCGGCTGCGCAGCCGCGACCTTCTTCGCCTCGGCCTCCATCAGGCTCTCGCTCGCGCCCTCCTGGGGCAGGAACTTCAGCGACAGCCAGCGGAAGATGTAGTCGGTGATCGACTTGGCGATCGGCAGGTCGGGGTTGTTGGTGAACCCGGCCGGCTCGAAGCGGGTGTGGCTGAACTTGTCGGCCAGCACCTGCAGCGGCACGCCGTACTGAAGGGCGAGCGAGATCGCCGTCGCGAACGAGTCCATCAGGCCCGAGACGGTGCTGCCTTCCTTCGCCATCGTGATGAAGAGCTCACCCGGCTGGCCATCTTCGTACATGCCGACGGTGAGGTAGCCCTCGTGGCCGGCGATGCTGAACTTGTGGGTGATGGCGCGGCGCTCGTCGGGCAGCCGGTGGCGAGCGTCACGCTGCACGGCGGCGGCGGGCGCGGCGACCTCTTCCTTCTTCGCCTCCTTCGAGGTGTTGAGCGGCTGGCTGCGCTTGCAGCCGTCACGGTAGACGGCGACGGCCTTGAGGCCCGCGCGCCACGACTCGAGGTACGCCATCTCGATGTCTTCGACGGTGGCTTCGTTCGGCAGGTTGACCGTCGTCGAGATCGCGCCCGAGAGGAACGGCTGCGCCGCGCCCATCATCTTGATGTGCCCCATGTAGTGAATGGAGCGGGTGCCCTTCGCCGGGCGGAACGCGCAGTCGAACACCGGCAGGTGCTCGGCCTTCAGCTGGCTCGCGCCCTCGATGGTGTCGTTCTTGTCGAGGAAGGTGGTGATGCCCTCGATCTCGGTCGAGCTGTAGCCGAGCTTCTGGAGCGCGAGCGGGACCGTCTGGTTGACGATCTTGAGCATGCCGCCGCCGACGAGCTTCTTGTACTTGATGAGCGCGATGTCGGGCTCGATGCCCGTGGTGTCGCAGTCCATCATGAAGCCGATGGTGCCGGTCGGCGCGAGCACGGTGACCTGCGCGTTGCGGTAGCCGTGCGCCTCACCGTGGGCGAGCGCCTCGTCCCACACCTTCTTCTGCGCGCCGTGCAGCTTCGTCTCGGTGCGCTGCATGGGCAGCTGGTAGGCAGCCTTGCGGTGCTTGCGAATGACGCCCAGCATCGGGTCTTTGTTGGCGGCATAGCCAGCGAACGCGCCCAGGTGCTCGGCGATCTTCGCCGACTGCAGGTAGGCGCGGCCCGCCATCAGCGAGGTGATCGCGCCCGCGTACGCGCGGCCTTCATCGGAGTCGTACGGCAGACCCGCGGCCATCAGCAGCGCGCCGAGGTTGGCGTAGCCCAGCCCGAGCGGACGGTAGTCGTACGAGTTCTTGGTGATCTTCTCGGTGGGGTACTTCGAGAAGCCGACCACGATCTCCTGGCCGAGCAGGGTGACGTCGCAGGCGTGCGAGAAGGCGTCGACGTCGAACTCACCGTCGATCGACCGGAAGTGCATGAGGTTCAACGACGCCAGGTTGCAGGCGGTGTCGTCGAGGAACATGTACTCGGAGCACGGGTTCGAGGCGTTGATGCGCGCCGTGTTCGACGAGGTGTGCCACGCGTTGATCGTGGTGTCGAACTGCAGGCCCGGGTCACCGCAGTGCCACGCGGCCTCGGAGATCTCGCGGAACACGTCACGCGCGCGGTACGTGTCCATCGGAGCGCCATCACGCACGGCGCGCGTCTGGAACGCACGGTCGTCGGCGACGGCCTTCATGAACTCGTCGGTGACGCGAACGGAGTTGTTCGAGTTCTGGAAGAAGATCGACGAGTACGCCTCGCCGTTGAACGAGCTGTCGTAGCCGCCGTCGATCAGCGTCCACGCCTTCTTCTCTTCGTTCACCTTGCAGCGGATGAAGTCGAGAATGTCGGGGTGCTCGACGTTGAGAATGACCATCTTCGCGGCGCGGCGGGTCTTGCCACCCGACTTGATGACGCCGGCGAACGCGTCGAAGCCCTTCATGAAGCTGACGGGGCCAGAGGCCGTGCCGCCACCCTTGAGCATCTCTTTCGACGAACGAATCGGCGACAGGTTCGAGCCGGTGCCCGAGCCGTACTTGAAGAGCATGCCTTCGGTCTTGGCGAGCCCGAGGATCGACTCCATCGAGTCTTCGACCGAGTTGATGAAGCACGCCGAGCACTGGGGGTGCTCCTCGACGCCGACGTTGAACCAGACGGGCGAGTTGAAGGCGACCTTCTGACGAAGCAGCAGGTGGGTCAGCTCGGCGTGGAAGGCGGCCTTGTCTTCGCCCGTCGCGAAGTAGCCACCGGTCTCACCCCAGGCCGTGATGGTGTCGGCGACGCGGCCGACGAGACGGCGAACACTGGTCTCGCGCTCGGGCGTGCCGGGCGTGCCGCGGAAGTACTTCGACGCGACGACGTTGGTGGCCAGCATCGACCACGACTTCGGCACTTCGACGTTCTTCTGCTCGAAGACGACCTTGCCGTCTTCACCCGCGATGGAGGCGGTGCGGTACTCCCACGCGATCTCGTCTGCAGGGTCGACGCCGGGCGTGGTGAAGAACCGCTTCACCGTCAGGCCCTGGCGCTTGCCATTGCGAGGCACCGCTCGGCTGTCGAGCGAGATGGAACCTCCGGGCACCGCGACGTTCATGGAAGCCAGCTCCTTCTCCATGTGATTCCCCTCCAGTGTTTCAGCGTGGTCTGACATGTGACTGCCGGTATGAGTGATGGGTGACGACTGATCAGCCCCTCAGGTGTGTGGCCCCTGGGGGTGCAAAGCTTGAAAGGTGGGAGTTTTCGCACCCAGCGTCCCTCCCGGACCGGGTGCTACAGGGTGCTTCGCCTCCAAATTCGGAGGCGCGTTATGCGCCCGCCACATTTCGGTGTCAAGCCTAGAGGCCCAACATCTTGTGTCAATTTTTCGACCGATACCCAACACTTAGGGGGTTTTTCCAGCCCTGTGGAAAACCGGGTGGGCTCCAAAGCCGGTAAATCGGCCTCGGAGCAAGGTTCGGCTGAAAGGTGCGACAGCCTGCGTATCAGGGGCCCTTCTGCGTATGGTCACGGCCCTACATCACTTTTCATCAGCAGGTCATTTTCGAACCACCGACTTTGCTGAAAGTCTGTGATGTGAAACTGATCAGTTTCCGCTGGGGAGTGGCCTCGTTTCCGAGACGGGCGAGCGTTTTGCGACTCCGCACCATCAGAGTCGGCGCCCGTCGGGAGCGTGCAAATTCGCTCTCGGACGGTGGCGCAGGGCGGGCTGCGCGTCTAATGACGGACGCATGCCTCCTCCGTATGTGCGTCAGGTCTTCGTGTGCACCAATCGCCGCCCTGATGGTGCTCCTCGTGGCTGCTGTGCCTCGAAGGGCGGAGACGAGCTGCGCCTCTCCCTGAAGAAGGAGATGGACGCGCAGGACGTGAAGGGTACGCGCATCAACGGCGCCGGTTGCCTCGACGCCTGCGAGCGCGGCATGGCGATGGTCGTGTACCCCGAGCAGGTCTGGTACGGCCCCGTCACGAAAGACGACGTGCAGGAGATCGTCTCGTCGCACCTGAAGAACGGGCAGGTGGTGGAGCGGCTGCGCATGAAGCTCCCCATCGAGCGCAAGAAGGACTGAATCACGCCGCGCGGCGTTCACTGGCGAGCGCGAGGCGCAGATCTCGAACCAGCTCGTCTGGGCGCTCATGCAGGGCAGCCCATGTCCACTGCAGCACGCGGAAGCCTCTGGCTGTCAGCGCGCTCACTCGTGCCCGATCGCGCTCGAAGGCGATGGGGCTCGAGTGCCATGCGTAGCCATCGGCTTCGATGACGACCCGTGTGCCGGGGAAGGTGAAGTCGAGGCGCCGTCGCCTTCCCGCGACGTGGTGCGTCTGTTGGCGGCTGGCGCGCGGAAACCCCTCGGCCTCGAGCAGCTCCTGCACGCGGGCCTCGAGCTCGCTCTCGGTCGGCCCGTCGCCGCCGAGGTATTCCGTCAGCAGCTTCGAGAGCAGCGCGATGCCCCGGTGCTTCCCGTTGCGGGCGACGAAGGACTGCAGTTTGTCGGTGGTGGTCCACTTGCGTCGCAGGGCTTCGTCGACTGAGGCGCGCACGTCGCTCTCTGCCTCGGTGGCCGAGAGATCGAGCAGCGTTCGCAGCACGGAGGTGACCCTCACTCCGTTCTGCGTGACCGTCTCGAGGCCTGCCGCGCGATGCGCGACGACGCCTTCGGGGTCCTGGGCGCGCCGTCGAAGGGTGACGTGCACCACGCCACCCGCCTTGAAGCGGGCAAAGCCCCAGAGCGCCGCCGCGGTGCGATGCGAGAAGACGGCTCCCGGGCCGGCCCAGAGCGCGACGGCCGACAATCGGGCCTGCCAGGTCAGCGGAGCGCCTTCGATGCGATACACGCCGGGCAGCACGCGCTCCCAGCGTCCACTTCGAACCCTTCGCTCGATTTGATCGGCCGACAAGCCGGCGCGAACGGCCCTCGACCGCGAGATCACCCCGTGCTGGTCCGCTGCGACGCGCAGCAACGCCACTTCCCCGCCCATGCTGCCCTTCAACCACACCACCCTGACATCGAGCGGCAGCCAGTCCGTGCCACGCGCGGGTTTTCTGCCACTCGAACGGGCAGAAACGACGACGGGCCGGCCCTCCCGCGGGAGAACCGGCCCGTTCGCGACGTCATGTGGGCTTCAGCGGCGGCTGCCGAAGAGCCGCAGGATGTTCAGGAACAGGTTGATGAAGTCGAGGTACAGCACCAGGGCCCCGTTGATGGCGAGGCTGCCAGCGCTCGAGTACCCGCTCGAGGCGTGCAGCTGGCGCAGCTTCTGGGTGTCGTACGCCGTGAGGCCCGCGAACACGACCACGGCCGCGCAGCTCTTCACGAAGCCCAGGAAGTCGCTCTGCAGGAAGATGTTCACCACGCCCGCCACCAGCACCCCGACGAGCCCCATGAAGAGGAACGTGGCCCAGCCCGACAGGTCCTTCTTCGTCACCGTGCCGTAGACACTCATCGCCCCGAACATCGCCGAGGTGATGAAGAACGCCGTCGAGATCGAGCCGAGGTTGTAGCGGAAGAAGATCGCCGACAGCGTCAGCCCCGAGAGGAACGAGTAGCCGAGGAACATCGCTCCGGCGACGACCCCGCTGATTTTGTGCGCGATGAGCGAGAACACGACCACCACCGCGAGCTCCGCCAGAATCAGCGGCAGGTAGAGCCCTCGAACGAGTGCGAACGCCTCCTGATTGGACGCCACGAAGAAGGCCGTGCCCGCCGTCAACGCGAGGCCAGCCACCATCCACCGGTAGACCTTCGCCATGAACGCGCTGGCCGATTCTTCGGCGAGCATCGAGGCGGCGGAGGGTGCTGCGAACTGCTGCTGCGGGTCGAAAGCCATGTTCGTTCTTCTCCTGTTCGGTCCGACGTCTACTTCACCCTGCCTGCCGCTGCCGAGTGCAACGCCTGGGCAACCTCGGCGGTCAGTAAGGGCAGCACCCCACCGCCGCCAACGATGTTGACGATGTGCGAGATGGAGCCGCGACAGACGCCGCCCCAGGCTGGCTGGTCGGGCAGGCCCACGGAGGCATACGACGAGAAGTCGACGAAGAGGTCGGCCCACGCTTGCGACTCGCCAGAGCAGAGCAGGTGCCGCTCAGGCTGAATGTCGATCACCTGCTGCACCACGAAGCCGCCTCCGCTCGCGTCTTCGATGGCGCGCCGGCACATCGCCTCCCAATCGAGCGCTTGCCCGTACGCCGCCTTCACGCGATCGCCGAACGAGGCCTCGTGGCGGGTGCGCCCAACGAAGACCGCCCGCCCGCCATAGTCCCACGAGCGCTTGAGCACGTAGCGATCAGGGTTCGCCAGCACCTCTTTGAGCCGCGCCTCTCCTTTGAAGAGCCGCGTCCACGGAACGCTGGTGCGAATCGCGCTCAGCTCGTCGTCGGTCAGTCCTGCGGCCTTCGCGATCGCTCCATCTTCGACCGCCTCGGACATCAGCCCGAACACGGCCTTCACCTCGACCTGCGACGCGGGCGGGTTCAGCACGACCGCGCGCGTTCCGTTCGGCTCGGCGAGCAGCGCCTTCACGTACTCGGCGCCGGGCAGGTCGGCCTCCTCGAGGCGGCGCACGAAGAGGTGGCGATAGACGAGATCGATCGGCGTGCCGTTGGCGATCACCCGATCGGTTCCGCTCAGCTGATCGGGGTGCACCACCTCGGCCTCGACGCCCAGCTCGTTGAACCGCGCGCACAGCGAGCGCTGCTCGGTCAGCTGCGCGTCATTGCGCCGGCAGAGCAGCGCCATGCGCGATGGCTTCTTCCCCGGCCGCACCTTCGCGTAGCCCGCCATCAACGCGTCGAAGAGCGCCTTCGCGTTGCTGCCGTTCTTCGACTGCCACGTCGAGATCTGGGCGGGGGACGCGCCCCAGTGCCGGCCCACCACCTCGAGGAACGTGTTGGCGGCGATGTCGCTGTACGCCTGCATCGCCGGAATCGTCGCGTTGAGCTCGAGGGCATGCACCGCCTCGCTCACGAAGAAGTCGACCCGAGTCGTCACCAGCGTCTCGAGCGAACGGAAGGTCGCCTGCGCGAGCTGCTGCTCGAGCGGTGAGAGGCCGTTGAACACGATGTCTCTGCGAAGCCCCTCGAGCACGGCCCTCGACATCTTGAGCCCCGCCGAAGCCAGCAACGCGGCGAGGCGCTGGCGCCGGGCCAGCTCAGCCCCTTCGACGATCACCGGAGTCGCCGTGATCGGAATCGGACGCACCGACCCATCTTCCTTCTTCGTCACCGCGAGCCCACGCTCTGCGGCGAGCTTCGCCAGGGTTGGCCCGAAGTGCCTGGCGTCGCGCTCCAGCAGCCCGCGCAGGTCTTCGATCGTCGCTTTCGTCATGGCGCTCATCGTGGAATGAACCTTTGCGAGAGAAGGTCGCGACTCAAGGCGAAAGCGCGCGAAAGGCCAGCCGAATGAGCGGGGCGGTGGAGTTCTTCTTCGATTTCATGAGCCCCTACTCGTACCTCGCGTCGACCCGCATCGAGGCGATGGTGCAGCCTGCGGTCGTCGTCTGGCGCCCGTGTTTCCTGCCGGGAATTCTGCGCGCGACCGAGAATCGCGGCCCCGCCGAGATCCCCGCGAAGCTCGCGCACCTGATGAAGGACCTGAACGACTGGAGCGAGTATCTCGGGCTCCCTCCGATTCGGCTGCCCGAGACGGTGCCCTTCCTCGCGACGCAGGCGAACCGCTGTGCGTTGGTCGCCCTCGATGAAGGGAAGGGCGCCGGGTTCATCAAGCCGATGTTTCGCGCCATCTGGTGTGAGGGACGCTCGGCCAGCGATGGTCAGGTGATCGCCGAGGTGCTGGCGGCAGCGGGGCTCGACGCGGCAGCAGTGATGGCGCAGGCCGCGACTCCAGCGCTCAAGGATCGGCTCAAGGCCGCGACCGAAGAGGCCGTCGCGCGTGGCGCCTATGGAGTGCCCGCTTTCTTCATCGGTGAAGAGCTCTTCATGGGCAACGATCGGCTCGACTTCGTCGCCCGGCGACTCGTGAAGGGAGCGCGCTGAGTGCGAGGGTGGGGTGCGGCGCTCCTTGGTGCGGGCGCACTCGTTTCGGCGGTGTGGCTGGTGAGCCGGGGCTGGTTCGCGCTGCTGGTGGCGGCGCTCGTGGTGGGCTGGTTCGTCCTGTGGCAGCGCGTTCTGGTGCAGCGCACGTCGACGAGCGTCATCATCGTCGTCGGGCTGGTGCTTCGCGTCGTCTGGGTGGCCCTCGTTCCCACCGAGCCCGCCGTCGACTTTGCGACCTACCATGCGTTCGCCGCGAACCTCGCGTCAGGCGTTTCCAACGAGATCCTCTTCGCCACGATGCCGATGCAAGAGGTTGGCTACCCGCTCTTTCTGGGCGGCGTGTACACGCTGGTCGGCGTGTCGGTCGTCGTCGGCCGAGCGGTCAACGTGCTGCTCGCGCTGTGGCTGATGATGGCCGTGCGGCGACTGCTGCTGCCGCAGGGTGAGCAGGTGACCCGAACTGGCCTGATGCTCGTGGCGCTGTGGCCTGCGAACCTCGCCATGACCTCCCTGTTGGCCAGTGAGAATCTCTTTCTTCCCTTGATGTGGACCGGCCTCGTGTTCGT
>JBEOKA010000203.1:0-14481 GCA_040275325.1 Myxococcaceae bacterium | reverse complement strand
ACCAGGGAACGTCGTCGAGTTCGTGGAGCGCACGAACGACGGCACGTGAGGCTCCGGGTTTTCCAGCGAGCAGGGCGACGAGCGCGTAGCCAGCGGTCTGGCCTTTCGGAATCGCCTTCACTGCGCGCGCGACGGCGAGCTGCCACTCACTCCGTGACACGGGTGCGGTCCGTCTTCGCTGTGTCGCCGGTGAATTCGCTCACTGGGGAGAGATCTCCGCGACGCACTGCCTCCATCGCCTCCGAGATCGCGCCGAGCTCGTCATTGAGCCGCTGCACGCTCGACTTGAGGCCTTCGAGCTGAACCGTGCTGTGGCTCGACTTGGCGACGGAGACGCGGGTGCGCAGCTCCTGTAGGTGCACGAGCAACGACGTGTACTCACCGTCGACGCGCTCGCTCATGACGACGAGCTGCTGGAGCGCCGACGCCTGGCCGGCCATCGAGCGCAGCGCTTCTTCCATGCGCGTCTTCGTCTCGGGATCGATCGCGGAATCGTGACGCGTCTGGAGTTCGGAACGGAGCTTCGTCGCGGCGTCGAGCCGGCCCTTCGCGTCTTCGGCGAACAGCTGCTGTCGGCGCTGGTCGAGCGATTTCAGCGTGGCGCGCATGCTGGCGACGGTCTTCTGTGGGTCGCTCACGAAGGTGCGCACCGTCTCGGGCGCGGCGGCGAGATCGGCGAGCAGCTGATCGCAGATCACATCGACCTCGTGCGGCGCGGAGGCTGTCTTCTGCGCCTCCACCTCGGGTTCGGCCTCAGCCGCTTCTTCGGCGAGCTCCTTCTTCAGCCGAGCGGCGCCCGCGAGCTGCCCTGCGCCACTCAGGCCGAGGCCGAGCGCGACGAACACCATCCACCACATCTGCGGGTTCACGATGCCCATCACCGCGCAGATGACGGCCGCGATGAGAAAGACGATGCCACCCGCGGCACTGGGCTGCTTCTCGCGGCGCTGCTCACGGCGAAGTCGTCGCGCTTCACGTTTGCGAGCCCGCTCGTCGAGCTTCGAGTTCTTCTCGGCGAGCTTCGTCATCGCCTCGCCGAGTTTTCCTTCGAGGGTGTGCGTCAGCTCGTCGAGCACGCGGGAGCGTTCGGCGCGGGTGCGTTTCTCCCAGGCTTCGATGTCGGTGACGAGCTGTTCGCCCAGCTTCTCGAGACGTTTCTGGAGGTCGTGGTCCGCCATGCCGATTCCGTGAAGAAACGATGTCGCCGTGATGCCGCAGCCGGTCTTCCTCCGGTGTCTTCTTCCACGCAACAGGAGGAAGCACCATGTCTCGTCTTGCCCTCGTCGTTCTCGTCGTCTCTTCCGGGTGTGCCGCCGTGCGCGCCGAGATGCCCACCATGCAGGCCCTCGCGTTCGAGCCAGGCCCCGCCGCGCCTGCGGTGCTGACCGAGAACCACTTCGCGCGCGATCGGAGTGCGCTGGGAGAGTCGGAGCTCAAGTCGATTCTCGCGTCGCCAGTGTTCCTCGAGGAGCACGCGCGCGTCGGCGTCTTGCCGGTCGCGGTTCGCTACGAGGTCGATGACGCGGTGCCGGTGGAGGCGGCTCCGTCGACGCTGGTCGATTCGCTCGAGTCGTCGGGGCTGGTGGAACTTGCGACGGAGATCTCGAGTGAGTGGCCGGTCGATCGCGGCCTCGCGGGATTGCGTGAACTCGCCGCGCGCTATCGCACCGAGTACCTGCTGCTGTACCGCCACCGCTTCATCGACGCGACGCGACCGAACCCTGCCGCGGCCTCGTACCTGACCCTGATCGCCGCGCTCTTCGTTCCCGGAACGACGGTGGAGTCGGCTGGAGTGCTCGAGGCGACGTTGTTCGACGTGAAGACGGGCACGATTCTCTTCACGGTGAACGAACGCGTGCGCGCCGACGTCGCCTCGACGCCGCTGGGAGTCGATCGCGCCGCCGATGATCAGCACCGCAAGCTGGTGACCGATGGTGTGAAGCGGCTCTCCGATCAGGTGTTGCTGCGCATGCGTCGGCTCGTCGCCTCCCGCCCTGCACCCGAGTCGGTCACTGCTGCTGCGTCACGCTGAACGGAGCGCTACCTCGAGTTCGTCCGCCTGCGCCTCATTCCTCGCGAAGACGTTCGCCCAGGTCTCGTCGTCGGGTCGGTCTTCGTATTCCTCGACGTCCACGAGCGCGTTCAACAGCACGATGATCCGCTCGACGCGATAGCCCTCGGGAACGCTGCCTCCGTATTCGTGACGTCGCTCCAGCATTCCGCACTGCGCGTCGTCGGCGCCGAACTGCTTCAGCACGCGAGCACCCGCTTCGAGCCCACTCTTCGGCAGGCGGACCTTTCGTTTCACCGGGAGCTTCTGCAACTCGGCGCGTCGTTGCTCGAGCACGCCTTCGACCATCACGGCCTGCAGTTCATCGGCCCGTGCCTCGGTCGGCGTGGAGATCTGGGCGAAGGTGTTGGCTTGCGGCGAGTCCTCGTATTCCTCGACCTCGACCACCGCGTCCGTCAGCACGACGTACATCACGAGCCGATAGCCCTCGGGAACGCTGCCTCCGAACTGATACCGCTCGTGAACCGCCTCGCCGCCGAAGCGCTTGATCAGCCGCGAGCCCGCGTCGAACCCGCTGTGAGGAAGGGCCACCGTGCGCTTCACGGGAAGGCGGTTCAGCTCGTTCATGCGGTCATGGAGCGTCATGCAGGTCGAAAACTAGCCCCTGTCGCAGCCTGTCGCACACTGCGGGGTGGTGACTGCCCGTCTGCTCCTCTGCGCCGTCGTGCCAGTGCTCGTGAGCGCGTGCGTCACCACGTCGAGCGCCAGCTCCTTCTCTCCGCGCCCCCACCGCGAAGTCGATCTCGTGAGCAACAGCGGAGAAGTCCGTCACAAAGTCGAGAAGGGCCAGACGCTCTACCGAATCGCGAAGACGTACGGCCTCACGGTGGACGAGCTGATGACGGCCAACAAGCTCGACGATCCCCGCGAGCTGAAGATCGGCGAAGAGCTGCTCATTCCCGGAGCGCACAAGCCAGCGCCGAAGGTCGTCGAAGCCGATTCTCCCGAGCCGACGCCACCCGCTCGCCCAGCGTCTCCAGCTCCAGAGAAGCCGAAGCAACGCACCGCTGTGAAGGTCGGGAAATCGAACGGCCCGTTGAGCTGGCCGCTGCGTGGTGTCCTCTACGCGCGCTTCGGTCGAAAAGGAAAAGAGCCGCACGACGGAATCGATCTCGCCGCACCAGCGGGCACACCAGTGAAGACTGCCGCGCCGGGAACGACGCTCTACGCCGGCGAGCAGAAGGGCTACGGCCTGATCGTCATCGTCGAGCACCAGGATGGGTTGGTGACGCTCTACGCCCACAACCGCGACGTGCGCGTGAAGACCGGCCAGAAGGTGCGTGACGGGCAGGTCGTCGCGACGGTCGGAGACTCGGGCAAGACGACGGGTCCACACCTTCACTTCGAAGTGCGTCGCGATGGAAAGCCGCTCGATCCGCTCGACTTCCTCGGGCCGGTGCCTGCCGCGGAGCCGAAGTCGGCGTCGCCGAATCTGTCAGCGCAGCGTTGACCAGCGCGGTCCGTACTCGGGCGCTGGATCGCTCGTCACCCGTGTCGCGTCGTTTCCGTTCGCGCGCATGATGAAGACGTCGGGGTTGCCCAGACGATCGGACACGAATGCGATGAAGCGGCCATCGGGGCTCGGGCGCGGCAGCTGGTCGTTCCCCGGACCGCTCGACGTCCACAGTGTCTTGTGTGTGGCGACATCGACACGCGCGATGCGAGAGACACCGTTCACGCGCACCGTCACCAGCACCGACTTCGAGTCCGGCATCCACACGGGATCGCGCTCCGAATCGTCTTGCGCGCGCGGCCCAGCCATCAGGCGAGACACGTTTCGTCCGTCGAGGCGCTGCACGAAGATTCGGTCGCTGCCTTCCCGATTCGAGACGAACGCGAACCGCTGCCCATCGGGAGCCGGCACTGCGCCGAAGTCCTCCATGTGAAACGCGGTGAGCTGCGTCGGCGCTCCACCGTCGAGTGGCTGCAGGTAGAGCTCGGGATCGCCGGTCGACGAGTTCGTGAACACCAGCCGTCCATCGAGCGTGAGCGCCGGCTGAAAGGAGCCCGTCTGCCCAAGCTGCGCGACCACCCGTGGCTCGGAGGATCCATCGAAGGGCATGACCGCAATCGACGCCGCGTCTTTCAACGACGCCTCGAACGCGACCAGGCGTTCATCGGCCGACACGACCGCGCCGTGCGCCTTCTCCATGCGCGGACCCACGTCACGAACACCGGCGTCATCGAGGTTCACCGCGACGAGCTGCTCGGTCTCTCCATCGACCCGGGAGACGAGCGCTTCACGATGCTCCACCGCGACGTCCTGCAGGTGGTGCGCGGCTCCGTCGGTCAACGCCCGCTCGAACTCGCCGTCCCACCGATGCACCTGCGGAGCGCCACTTCGTTCAGAAGCGAACACCAGCATCAACCCTGCGGCGCGAACGTCTGCGAGCAGTCCTGACGCGAGGCGCGGTTCCGAAAAGAGCGGGGGAGACGAACCGGCATCGCGAACTTCGTCGAGCGACCCACCAAGCCCGCGGTCTGAGCCACCCGCCGCGGTCGGAACTCCAGAGTTCGTTGCGGTCGCGCCTCCGCTGTCGTTGCGCGGCGAAGGAGCCGACTGCCCCACGACGACGGCTGCGTCGTGGGCCTCCCATTTCGGCGGCTCCTTGCACGCGGCGAGGAGCACCAGCAGGCCCAGCGACGTCAGCCTCACTTCACGCGCAGCGCGTCGGCCACGACGACCTTGCCGCTCGCCGACCAGCGCGACAGCACGATCTTGTTCCAGCCCGCCGTGAAGTTGAACCGGCCCACGCTGTTCCACTTGCCCCCGTTCGCCGCCTGGTTCACCGAGCCCTCGCCGACCTTCTGGCCCTGGGCGTTGATGGCGACGAACGTCGCGTCGGGAGAACGATCGCTGGCCGCGGTCCACCATGCCTCGATGGTACGCGCACCGGCCTGGTCGAGCTTGAAGAAGAACGCCGCTCCGTCGCTCACCGGCGCCGTCGACGCGTACCAGTAGCCGCTGCCGTAGTAGCCCGCGACGTTCGTCGAGCTCTTCCAGTTCGACGAGACCTGCAGATACCCACGCGCCTGGTTGTTGTTCGCGTTGTTGCTGTCGATGGTGATGGTCGACGGCGTCGGGGTCGGCGTGGGAGTCGGCGTCGGCGTCGGAGTCGGCGTGGAGCCCGAGCCGCAGAACGAGTTCACCTTCGCGAGGTACGACGTCCACGGCCAGTTGCGACCCGGGTCGGTGCGGTTCCACGGCTGCAGCTGGCCGTGCCCGACGATGTGAAAGCGGTCGCGCGGAATGCCGTGATCCTGCGTGATGTCGCAGACGAGCCGCGCCGACGCGTCGATCTGCGCGCCCGGCCACGACGACTGCGACGCGAAGCCGGCGTGCTCGATGCCGATGGTGAAGTTGTTCGACTGCACGCCGTTGAGGCTGCAGTTTTTCCCGGAGTTGCGGCTGCAGTCGTAGTCGGCGGCGATGTGCCAGGCCTTCGACGACTCGCGCACCAGCTGCGAGACCTCACGGCCATCACCGCTGACGACGTAGTGTGCCGAGGCGCCCGCGCGGGAGTTCGCGAGCCAGCCGTAGCAGCCCGAGTACGCGCCTTCGCAGGTGTGAATGACCACCATCTGCACACGGCCCGAGCGGGTGCTGAAGTTCGGCGACGGGCGCCACACGCCACGCTCGTAGTCGGGCGAACGCGAGAGGCCCTGCGAGACGGTGGCGATCTCTCCGACCGCGCCTTCGAGCTCGAGCGCCTGGCCGCTCGCCGCCACGTCATCGCTGAACGCGCCGATGCCCTCGGTGATGGCGCCGAAGACTTCACCCTTCACGAACGCCTGCCGCGCCTGGAAGTCCTCGATGCGCGAGTAGCCCGCGACCACCGGCACCCACGCGAGCAGCTTCGCGCGATCGACGTTCTGCGCCGTCGCCTCGGCATCGAGCCACGCCGCCGCCGCGCGCACGTTCGCTGTCGCATCACTCTTCGCGAGTTCGCTCGTCGTCTTTGCCAGCTCGACGCCCTTCGTGAGAACGTCGCCGCCGAGGCCCATGAGGCCGAACGACTCGGGTGCGCCTTCGAAGTCGGCCTCGGCGTTCACCATCTCGTAGCGCGTCGTCGCCCAGCCGATCGCCTTGAGCAGCGCCGCGGGAACATGAAACTCGTCGGCCGCCGCCTGGAAGATCGGGTCGAGCGTGGGAGAAGAACGAAGGTTCGCGTCTTCGCTCCAGCCCAGCTCGCGGTCAGGCTGATCCTGATCGACCGCGGGAGCCTGCAGCGACGCGTCGCCCGTTCCACACCCGGCCGCCAGCAGCGCCGTCATTCCCATCGTCATCCAGACTGTCCGATTCATGGTCATCCTCGAATTCAGCAGGGTGAAACGCGAACGTTTCACTGTGTTCTCAGGGACATAGGGCAGGAACCGGGCCAGCCGACGAAACCGAGCGCTCCGAGGGAGCGGCCTCGAATGCGACAGTGCCCAAACCGCCGATCGTCTGATCGTGCGACACCACGTGTGAAGGCGAATGATCAGCAGACATGTGCGCTCCATGTCAGCTCACCTGACAGCGTTTCACTCTTCGTGAGAAACCGTCGCCGCCGCGTGACAGGCCCGATTGTTGGAAGGGCGAATGACACTTCGTGTTGACGCGAGCCGAACTGCCTGCCTATGCGGGCGCGCCGCCTCGCGATGACCGCGAGGTCTCCCAACAACAGCGTGGGGTTCGAAGCTTTCCGAACCCGTCGTAGCAAGAAGGAGCCACATCGTGGCCAAGCGAGTCCCGACGTACCAGCCCTCGAAGGTGAAGCGAAACCGCGCGCACGGCTTCCGCAAGCGCAACGCGACGAAGGCCGGCCGTGAAGTGCTCAAGCGCCGTCGCGCGAAGGGCCGTAAGCGCCTCGTCGTGCGCGCGTACCAGAAGTAACTCGCCATCGTGGCGGCTCCGGTTTCCAACGCGTTCCCGAAGTCGCTGCGCCTGCGATCGCGGCGCGAGTTCCTGATCGTGCAGGACACCGGAATGAAGGTGTCGGCCGATTGTGTGCTCGCGCTGTTCAAACCGAACGGCAAGCCAGCCGAGCCCTGCCGAATCGGGCTGACGGTCTCGAGCAAGGTCGGGAACGCGGTGGTGCGAAACCGTGTTCGTCGCAGGCTGCGCGAGCTGTACCGCACGCGCCGTGACGAACTGCCGAAGGGACTCGACATGGTGCTCATCGCTCGCAACAGCGCCGCGACGGCCGAGTGGCCTGTCTTCGTGCGCTCGTTCGAGCGGGTGATCGCCGAGTTGAAGCGGAGATTCCCTTCGTGAGCGCCAGCCTCACCGTCGCTTCATCGCGTCGGCCCGTGGGCTTTCTCGCGCGTCTGCTGCTCGCGCCGATTCGTCTCTACAAAGCAGCGCTGTCTCCGTTGCTGCCGCCGATGTGCCGCTTCCACCCGTCGTGCAGCGTCTATGCGATGGGCGCCATCACGGTGCACGGGCCCTTCAAGGGGCTGTGGCTCGCGATTCATCGCATCGGCCGTTGTCACCCCTTCAACCCGGGCGGGCTCGATCCCGTCCCTCCGCGTGACGGCGTCGACGCCGCCACCATCGTCTCCCGCATCGACCCGCAGCTCGGCCGACGTCTCGCCACCGACCTGCCCGATGCGCCGCACCACACGAGTCCCGGCGCCGACTGAAGCCGGCAAAGAAACCACCAATGGACACGCAGAAACGCCTCTACCTCGCCGTCGCGCTGATGCTCGGCCTCACCATGGTGTTCCAGGTCTTCATCTGGGGCCCCGAGGCCGAGAAGGAGCGCGCCCGCCTCGCCGCCCTCGACGGTGGCGTCGCGTTGCTCGAAGACGGTGGGTTGGCCGAAGCGGTCGATGCGTCTGTGGCGATCGCCGTCGCGCCGGTGGCTCCCGTGGCGCTCGATGACGGTGGCCTGCCGACGATGGCTGCCGCGCCTGCGCCCGTCGAGATTCCCGTTCGCAGCATTCCGGTGGAGCGCCCATCGATGAAGATGGTCTTCACCTCGGTCGGCGCCGGCCTCACCGACGCGGTGCTCACCGGCACGCGTGAGCGCGAGACGCAGCGGCTGACGGTGGGCGAGGGGTACCAGCGGCTCATCGGCAAGACGTTCGACGCGGGCGCGCAGATGGATCTCGCGAACCCCGTACCCGGCCAGGCGCCGCAGCTCGGCGTCGCGGTGCTGGGAGCGGCTCCGCTGTCGCCAACGCTTCGCTACGTGGTGGCTGAGGAGTCGCCCGGCAAGCTCGTCTTCACCGGCACTGATGGCCCGTGGAGCATCACCAAGACGCTCACGTGGGATCCGAACGCGAAGGGCCTCTCACCCGACCTGAAGCTCGCCGAGCGCAACCCGGCTGGCTACGAGGTGCACGTTGCGGTCACGCTGACCAACACCAGCGCGCAGACGCAGACGGGCGAGCTCGCGATTCAGGCGGCGCGCGCGGTGGATCCCTCTGAAGAAGAAGCGCCCAGCCTGTTCGGCAGCATCGGGAACCAGGCGGCGGTGCTCTGCAAGGCTGGCGACTCGGTGACGCGGCACATGCCCGGCGAGAAGGAAGGCACCGTGCTCGGCTGTGGCGGCGCGCCGAAGAGCGACTTCGAAGAGAAGGGGCAGATCGCGTACGTCGGCATCGATCAGCAGTACTTCCTCACGGCGCTGTGGCCGAAGGGTGGCGCGACCGAGGGCCGCTGCGTGCTGCACACCACCAACACCGAGCGCCGCATTCAGCTCGCGTTGCCCATCACGGTGGCGGCGAACGGCTCGGTGACGAAGGAGTTCGGTGCGTACCTGGGCCCGAAGGATCTCGAGATGCTGCAGACGGTCGGCGCGCCCTCGGGAACGGCGGCTGGCGGAGCTCCCACGGCCTCGGCGGTCGGCCTCGATGGCACGGTCGACTTCGGCATGTGGGCCGTCATCTGCAAGGCGCTGCTCTTCTTCCTGCGGTTCTTCCACAACCTGCTCGGCAACTGGGGCGCGGCGATCATTCTGCTGACGGTGATGGTGAAGGTCGCGCTGCTGCCGCTCACGCACCGCGCGATGGTCTCGGCGGAGTCGATGAAGAAGCTCCAGCCCGAGATGGAGAAGATCAAGGCGAAGTACCCTGACGATCGCGAGAAGCAGCAGCTCGAGCAGATGCGCCTGTACCAGGAGGCGAAGGTGAACCCGCTCGGTGGCTGTCTGCCGCTGCTCGTTCAGCTGCCGATCTGGGCCGCGCTCTTCACCACGCTGCGCACGAGCTACGAGCTGTACGGCGAGCCGTTCTTCGGCGTGTGGGGCGATCTCACGTACAAAGACCCGACGTACCTGCTGCCGCTCGCGCTCGGCATCACGATGATCGTCACGCAGCGCCTGCAGCCGCAGATGATGACCGACCCGAGCCAGGCGTTCCTCATCACCTGGGTGATGCCGATCTTCTTCACGGTCATCATGCTGAACTACCCGGCCGGCCTCGCGCTCTACATCTTCACCAACAACCTGCTGTCGATCGCCCAGCAGTTCGCGCTGAGGAAGTACCTCGAGCGAACAGGTCAGGCGGCTCCGAAGGTGGCGAAGAAATGAGCGAACCCGCGATGACGGCAGTGGCTCCCGTGGCGGCGGCGCTGGTTGGCCCGGCGACGGCGGAGCGCAAGGCGCAGGTCGAGACGCTGGTGCAGGGAATCCTGAAGCACATGGATTACCCCGCGCGCACCGAGCTGAAAGACATGCCCGATGGCGGCATCGGCATCGCGCTGCACTTCGAGGGTGAGCCGCCTGGAATCACGGCCGGCAAGCCGCGCTCGTGGCTGGTCGACTGCATTCAGTTTCTCGTGAACAAGGCCATCAACCGGCCGAACGTCGAGAAGCGGTGGGTGTCGCTGGGCGTGAATGCGTTCCCCGAGCCGCGGCCCGAGCGGAACGAGAAGCAGGCTCCGGTGGCGAAGCCGTCGGCGCCGCAGCAGCAGGTGGCCGCAACGCCGGCGAATGGCGCGAAGAAGGCGCCTGCACCGCCGCAGAAGAACGCCGCGAAGCCGGTGAAGGAGCAGCCGCCTCCGCGCAACCGTGAGCCTGATGAGCGCACGCTCGAGGTGAAGGACGACCCGGCGATGGCGAAGCTGTTCACCACGCTGGCCGAGAAGTCGGTGAAGAGCGGGCGAATCTACGCGGTGATGTCGTTGTCGGCGGAAGACCGGGCGCGCGCGCTGAAGGCCGCCGGAGCGGTGAAGGGTGTCGCTGCGAAGACGGAAGGTGAAGGCCACTGGCGGCGCGTGACGTTCACGCCCGAGAAGCTGACGCCGATGCCGTCGAAGAAGCAGGTGATGCCGGACTACGACGACGAAGAAGAGTGAGACGAAGCCCCAAGCGAGCCTGAGGAGCGGCGGCACTGTGATGACGGTCTCTCACTTGAGCCGCGGCGAGTGTGGCTCGCGACGGCGAAGTCGAACCGACAAGTGAGACGAAGCCGGCTCATCGCAGGGCTGGCCGTCGCGGGCGCGCTGCTGTGGGCGATGACGAGCTGGGCTGCGATTGGGAATGGGCTGACCCGGGTTGCGCAGGTGGTGGGCGTCGGCGCTTTTCTCGGAGCAGTGCTGCTGTCGATTCCAATTCGTGTACGCGTGGTGATCGTCGGCGTGCTCGGTGTGTTGGCATTGATGCCAGTGCGCGAGGTCGATGAGGCGCGGGTGCGAAGTCGCTCCATCGACGAGGCGCGCGCGTTGTTGGGCACGCCGTACGTCTGGGGCGGAGAGAACGGCAACGTCATCGACTGTTCCGGGTTGGTGCGGACGTCATTTCGCCGGGCGTTGGTGCGTGAGGCGGTGACGGGTGTGAACCCGGGGCTCCTTCGGCGCGCGGTGAAGCTGTGGTTCTTCGATGCGTCAGCGCTCGCGTTGAAAGACGGCTATCGCGCGTTCGCGGTGCAGGTCGGGCCTGTGCAGTCATTGAACGTGGCCGATGTGTCGACGTTGCGGCCGGGCGACTTCATGGTGACGGCGAATGGGCTGCACACGATGGCGTACGTAGGGCAGAGCGAGTGGATCGAAGCGGACCCTGGCGAGTTGCGCGTCATCAGCGTCACGCCGCCGACGAAGAACCCATGGTTCGGCGAGCCGGCGGTGTTGATGCGGTGGAGTCTGTTCGCATCCTCCCGATGACCGACGGTTCGATGTCCGACGGAGCTTCGGCCGATGTTCGGCGTGCGCGGTGCTGGCGATAACTCCGCATGTGGCGATGCGATTGTCGCGACGCACGGAACCGGGAGTCGTCATGAAGACGCCGAGCAAGAAGCAGCTGCACTCGAAGCGCCGCGGTCAGGGAATGACGGAGTACATCATCATCGTCGCGCTGATCGCGATCGCGGCCATCGGGGTGATCACGTTGTTCGGTGACAACATTCGCAAGCTGTTCGGCGCGGCGGCTGATGGCGTTGCCGGTGAAGAGTCGGTGACGCCCGCGACGAAGACCTTCAAGGCCGCGGGAGTCGACACAGTCTGAGCGTCGAGACTCTGGACGCGAGCAATGGCGCAAAGAGTGTCGATGTGGTGATTCGTCGTCATGTGAAGCCGTCTCGAACTCGTCGCGTCAGTTGGACGAATGGTCTACGAACGCCGCGCTTGGGATGGCTACAGCGGTGGCCGCGCGCCTGATTGGGGCTGCCGTTGGCGGCATGGTGCGAAGACCTCCGCCTCCACCATTCGGTCGAAGGAACCCTCCGATGGATGCAGCCGGTTGCGTGGCGAGAGCTCAACTGAACGAGCAGCTTTGTATTGCTTCTGGATAGAATCCAGCGCGCTGCCACGCGAATGCTTGGACAGCGCTGGAGCAGTGCCTGAGAAGATTGGGGTTGTGACATGAGCACAGCGCGAAGGCCGATGACCGGTGATGAAGCTCGACGTATCTGGGCCATCACAGGCCGGATGTCTCAAGGCGACTTGAGGGCTGTTGATGAGCAGTTGGATGTTGCAGAGAGCTACATGCATTCAGAGCCGTGGCTGTGGGATTCAATGATTGACAATGCCATTGCTCACCTCGTCTCCTTCAACGTTCAACTCGAGCGCGCCTACCTGCTTGCGCAGGAACGGGTGGAATGGTGTCGAGACCGCTCACACCTCCTGCAGCTTGCCCGGGTGTGTCGCGCTCGCGGTGGCAAGAGGTACCTGGCTGAGGCTGAGGAGCTGGAACTCGAAGCTGCGCACACTGAAAACCGGCATCCAGACGCCGACGATTCAGAGCCGTGAACTCATGGTCGCTGCCTGGTGTCGCAGCGGTCGACCCAGTCGCGGGCGCGGGCGCCGAAGGGACCTGAGATGGACTTTGCCGTCTCTGCGAGTTGGCTGACCTGCTCGCACGCGCCTGCGCCGTAGGCCGACTCGAGCATCAGCCTGATCGTCTCGCGCCTAATCGACTCGGGCATCGTCCCGTCCGCCAACGTCACTTCGAGCACCTTGAGCGCTTCGGCGAACGCCTCACGCTGATGCAGCCGTCGCCCGAGGAGATAGGCCACCCACGCGTCCTGGGGTTGCTCGGCTCGCGCCAATTCCAGCCAGTGCACCTGCACCGCATCGGAGTCGGTCGAGAAATAGCGAACCATCGCCGTCTTCACCGCGCCGTTCGCCTGTAACGATCTGAGCCGTACCCGCGCCGTGCGATCCATGGAGGGAGAGATTCGCTTCTCGATCAACTGCTCCAACAACGTCTGCGCAGTCACATCATCACCACGCGCGATCGCCAGATCGACCAGCGCCAACGCCGCATCGGCCCACGACGACGGAGCCTCCTTCACGCGCTCGGCCAACCTCTCCAGCAGCGCCCGCGCCTCGTCGTCCTTCCCCATTCGCCTCAACGTCGCGGCGCGCGTCAGGGTGTGCCCCGGCTCCTCGGGCTGCAACGCCTCACACCGCGACAACACCTCGAGCGCCGCCGGCCCATCCTCCGCCGACAACCGCCCCACCTCGGCCGACAACTTCGCCACCTCACGCGCGCACGGGCGATCGAACAGACTCCCCCGGCGAAACCTCGCGAACGCCTGATTCACCGCCTCGGGCTCCAACTTCACGCCATCGAGAAACGTCTCCCACTCACCGACCAGCACCGGCAGCTCGACCCCGTACACCCGCGCGAAATCGCCATCACGGTACAGGTCTCTCAACCTCTCCGCGCCGCGCGACTCCTGCAGCCAGCGCAGAAACGCTCCCGCCGTCGTGTACGCGCGAGAGGCCGGCGCTGAATAGAATCCCTGCGGCTCCAGCAACGTGCGCACGTCGGGCAGCATCGACTGCTTCTTCATCGCCGCCGCCCACTCCTGCAGCGAGAGATCGTCGATCGGGTTGTCCGCCGCGACCGCCATGCCCTCGATGACGCCGACATGCGGGCTCAACCCGAAAATCCTCGCTGTCACGCCAAACGGCCTCGCCCCGAGCGGAGCCAACAGCGCATGCGCGAGTTCGTGCTTCACCACCGGGTGCGGAAACCCGGAGTCGTTCACATGAATCTCCCGCCGCCACGGCTTGGCGAACTGCGTGTGCGCCGCGCCGACGAGCTGCTGCTTCTGCTCCGCGCTCCGGTACCACCACACCGTCACCTTCCCGGGAGGCGCGCCGCCGACGAAGTCCGCGATCTGCCCGAACCGGAACTCGAGATCGCCCATCACCCGCGCGACCTCCTTCGGCGTCAGCCCACGCGGGTGCATCAGCACGATGTGCTCGCTCTCGGTCTTCCCTCCGAGAATCGCCGCCAGCGCGTGATCGCTCATGCGGAAGCCCAGCGTCGGCCCCAGCATCTCGAGCAGCACGAAGCAGAGCAGGGCGATTGCGCGACCACGCGACGTCAGCAGACTCCGATCGCCCGCCGTCCGCGCCGCGCCGAACACCGCGAACGTCGCGAGCAACAACGACCCCAGCCGAAACCACAACAAGGCCCCTGGGAGATGCAGCTCCTCGTCGTACAGCGGCCCAGGCAGAAACCCGGCGAGGTGATTCCACGCCGAGACCTGCGGCCCGAACACGATGGGCCACGAGGTGTGAATCGCGCTCGCGAGCACCACCCCGAACCACGACAACACGAACTGCCACCACCCGCGGAAACGCAGCCCAATCCACACACCCAGCGCGGCCACGACCATCACGTCCGGCACCACCGTCACCGGGAAGAACGCGATCGCATCGAACGGACTGCACGGCGTCATCAGCGTCAGCACGATGCCGACCAGCAACGTCAGCACCGTGGCGATGACCGCGGTCAGGATGAGATAGCCCAGAAACTTGCCGATGAGCGTCTGGAACGCCGACACGGGCGAGGCGCGGAAAAGCTCGATTGGCCCATCCTGCCGCTCGCGAACGATGGACAGGCCGGCCAGCGTGACGGCGATGTGCTGCAACAGCAGGGCGATGACCGCCGGGACAAAGAAGTCCGTCGGCCCCAGACTGACGTCAGTGATGCTCAACGTCTCGCTGCGGAAGGGGGAGACAAGCACCTCGG
>JBEOKA010000202.1:0-10294 GCA_040275325.1 Myxococcaceae bacterium | reverse complement strand
GATGGGCCTCCGCTCGGCGGTGGTTCAGCCGCGCCGCTCGCCGTCGTCGCCGACCGTGAGCCGCGCATTCGTGAAGAAGTTCGTCTCGACTACCCACCCGACGCGCGAGAGGCCGAGGTGGATGGTGAGGTCGAGCTCCTCGTCACCATCGACGTGAACGGACGCGTCGTGGCGGTGAAGGTGTTGCGTGGCGTCGGTTACGGCCTCGACGAAGCGGCAGTGCAGGCGATTCGGCAGAGCCGCTGGGAGCCAGGCGTTCGCACCGGCGCGCCTGCCACGCTCTCGGTCCGCTACGTCTATCGCTTCGTGCTGCAGTGACGATTGCGCGCGTGGATCGGCGCCTGGATGAGGTCGCGTCGTTGATCACCAGCGCCTCCTGACGCCGCGGGCGTGGGCGAAGAGCCCGGCGCGAAGGCGAAATCGAACCTCCAGATCGGGTTTCACCCCGCCGTGGCTGAGCGGCGCTCGACGGTGTAGGTCATGGGTTCGTCGCGTGGCCGCCAACCGACTCGTGCTGGGAGGACGCTTCAAGCTCATCCGCCACCTCGGAGGCGGGGGCATGGCCGAGGTCTTCCTCGCTGAGCAGGTCTCGCTCGGACGGCTCGTTGCGCTGAAGGTGCTCAAGCGCGATCTCTCGACCCAGCCCGCCATGGCCGACCGCTTCCAACGAGAAGCGCGGCTGCTCTCGACGGTCGACCACCCCTCGGTCGTGCGCGTCATCGACTTCGAGTCGGGCAAAGACGGCACCGTGCTGGTGCTCGAGCTCGCTGAAGGCGAGACGCTCGAGGCGGCGCTCAAGCAGGGGCCGTTCGAGCCGCGTCGCGCGATGCGCGTGATGGTGCAGCTCGCCGAGGGCCTCGCCGCCATTCACGAGCGCGGCATCGTGCACCGCGACATCAAGCCGCAGAACGTCGTCATCGGCCCCGGCCTTCGCGGAGAGCAGGCGCGGCTGCTCGACTTCGGCATCGCCCGCCTCATGGAGATCCCCGACGAGGAGATGAAGGGCGGCCCTCCGCCACTGCCTCCGCCGGGGTCGAACCCGTTCGTCTCTCACCCCGGCCAGGCCGTCGGTACGCCCGCGTACGTCGCGCCCGAGCAGGCCACCGCGCAGCCCGTCGACTCACGCACCGACGTGTACAGCTTCGGCGTGCTCGCCTACCGCATGCTCGCGGGCCGGCTGCCCTTCCTCGGGCCCGACACGCGCGACTACCTCGAGCAGCACGTTCGCGAGAAGCCGCCCTCCATCGACGACGTCGCGCCGCAGCTGCGCAGCTACCCCGGGCTCGTGAAGCTGGTGATGGCCTGCCTCGAGAAGAAGCCGTCGAGCCGCCCGAAAGATGGCGCGGCGCTCGTCGAGGCGCTGCGGCTGCAGGCGCCCACCGACCTCGACCTCGGCACCCAGACGCGGCGCGCGCTGCAGGCCGTCACCACGCAGACGTGGGCGAACCTCACCATCACCGCCGGGCGCGTGCAGACGAACGTCGGGCAGGGCGCGCGCACCGTCGCCAAGCTCACGCGTCAGCTCGACTCACAGTGGAAGAAGAGCCTCATCGTCACCGCGCTCGTCATCGCCACGCTCCCCACCGCGTACGCCTTCTGGCCGCCACCCGTGACCGAGCAGGTCTCGCGCCTGCTCTCGGTGGACCAGACGACCGAAGCGCTCGAGCTCATCGACTCGAACCTGCCCGGCGCGAAGGGCGAGACGCCGATGCTGCTCGCGCTGAAGGCGGCGGCGCTGCACAAGGCCGGTCGTCGTGACGCCGAGCGCGGGCTGTTGTCGGCGCAGCCGTATCAGGCGCTCCACGCGGCGCACCCGATGCTGCTCGAGTCGCTCGCCGAGGACTTCGCCGAAGCCGAGGCCGACGCCGAGCTGAAGGAGCTCATCGCCATCGTCCCTCCCAAACGCCTCACGCCCGCCTTCATCGCCTACGCGAAGGAGCCGCTGTCGGCGAAGCAGTGGGGCGCGCTGCGCTGGCTCGACGCGACGGGCACCGCTGAAGGTCTCGACCTCGTCGCCCGCTACGGAGCCTCGCTGCAGTCGAAGTCGTGCCGCGTTCGTCAGCTGGCCGCCAATCGCCTCGCCGCGCTGGGTGATGTCGACGCCGTGTCGGCGCTTCGCAACCTCTCGGAGCTGCCCAAAGACGAGGGCCCGAGCGGCCCCATCAACTGCGGCCAGGACGAGGCCGCCGACGCGATTCGGCAGTTGAAGAAGAAGAAATAGCCGCCGTCACAGAGCCCAACCATGCGGAAGGTCTGCGCAATTCAGCCGTCGCCGGGTGGATCGTCGCGGCTTGGCGCGGCAACAGATGTTTGCCATGACGGCGCTCGTCCTCACCCTCCCACGTATGGCGACTGACTCCATCGCAGTGGCCGACCCGCTGCGTTCGCTGGCCATCGCCGCGCGTGACGGTGAAGGCGTCGCGTTCACCCAGCTGTACGAGCGCACCCGTGAGCTGGCGTTTCGCGTGCTGTTCCGTGTCGTCGGCAACTCGCCCGACCTCGAAGACCTCGTGCAGGAGAGCTACCTGCAGCTGATGCGGGCCCTGAAGGGCTACCGCGGCGATTCGAAGGTGACGACGTTTCTGCACCGCGTCTGCGTGAATGTCGGGCTGATGCACCTGCGCAGCAAGCGCCGAAAGCCCGAGGCGCCGCACGACTCCGACGAGCTGCCCGAAGAGGCCGCGCCCGAGACCGACGACCCCGAGCGCGCCGCGCAGGTGAAGCAGGCCGCGATGCTGGTACAGAAGGCGCTCTCGACGATGAGCGAAGAGAAGGCCTCGGTGTTCGTGTACCACGACCTGCTCGGCATGAAGCCCGAGGAGATCGGCGAGCTCTGTGATTGCCCCGTGAACACCGTGCGCAGCCGGCTCAACCGCGCGCGCGTCGACTTCACCGAGGCCGTGAAGCAGCTGAAGGCCGGTGCGCCATGACGACGCCCTCGACCGACACGCTCTGGGCGTACGCGAAGGGAGAGCTCCCCGCCGCCGAGATGGCGCAGGTGAAGGCGCAGCTCGAGGCGTCGGCTGAAGCCCGCGCGGCGCTCGCTGACGTCGAGTCGTCACTCTCGGTGCTCTCGCTGTTGCCCGAGCCGCCGCCGATGCCCGACGCGATGGCGCGACGGGTGGGCACGGTGCTGGCCGACAAGGTCGATGAAGAAGCCGCGCGCTCGTTGAGCGGGTGGTGGCGCTCGTTCTTCACGCCGCGCTTCGTGCTCGCAGCCGCGGCCGCTTGTGGCCTGGCCTTCATCGCGTTCCGGCTCGTCTCATCGCAGCCCGTCGATGGTGGTGGTGGTGGGCTCGAGCCCATCGCGAACGCGCCTCCCGCGCCGTTGCCGCCCGTGGTGGTTCCCGCACCTGCCAGCAAGCCGGTGAAGGCCGTCGTCGCGAGCGCGCGCAAGGCGAAGAGCGGCACGGGAGCGCTCGGCAAGTCGCAGGCGCTCGAGACGGGCGCGAAGGTGTCGACCGAGAAGGACGGCTCGTTGTGGCTCAAGCTGCCCGACGGCACGAAGGCGGGGCTCACCGGCGCGACCGATGTGCAGCTCGCGAAGCTCGAAGAGAAGACGCTCACGCTCGACCTCACGCGTGGCAGCCTGGCGATGGTGGTGCCGCATCGGGAGGACCGGCTGCTCACCGTTCGTGCCGGCGACGTCGAGGTGAAGGACCTGGGCACGCGCTTCCTCGTGTCGCGCGAGCTGGCGAAGGTCGTCGTCGCGGTGGAAGAGGGCAGCGTCGAGGTGAAGACGCCGAAGTCGACGCACGTGGTGACGGCCGGCCACGCGGTCGCCTGGCACGAAGGCGAACTCGATGACTACCGCTGGCCCTCTGCTGCGCCGAGCACTCCGCCGCTGCCGATGGTGAAGCCCGAGGTCGTCGCCCCGACGCCGGCCATCGAGCCCGTGGTGGCGGTCGACGAGACCGATGTCGAGCCGCCGTCGGCGAACCCCGAAGAGGAGTGGGCAGCGCCACCGCCCGGCATCGCCGAGGCGCCGGTGAACGTGCCGCCCCCCGCGCCTCCCATCGACGCGCCGCCTGACACCGTCGTCACCGTGCAGCCCGGGAGCGTGGCCGTGGCTCCGCCGCCGACTCGCAGACGCCGGGGCACCGGGTTCAACCTGCGCTCCATCGAAGAGAACCTGCGTGAGCTCGAGCGACAGGCGCACGTGCCGTTCGTGCCCATCAACTCGACGACGAGAGAGACGCAGGCCCGCGCGGTGGCCAGGCTGGCCGACGTGGGGAACTGCGAGCTCGCGCTGGAGGAGGCGGACCGGTGGCTGCGCGCTCCCGCCGGTGACAGTGTCGAAGAGGCGCCACTGCGGAGAATGGTGCTGCAGCAGAAGGTGCGGTGCCTGAATCATCTGGGGCGCACGGCCGAGGCGCTCGAGGTGCAGCGGCTGCTGGTGCCTTGAGGCTGCGCAGCGCTCGCGACGAAGGGCGCACATCTGTGGCAGCTCCGTATGCGGAGTGGCCCACTGCGAAGGCGTGACGGCTGACGGCACGATCTGTGTGCAACCGCAGGCGAGCCTGTGTCGCGTCGCGTTGCTCTGAGAGGACGGCTGGGGGATGAGCCATTCTCGCGACGGGCGTCATCACCTGGTGTCTTTCCCAGACGCGCTCGCCGATTCCATCAGAGAAGTGGGCGAAGACAGAGGATCTCGAGGGCACGAGACCGACAGACCTTGCTGAGTACCTGACTTCGCTCGCTGCGTTTCTCAGCACGCACAGCGGTCCGTACCTTCAGCAAGGCGCCGAGCTGAGCGAACCTCGACCACTGACGGCTTCGGTGTCGACGCTGTCGATTCGGCACACGCAGCGAAGGATGCGCTGATCTCGACGGCGGAGAACGCGGGTCATCGCCGAGGAAATCCAGCGCGGCAGGAGTCACTGTTTGCCGTGCTGCTCGACGCCACAACGCGTCGGGCTACTGACGCTGCGCCAGCCTCACGCCGATGAGCACCAGCACGCCACCGACGAGCAGCTCCCAGCCGAGCTTCTCGTCGAGCAGCGCCCAGGCCGCGACCGCCGTCGCGATGGGCTGCAGGTTCGCGAAGACGGCGACGCGTGACGCTTCCGTTCGCGAGAGCGCGTAGTTCCACAACGCGTACGACCCCATGCTCGTCAGCAGCACCAGATACGCGAGACACCAGTGGGCGATGGCTGGCGCTGCGAGAAACGCGTCGAGCTTCACCACGAAGGGCGCGGCGGGAAGGCACCAGAGCGCGCCGGCGATGAGGCTCCAGCCCGCGGTGCGCAAGCCGCCGAACGTCTGCGCCTTCTCCCGCGACTCCGCCGTCCAGAAGACCCACGCGATGACGGCGCCGAGAATGAAGAGGTCTCCCACCAACGGGCCGAGCGCTTCACCGAGCCCACGGCCCAGCAGCAACACCAACACGCCCGCGAACGCCACGACGATGCCGGCCAGCCGCGCGCGCGTGGGCTGCTCGCGGCCGCGCGCGACACTCAAGAGGTACACGCCCACTGGCGTCAGGCCGTAGAGCAACCCCGCATGCGAGGCCTTCGACTGCGAGAGCCCGTACACGAAGAAGCCCTGGTTCACCGGGCCCGCGAGAAAGCCGAAGAGCAACCACCAGCCCCACGTTTTTCGTGGAGGCAACATCGGCCCCTTCAACGCGGCCAGCACGCCGACGTAGCCCGCGGCCGAGAGCAGAATGCGCATCGTCACCAGCGAGATGGCGTCGACGTCTTGCGTGGCTCGACGAGCCGCGAGATGCGTGCCGGCAGAGATGGCGGTCTGCCCAAGCAGCGCGAGCAATACTGGCAGCGGCAACCCGCGCGAACTCGGCTGCGGAGTCGTCACAAAACCTCTCTCGCGCATTCAGCGCTGAAGGTCACGCGTCCCGCGAGCGCGGCTCCGTGTCCTGTTGCCGAGCGCCGGTCGCAGGGCCTGGTCTTGGCATTCTGCAGGGCTGTCGGTTGCTGCTCGCACTCGGCAGAGCGACGGGCTCTTCCCGCACAACGACTCGGCGCGCCCGGAAACCGTGCCACAAGAACTCGCGGAGCGGACACCGTGCGAACGAATGAGCCCGAAGTCGAGCAGCGCCACGTGGCCGGCGCCTCGGTGTTGAGCTGCAGTTGCCGCACCTCGGCGCGCTGTCGGTGAACAACTGCTCGCTGAGCCTCGTTCGTGAACCTCACGTGACAAGACGGAACTGCCCAGCGCCGCCAGGCTGAACGCCCCGTCGCCTCTGAGTCGAAGCGCGCGCGGTCACCCTCGACGCGCAGCAGGTAGCGGTAACACGCAGACCCGCTCGGTCTCGACGGCCCGCGCCCCCTCACGCTCGACGCGGTCTGGGTCGAAGCCATACACCTCGGGGTCACCGTTCTGGTCCCAGCACCAGACCGACCCGCCGGCGCCCACGAAAACTGTCAGCAGCGGAGCGGGTTGCTCAGCGGACGACCAAGAGGAGCAGCGCAACCAGAGGGCTCTTTGTTGCTCGCGTTCTCCACGAGCCGTTCCTGCTGACCGATTCGGTTCTTGAGCGCCAAGAACGAGGGGAGTTGCTCTGGGGCGGTGTGCGTCAGAACACCAACTCGCCACCCTGCGCGCGCACCGCCGTGACCGCTGCCAGGTTGACGATGTCCTGCACGCTGGCGTTCACCTGCAGCACGTTCACCGGTTTGTTCATGCCCAGCAGCAGCGGCCCGATGACCTCTGCTCCGCCGAAGTGCCACAGCAGCTTGTACGCAATGTTCGCCGCGTCGAGGCTGGGGAAGATGAGCACGTTCGCGTCGCCGGTCAGCGCCGAGAACGGGTAGCGCTGCTCGCGGTCGTCTTGCAGCAGCGCGGGGTCGACCTGCATCTCGCCGTCCATCTCGAGCGTGGGGCGCGCGGCGCGGGCGAGCTCCATGGCCTTGCGCATGCGCTCGGGAGACGAGCCTGCCGCGCTGCCGAACGTCGAGTACGAGAGGAAGGCGAGGCGCGGCGTGACGTCGAAGGAGCGCGCGAGGTCGGCCGTCGCGATGGCGATGTCGGCCAGGTACTCGGGCGTCGGCTCGGGGTTCATCGTGCAGTCGGCGAAGAACTTGAAGTCGTTGCGCTGCACCACGAGGTACACGCCGCCCGCGCGCCGGCCCTGGTGCGTGCCGATGACCTCGAGCGGAGGCCGCACCGCTTCGGGGTACGTCTGCGTGAGCCCCGTGACGAGCCCGTCGACTGCACCTTCCCGCACCAGCATCGCGCCGAAGTAGCCGCGGAACCGCATGCGCGTCGCCGCGAGCTCTCGCGTCACTCCGCGGCGCTGACGCAGTTTCCAGTAGGCGTCGGTGTAGCGCTCGACGAGCGGGCTGGTGGCCGGGTCGACGATGGAGACGCCGCCCAGCTCGTCTTCGAGTTTGTGCTCGACGATGGCGCGCTCGATGACGTCCTTCTTCCCGAGCAGCACCGGCTCACACACGCCGTCTTCTTTCAGAATGCGCGCTGCCTGCAGCACGCGCGGGTGCTCACCGTCGTCCAGCGCGATGCGCTTCGTTGCTGAACGCGCCCGCGTGACGATGCTCGCCATCACCTGGTTCGAGCGTGACTGCAGCTTGTGCAGCCGGTCGCGGTAGACGTTCAGGTCGACGGGCAAACGCGCGACGCCCGTGTCCATCGCGGCCTTCGCCACCGCCGGAGCCACCCACAGCAGCACACGCGGGTCGAACGGCTTGGGAATGATGTAGTCGGGGCCGAAGGTGAAGCGCTCTCCACCGTAGGCGCGTGACACCGCGTCGGGCACGTCTTCTCTCGCGAGCGCCGCCAGCGCCTTTGCCGCGGCCAGCTTCATCGGCTCGTTGATCTGCCGTGCGCGAACGTCGAGGGCTCCGCGGAAGATGAAGGGAAACCCGAGCACGTTGTTGACCTGGTTCGGGTAGTCCGAGCGGCCCGTCGCCACGATGCCGTCGGGCCGTGCTTCACGCGCTTCGGGGTAGCTGATCTCGGGGTCGGGGTTCGCGAGCGCGAAGATGATGGGCTTCTTCGCCATGCGCTTGAGCATCGGCCCGTCGACGACGCCCTTCACCGACGCTCCGAGGAAGACGTCGGCGCCTTCGAGCGCCTCGGCCAGCGTGCGCGCCTTCGTGTCCTGCACGTAGGGCGCCTTCCACTGGTTGATGTTGTCGGTGCGGCCCTTGTGGAGCACGCCCTTGGTGTCGACCATCAACACGTTCTCGCGCTTCACGCCGAGGGTGACCCAGAAGTTGGTGCAGGCGATGGCCGAGGCCCCGGCGCCCGAGACGACGACGCGCAGGTTCTCGAGCTTCTTGCCTGCGAGTTCGGCCGCGTTGAGCAGCGCCGCGCCCGAGATGATGGCGGTGCCGTGCTGGTCGTCGTGAAAGACGGGAATGTTCATCTCCCGCTTGAGGCGCTCCTCGATGATGAAGCACTCGGGCGCCTTGATGTCTTCGAGGTTGATGCCGCCGAAGGTGGGCTCGAGCGACTTCACGATGGAGCAGAAGAGGTCGACCTCCTTCGCGTCGACGTTCAGGTCGAACACGTCGATGTCGGCGAACTTCTTGAAGAGCACGCCCTTGCCCTCCATCACCGGCTTGCCGGCCCAGGGCCCGATGTCGCCGAGGCCCAGCACCGCCGTGCCGTTCGAGATGACGGCGACGAGGTTGCCGCGCGCGGTGTACTGGTACGAGAGGTCGGGGTCCCTCGCGATCTCGAGGCAGGGCTCGGCGACTCCCGGTGTGTACGCGAGCGAGAGGTCTCTCGCCGTCGCCGTGGGCTTGGTGGGCACGACCTCGACTTTTCCGGGGCGGCCCTTCGAGTGGTACTCGAGCGCGTCGTCCTTGCGGATCTTCTTCGACATCGGCGTGAAGCTGGTGGCCATGGTGGGCCGACGGTGCCCCACGGCGCTGGAGAGCGACACCGAAAAGAATGCGCGGTGAAGGGGCGCTGCGTCGGCCCATCAGCTGAGGCGCTAGGCCGCGCGACGGGTCTCTGACGCGAGCACCCGTTCGAGCTCGTCGATGAGCTGGTGCGGGTGTTGCTCGAGCGCCCGCCACGTCCATCGAAGGAGGATGAAGCCCTTCGCCACGAGCGCGTTGGCCCGGGTGCGGTCACGCTCGAACTCGGCGAGGCCCGCGTGAAAAGCGTAGCCGTCGGCTTCGAGCACAACGCGTGTGCCGGGGAAGCGGAAGTCGAGCCTGCGCACGCGGTCGCCCGCCTTCATCACCTGCTGCTTCACCGGGCGTGGCAGGTCGTGTTCATCGAGAACGTCGAGCACGCGCTGTTCGAGCTCGCTCTCGGTGGGGCCATCGCCGCCCTGGTACTCGTGCACGAGCGCTTTGAGGGTGGCGATGCCGCGGGCTCCACCGTGACGGCCCAGGTGCTGCGAGAGCTTCTCGAGCGTCGTCCACCGGCGGCGCAGGGCCTCATCGAGACAGGCTCTGACGGTCGAGGCTTCTTCCACTGCGGCCAGGTCGAGCAGGGTGCGCTCGATGCTGGTGACGCGAAAGCCGTCGATGACGGTCACTTCTCGTGAGGGAAGGTCGTTCGTGCGGTGGGCCGTCACTCCGACGGCGTCGCGAACCCGGCGGTGCACCGTGATGTCCTTCGCGTGGCAGCCGTCGAAGCGCGAGAACCCGTGCAGCTCGGCTGCGGAGCGATGGGAGAGCACGCACTCGGGCTCGAGCCACAGACACAATGCCTTCAGCTCGGAGTGCCACGCGTGGGGCGCTCCGGCGATTCGATAGACGCCCGGGTGAACGACCTCCCAACGCCCCGAACGGACGCGCGTCTGAATCTGCCGGAGCGACAGGCCCGCGAGCCGCGCCTGCCGCCGCTGTAACACGCCGTGCTGGCGAGCTGCCACCCGCGTGCATTGCCCGTCTGGCGTTCGAATCGCGTCCACGTTCGCCTTCTCGCACACCGGTCTGACATTCGACCTGGCCCGAGCGGCACAAGGGTGCACGCCCAGATTGAGGGAACCTCGTGATGTCAGGGGGATCGACGAGTGCGGACAAGGCATGATCTACCCGGCGCATGAGCCGACGACGAACGCCTCGAGCAGAGCCACGGAGCACCGCACCGAACGACGGAACGCCGCTCGGAGCCCTCAGCGACAAGGAACTGCTGCAAGAACTGGCTCGTCGGCGTTTGGCGAACGGGCCGGTGAGCCTGGACAGCATCGAGGCGGCGGCAGAGTTGGCCCAACGCGAGTTCGGCGAAGAGACACTCGCCACGGCGATGGCTGCGTTGCCTCCTGAGGACGGCAAGCCGAAGCCCTGCCCGCGCTGCAAGGCGCTGGTGCCGGTGAAGGCGAAGAATCGTGTGCGCACCGTGTTGACGGTGGCCG
>JBEOKA010000201.1:0-4216 GCA_040275325.1 Myxococcaceae bacterium | reverse complement strand
CTGGATCTCGGTGATGTCGGTGGAACTGGATCACCTCGTCGTCGGTGGCGACAGGCTGCGCGGCTGAGTCCCACCGCGAAGGGCAACGCCCGGAGGTCGTCGGCCATCAGAGCGACGTCTGCAGTTTCGAGCGCGACGTCGGAGCCGCCGGCGCCCATCGCGATGCCGACAGTTGCATTCGCCATCGCAGGAGCATCGTTGACGCCATCGCCAACCATCGCCACGCGACTCTTCGACTTCGCGAGCTCACCGATGGCGGCCACCTTCTGCTCCGGTAGCAAGTCTCCACGCACGACCCGGATGCCAACGTGTTTTGCAACTGCATCCGCGACGCGCTGATTGTCACCAGTCAGCATGATGGTCTGCTCGATGCCGAGAGCGTGAAGCTCCGAGATGACGGCGCTCGCGCTTTCGCGAGGGGTGTCCATGACCCCGAGTACTCCGAGGAAGCGGGCACCCGAGCGAACCACCATCACGGTTCGCCCTTCGTCCTGAAGTTTGCTCACCGCGTCGCCCACGCTTGGCGGCAGCGAGCCGTCCTCCGTGAAGAGGCCAGGCTTTCCGATGGTCACCTCGACCCCGTCCACCAGCGCCCGAATGCCGTAGCCAACCACGGCAACGACGCCCGAGGCGTTCAAGTCAGCGAGACCAGCCCTTCGCGACGCGGCGCCCTCGACGATGGGCGCCGGCGAGTGGATGGTCGGACTGCCTTTCGACGGCCACTGCAACGGCGAGCAACTCGTCTTCCTGCGTGCCGTCGACCGCCACGACGTCGGTGAGCCGGGGCTTGCCTTCGGTGAGCGTGCCCGTCTTGTCGAAGGCGATGGCCCGGACCAACCCAAGCGACTCGAGGTGGGCGCCACCCTTCACCAGAACACCTGCTCGGGCCGCTCTCGCAACGCCGGACAACACCGCGCTTGGAGTTGCGATGGCGAGCGCACAGGGGCTCGCAGCCACGAGCACCGCCATGGCCCGATAGAAGCTGCGCGCGAAGGGCTCGTCGATGACGAGCCAGGCGAACAGCAGGCCGACCACGAAGACGAGGATGACGGGAACGAACGCGCGCTCGAAGCGGTCAGTGAACTGCTGAGTAGGGGACTTCTGCGTCTCTGCCTCCGCAACGAGCTTTACGACGCGAGCGAGGGTGCTCTCGCTCGCAGCCCTTGTCACGACGACAGTGAGGGCCGCCGCGCCGTTGATGGTGCCCGCGAAGACGCGATGCTCGGCACTCAACGAATCGGGCGCGACGAGGGCGTCCACGGACGCTGGAGCAGGGCGCTTGTCGACGGGGACGCTCTCGCCGGTAATCGGGGCCTGATTGACGCTGCTCGAGCCCGAGCTGACGAAGCCATCGGCTGGGATGCGCGTGTTGGGCTTCACGAGAATCTGGTCGCCGATCACGAGGTCGGCCACTGGCACCTCTGTCTCGCCACCGTCGTCAGCAAGGCGCAGCGCGGTCTCGGGCACGAGCTTCGACAGCTCGCCGATGGCGTTGCGTGCGCGGCGCATCGCGTAGCCCTCAAGTCCGTGTCCGAGCGTGAAGAGGAACAGCAGCAAGGCGCCTTCGAACCACTCGCCGAGAATCGCCGCGCCGATGGCCGCGAGGAGCATCAGAAAATCGATTTCGAACTTCCGCGCGCGCAGAGCGACGATGACTTCCTTGATGGTGAACCAGGACCCAAGCGCGTAGGCGATGACGAACAGGCTCGTCGTGAGGAGGGGCCCACCCCCGGCCTTCCCGACGCCCCAGCCGAGAAGTGTGAGACCACCACACGCCAAACTGAAGACGAGCTCCGAGCGCTCCCCGAAGAGCCCACCGTGAGCATGCTCGTGCTCGTCATGCGCCTCGTCGGCCTTCGAGGGAGACGGTGGCTCAGCGTACGACGCGATTCCGGCCCGTGCCGCGACCTCGAGCAACTGAGCTCGGCTTGTCTTTGCAGCGTCGAACTCGACGAAGAGTCGACGAGTGCCAAAGGAGACCGCCGCGTGCAGTACTCCCTGTTGACGAGCAAACACGCCTTCGACGAGACGGGCCTGCCTCTCGTGCCGCAGCCCGACTGCTGGCGTCGAGAGGTGCTGGTAGCGGCTCGCCAACGAAGCACCAGCGGCAGTGACGAGAGCCCCGAGCTCTTCGAGGCGGACCAAGTCCGGTTCGTAGTGAAGACAGAGCCTGGGGTGCTCAGCGTCGTCCCCGTCGATGTGTGCCTCCGTGATGCCGCGCCGCGCCGAAACGGCCGTCAACAGCCGCTCGATGCACGCCCCGCATTGTGTCGCGTCCTCGGGCAGCACCACATCCAACTCCAGCTTTCGCTTGTTCACGTCGTCACCTGCTCAGTCTTCGGAGGAGGTGGTGCGATGGGCTTGGGCTGGCTCAGCCACGTGTACAGCGCCGGCAGGACGAACAGCGTCAGCAGAGTCGCCGAGACCAGCCCGCCGATGACGACGGTCGCCAGCGGCCGCTGCACCTCGGCGCCGGGGGCCGTGGAGAGCGCCATCGGGATGAACCCCAGGGAAGCGACGAGCGCCGTCATCAGCACGGGTCGCAGCCGTCCTTCGGCCGCCTGCTTCATTGCCTCTAATCGAGGAAGGCCAGTTGCTTCGAGATCGCGGGCGAAGGACACCAGCACGAGTCCGTTGAGGACCGCGACCCCAAAGAGCGCGATGAAGCCCACGCCCGCTGAGATGGAGAAGGGGATGTCGCGCAGCCAGAGCGAGATGACGCCGCCGATGATGGCGAAGGGCACGTTCAGGAAGATGAGCAGCCCCGTCTTCATCGAGCGGAACGTCAACCAGAGGAGGAAAAGAATGAGCGCCAGCGCGAGCGGCACGACGATGGTGAGGCGCGCCTTTGCCTCCAGATAGTTCTCGAACTGGCCGCCCCACTCGGCGCGGTACCCGACTGGGAGCGCGAGGCTCGCCGTCGCGGCCTGGGCGTCCCTCACGACCGACAGCAGGTCTCGCCCGCGCACGTTGAACTCCACGGTGATGCGGCGCGATTGCCGCTCGCGACTCACCTGCGCGGGGCCCGTCTTGAACTCGACGTCGGCAACGTCCCCCAGAGGCACCACCTGGCAGGTGACGGAACGCAGTGGCAGCGCGCGGAGCGGCTCGAGGTCTCCGGTGAAGGGGTAGGCCGCCTTCACGATGATGCCGAAACGACGCTCCCCTTCGAGCACGTCACCGACGCGATGGCCCACCGCGAGCGTCTCGGTGAGTTGGTTGACGTCTTCGACGGTGAGGCCGTAGCGAGCCAAGCGGTTTCGGTCGGGCGTGATGCGCAGGTAGCGCAAACCCTCCACCTGCTCGACGCGCACGTCGACAGCGCCCGGCACCTGCTTCAACACCTTGGCGAAGGCCTCGCCCTGTCTGGCGAGCTCGGCCAGGTCAGGGCCGTACAGCAAGACACCGACGTCGGAACGAATGCCGGCGACGAGCTCGTTGGTGCGCATTTGAATGGGCTGCGACACCGCGCCGCCGACTTCGGGAGAGCCCTCGAGGACCTCGGCGGTCTCCTTCGCGATGTCAGCCTTGGTGAGTCCGCTCCTCCAGGCATCACGCGGCTTGAGCTGAATGTAGATGTCCGACTGCTCGAGACTCATCGGGTCCGTCGCCACCTCGGGAGCCCCAGTGCGTGCCACTACCTGAGCTACTTCCGGAATTTCGCGAAGCCGCTTCTGAAGGTTCAAATCGGTTCGAACGGACTCGGTCAACGCGGCGCCCGTGAGACGTCGCGCTTCGATGAGCAAGTCGCCCTCGTCGAGCTGTGGAATGAACTCTGCGCCGAGTCGCGCGAAGAGCCCGACGGCGAGCGCGAGCAACGGGGCGAGAAGGCGTTTCCAAACCATGCAATATGGTTAGCAGGTCTTGGTTGAGGCTGGCTCGCGCCGAACGCAGCAGTTGCGCTCAGTTCGTTTCCGAAATGGCAACCAGTGTGGCGTCGAGCGCCCAGATCGCGGATTCCGTGCCCGTGGGGCGCTCGTTGGCGTAGGCCGAGAAGACGAGCAGCTGGCCGCTCTTGGTCAGCATGAGCCCGGCGTAGAGAACGCCTACATAGGGGGCGCCTTCGGCGGCGATCCCGGCAATGGTCGGGAGTAAAATCGTCTCTTCCACGGCGCGCAGTTGTTCCGGCGAGAGCAGGACCGAGGGGGCGAAGGCGCCCATGCCGCCGGTGTTTGGGCCCAAGTCTTTGTTGAGCAGCCGCTTGTGATCCTGAGCG
>JBEOKA010000200.1:0-15833 GCA_040275325.1 Myxococcaceae bacterium | reverse complement strand
CTCGTCGGTGCCGCTTTCAACCTGCGGCGCATGGCAACGCTGCTGCCGGCCGCCTGAACTGAGCAGCGAAAGCTGCTCGGCGCACCGTCGCAACTCAAGAACAGGGAAGCCCAAACCAGACCTCACCCCGGAATTTTCAACAGCCTGCTAGGTTGCGTTTGCGCACTCAAAGCTCTGCGTCAAGCGGAGCACACTTCAGTGGGTGGGAATGATGGGACCTTTGAAGTGCCGGCGAACGCCTCCGAACCACGCCACCACCAGCACCACCGCCATGGCGCCCATCGTGACGCCGACCTCTCCCGTCGGAGGCACTGACATGAGCACTGACATGAAGACGATCCACACGATGGCGGCGATGTTCAGCGCCGCGCCGTACCGCCCGAGCGTCCACGGTCCCTTCCTCGGCCAGCCCCGCCTTCGCGCGAGCAGCGCCATCAGAATCGGCAATCCATAACTCGAATACAGCGCAACCGTGCTGACGGCCGTGACCGTGCTGAGCGCAGACGAGGTCGTCGTCTTCAGGAACGAGCCGAGGCCCACGGCGAGAAACGCGACCCCGAGCGCGCACACCACCGACACCCAGATGGCAACGTGCGGCGTCTGCCACTTCGGCGACACCTTCGACAGCCGCGCCGAGCCGGGCAGGCCTCCATCTCGTGCGAACGCCCAGAGCATGCGCGAGTTGCTGGTGACGCTCGCGAGCCCACAGAACCACATCGCTCCAACACACACCCAGACCAGCACCGTGCCGAACCGGCCAAGGCTGTGCTCGAGCACGAACAGGAACGCGTTCTGCGCGTCGAGCGCCTGCGGCAACGATGGAATCGCCAGCGTCACGCCGATGATGAGCACCCACCCTGCAATCGCGCTCGCGATGACGGCGGTGAGAATGCCGCGCGGCGCGTTGATGGCGGCGTCGTGCGTCTCCTCTGAGGCGTGGGCCGAGGCGTCGTAGCCGGTGAACGTCCACCCCGCCTGGAGCAGCGCCACGAAGAACCCCGGCAACCACGCGCCCGTCGGCGGTGTCACCGTCTCGAACAGGAACGACACCGGCTGCTTCGGCGCGAGAATCAGCACCGCCCCCGCGAGCAGCACCACGCCAGCCACGTGGTACCAGGCCGAGACGACGTTGAAGAACGCCACCACCTTGATGCCGACGTGGTTCAACACGGCGTGCGAAGCCAACAGCAGCACGAACAAGGGCAAGACATGCGAGAGGTCCGCCTCCATGCCCAGCAGCGGCGCGAGGAACTCGGCGAGCCCGTAGTCGATGCCAGCGGTGATGGCGAACTGGCCCAGGGTGTTCAGCCACGCCGTGCCCCAGCCCGCGCCCGTGCCGCCGAAGATCGACGCCCAATGATAGAGCGCTCCGGCGGTTGGAAAGGCTGATGCTAATTCTGCCAGCGACGTCGCAATACACAGCGTTCCCACCACGACCAGCGGCCAGCCCACCGTCATCGCGAACGGCCCGCCCCAGGTGAGGCCGTGTTCGTAGAGCGTCACCGCTCCGGTGAGCACCGAGATGACCGAGAACGAGAGCGCGAAGTTCTGAAACGCGCTGACGTCTCGTTTGAGCTCCTGCTTGTAGCCAAGTGAGGCGAGGTCGCTCGTCTCCGTCGCGTCAGACATCGAGCACCCGCCACAGGTACCACGCCGCCACCGAGCGATACGGCTTCCAGCGCTCGGACTCGAACAGCAACGCCTTCGGCGCGATGAGCCCCGCCTGCTTCGTCAGCACCGAGTAGCCCTTGCGCACACCGAGGTCGTCGACCGGCATCACGTCGAGCCGCCCCAGCCGGAACATCAGCATCATCTCGACCGTCCACTGCCCGATGCCCTTCACCTCGGTGATGCGCTCGATGATGGCGTCATTCTCGAGGCGGTGAAGCTCTCGCGCCGTGGGGACCGTTCCATTCAGCGTCTTCGCCGCAAGGTCCTTCACGGCCAGCGCCTTCGCCTGCGACAACCCGCAGCTGCGGAGCGTCGGCACCCGCACCGACAGCACCTGCTTCGGCGTCGGAAAGTCGCCGTCGTTCAGCTTGTCTTTCACGCGCCCGAGAATCGTCGCCGCTGCCTTGCCGGACAGTTGCTGGTGGGTGATCGACGTCAACAACGCCTCGAACGGCTCGAACTTCTCCGAGCGCTCGAGCCCACACGGGCCGGCCCGCTTCACGATGGATGAGAACCGTGGGTCGGCGCGCACCAGCGCCCGTTCAGCAGCGCGCAAGGAAGAAGCGAACGTGACTTTCGGCACGACGGCACTGTAGCCGCCTGACGCACCCCCACAGAGGGAATCAGGCACACCCTGGCGTCGCACGAGGTACAGTCACGCCCGCATGAGCGCCCCGGTAGCTCCGAAGGTCCCCGGTCGAATTCTCGTCATCGATGACGACCGCTCGGCCCGAATGCTGCTCGAGCGTGTGTTGACCCGCGCCGGCCACAGCGTCTCGCTCGTCGACACCGCCGAAGAGGGGCTGATTCGTCTGAAGGCCGAGCCGTTCGACCTGCTCGTCACCGACAAGAACCTGCCCGGCATCGACGGCCTCGAGGTGCTCAAGCAGGCCCGCTCGGTGCGGCCCAACCTGCGCGCGCTGCTCATCACCGGTTTTCCGACGCCCGAGACGCAGCTTGCGGCCAATGACCTCGGTGTGCACGCGTACGTGACGAAGCCCTTCGGCGTGCACGACATTCTCGACATCTGTGAGGCCGCCATTCGCGCCTCGCGGGGAGCCGCTGCGTGACGTCGCGCCGGGTGCTCGTCGTCGATGACGAGGCCGAGGTCTGCGTGCTGGTCGCGCGTACGCTCACGCGCGCCGGCTACGAGGTGCTGACCGCGCAGTCGGGTGAGGCGGCGCTCTCACTGCTCGAGGCTGGGCCCGTCGACTGTCTCGTCGTCGACAAGATGCTGCCCGGGATGCACGGCGGCGAGGTGATGATCGAAGCCCGCCGTCGCCAGCCCGCGCTGCCCGTCGTGCTCATCACCGGTCACCCCGAGCCGTTCTCGTTCGGCGAAGAGCGCCCCGAAGTCACGCTCGGCAAGCCCTTCAAGTCGCTGCAGGCCATCGAAGAGGCCGTGGCCATGGCCATCGCCAGCGCCGAGCAGCCCTCGGCCGTCGAGACGCTGCGAGACACCATCACCCAGGTCGTCGCCGAGATCGCCCCGCTGCGGCGGAAGCGTGAGTGACCACCGTGGCCGAGGCGCGCTCGTACCGTGACGTCGTGGTGGCTTCGGTCGGTGCGCTCGTCGCCATCGTCTCCCTCACCGCCGCGCTCAAGCCGACTCCTGCACGCGTACGCGCCACCAACACCGTCGCCGGCCAGATTCAGCTCGCCGTCGGTGCGCTGCAGGTGCGACCTGCCGAGACCCTGGGCTGGGTGACGGCGACGCGCGGTGACGACGTGCACGAGTCCGACGCCGTCTACGTGCCGCCCGGCAGCGAAGCGCGCGTCGAGTTCCTCGATGGCACGGTGCTCGAGCTCGATGAGCGCAGCCTCGTCGTCATCGAGCCGCAGCGCGGGCAGGGGCGCTCCGTGACGCTGAGACAGGGCTCGGTCGCCGGCGTCGCAGGGCAGGTGCCCCTCACCCTCGCCACGAAAGATGGAACGGCCACGTTGCCTCCCGCTGCGGCCGCGCGCGTCGACCTCACGAAAGGGCAGCTCGACGTCGACGTCACGAAGGGCACCGCGCAGCTCTCGGCGAAGGGCAAGACGACGGGCATCGATGCCGGCTCACGCGCGCGCGTGATGGAGGAGCTGACGTTGATGCCCTCGTGGCCGGTGACGCTGCTCGCGCCCGAAGCCCAGCACCGCCAGCTCTTTCACGGCGCGCCGCCGACGGTGACGTTGCGGTGGAGCGAAGCGCCCACAGGAGCCCGGCTGCAGATCGCCCGCGACCGCCTGTTCGCGTTCGTGTCGAGCGACGCCCTCGCCGAGGGCTCGCAGAAAGAGCTCTCGTCACCCTCGAGCGGTGTGACGTGGTGGCGAATCGTCGATGGCAATGGGGCGCCGCTGTCCGAGGCGCGCCGGTTCTCGCTCGTCGAAGACCTCTCGCCTGCCAACCGAATGCCCCGGCCGGGAGAAGTGGTGCTCGCTCCGCCGGGCACCCGCCTCGAGTACGCGTGGACGCCGCTTCCTGGCGTGGGGCGCTACCTGCTCGAGGTCAGCGCGTCACAGAGCTTCGAGCCGCTCGCCGTCTCAGAGACCGTGTCGGGCACGCAGGTGAAGCTGGTCTCGTCGCTCGCCGAAGGCAGCTGGTTCTGGCGGGTGCGCGCAGCAGACGATGCGCTCGGAGAAGCGCTGCCCAGTGAGGCGTCGCGGTTTCGCATCATTCACAAGGCGATCCCCGAGGCGCCCGAGCTGCTCAACCCCGAGATCGAGGTGACGCCCGCCCGTGGGAAGTGACGCGCGCCGGCTCGCCGTGGTGGGGCTGTTGCTCCTCACGCCGTTGATGGGCTTCGCCCAGAGCGCCCGCATCGTGCTGCGGTGGAAAGACGTGCCCGGCGCCAAGGGCTACGAGCTGCAGATCGCCAAAGACGCGGCCTTCGTCGAGGTGGTGCTGCAGACGCGCGTACCCACGCCCGCCTACCGCTGGGAGCAGCTGCCCTCGGTGACGCACTGGTGGCGCGTGCGCAGCTTCGACGCCGAAGGTCGCGCCAGCGAGTGGAGCCAGCCCCGCACCGTCGCCCTCGAGTCGACCGTGCCCATTCCGAAGCTGCCGCTCGACGAGGCGCTGTTGCCCTGCGCGCAGCCGGTGGAGCTGTCGTTCGAACCGTCTCCGCTCATCACCGAGTTCGTCGTCGAGGTCTCGCAGTCGAAAGAGTTTGCGCCGGCCAGGCAGCTCACCTCGAAGTCCCCGTCGGTCTCGCTCGGTCAGGTCTCGCCCGGCACCTGGTACTGGCGCGCGAAGGCCGTCGACGTGCGCGGGCGAACGGGAGAGTCGACGGGCGTGCGGCGCTTCACGATTCGACCGGGCGCGCCGAAGGTGAAGCCCGCCGCCGACGTGACGCTCGGCACGCCCACCGTCACCCTCGCGTGGAGCGACGTCGCCTGCGCGGCCTCCTGGGTGCTCGAGGCGTCGACCGACACGAAAGAGAAGGTGTCGCTCACCTCGACGACGACCTCGCTCGCGTTCAAGCCCAACGCTGCGGGTGAGTACCGGTGGCGCGTCGCCGCCATCGACGAGCGCGGCACGCCCGGCGACTGGAGTCAGGAGAGCGTCTTCAAGGTTCGACTGGTGACGCCGGTGCCTCGTGGTGACTCGTCGACGCCGCTCAAGCTCGACCTTGCGTGGACACCCGTCGTCGGCGCCTCGCAATACCGGGTCGAGATCGCCACCGAGCGTGACTTCAAGGTCGTCGTCTCGTCGGGCGTCGTCAACGCATCGCAGTTCCGCGCGACCGACGTGGCGCCCGGCAAGGTGTGGTGGCGGGTTCAGGCGCGTGACGACAAGGGCCACACGTCGCTCTTCAGCGAGCCGCGCGCCGTCGAGGTCGTCGGGGCCGACCCGCTCGCGAACGTCATCTGGATCGTCCCCGAGCAGGACATCGTCGTGAAGCCGGGCGAGCCCGTCGAGCTGGCCTGGAGCCGCGTTGACAAGGCCGTCTTCTACGAACTCGACGTCGACGGTCAGCTGCTGCAGGTGCCCTCGGCGCCCAAGACGATCACCGATCTGCCCGAGGGCCCGCACGTCATTCGAATTCGCGCGAAGGGCAACGCGAGCCGCGTCTCGTCGTGGACCGGGCCCAGAGAGGTCTACGTCGGCGTTCCACCCGTTGAGCGCGCCGAGGTCACGCTGGTGGGCGACGAGGTGCGCCTGGTACTGAAAGACGGCAAGGGCCGCCCCGTGATGGACGTCGCGCCGCGCCTGTCGGTTCAGAAGGGCGTCATCGATGCGGCCAGTCCGCGTGAGGGCTTCTTCTCGGCGAAGTGGTCACCGCCCGGCGACGGCGAAGACGTGCTGCGCATCGAGGAGCGCGAGTTCACCACCGAGCTCGACCTCGTCCGCCCGCTGCCGCCCGTCGTCTCCATCGCCGCGCGCGCGGGTGGCTTGTTCAACTTCTCATCCGTCACGTCTCCGACGGCCACCGTTGGCCTCACGGTTCGGCTGCCGGTGTTGTCTCGCCGGCTCGGCGTCGAGGCCCGCGCTGGTGTGTACGCCGCCTCGCGCTCGGTCGACTTCGGGTCAGAGCGCATCGACGCGCAGGCCTGGGTGTTTCCCTTCAGTCTGCTCGTCGGGTGGCACCAGCCCCTTGGCGCCTTCGTGCTGCACGGTGGCATCGGCCCGGCGTTTCAGCTCGCGCTGCTCACCGTCGGCACCTCGCGAGAGACGCGCGTCGTCGGCGACCTCGAGCTCGCGTTCGCCATCGGCCGCAAGCTGGGCCCGGGGCACCTCGAGGTCGAGCTCTCAGGCCTGTTCGGAAATCTCGATGGGCAGCTCGCGAAGGTGGCGACGAGCGGGTTGGGGTTGCGCGTGGGGTATTCGTTCGAGCTGGGAGGTCCCTGAATGACTCGACTGTCGATTCGCGCCCAGGTGGTGCTGCTCATCAGCCTGCTGCTGATGGCCGCCATGGCGCTGTACCTCACGCTCGCCACCCGCATCGTCACGCGCGACAAAGAGGCGACCGTCTATGACGTGAACGCGCTCGTCGCGGGCGCCGTGGCCGATCAGGTCGAGACTACCGTCGACGGCTTCACCGACAAGCTGCGCTACTTCGGTCAGGAGTACGCCACCACGCCCGGAGACGCCGAGCGCCGCGCGAAGTCGTTGTTCTCGGCTGACGACGAGGTGCTCTCGCTCGAGGTCGACACCGTCTCGGAGGCGGGTGTGGAGCGCGCGTTTCTCTTCGTCGACGCCGAGCGCCTGTCGACCCTCAACATCGAACGCGAAGACATTCTGCTCGCGCGCAAGCAGACGCCGGTGCCGTTCGACGTGGTGCGGAAGTCGGGCGTGCTGCTGCAGAACGCCAGCCTCGCGCCCGACCTCGCGCTGCTGCGCCTCTCGGTCGTCACCGCCGACAACAAGGCCATCATCACCGCCGACCTGCGGCCCGAGCGCCTGCTGCGCACCGTGAACACCGGCAGCGTGACGCGCGTGTTCCTCGTCGACTCCATCGGACGGGTGCTCGCGCATCGAGACGCGTCGAAGGTCATCGCTCACGAAGACTTCTCGGGCCTGACGCCAGTGAAGAGCGCGCTCAGCGGGAAGGCCGCGCGTGGCGCCGAGCAGTACGACGGTGAAGGAGAGCAACGGCTCGCGAGCTACGCGCGGGTGGGGCAGGGCCTCGCCGCCGTCATCGCCGAGGTGCCGGTGGCCGAGGTGTTCGGCGCTACGAGAGAGCTGTCGAGCCGCTCGCTGCTCTTCGCTGCGGGCATCGTCGCGCTGGCGCTCGTGCTGGCCGTGTTCCTCTCCCGTGCCCTCACCGCGCCGCTTCGCCGGTTGAGTGACACCATGGCCGTCATCTCGAAGGGCGAGTACGGCGTCGAGGTGCCCGTCGAGGGCGCACCCGAGATTCGCTCGGTGGGCACGGCGCTCAACGAGATGAGCCGCGAGCTGATTCGCCGCAGCGACGACCTGCAGCGCGCCCACAACAACCTCGTGCAGTCCGAGAAGCTCTCGGCCGTCGGTGAGCTCGCAGCCAGCGTCGCGCACGAGGTGAAGAACCCGATGGTGGGCATCCTCGGGTTCGCGCAGCTGGGCAAAGAGGCCGACACGATGGCCGAGGCGAAGGAGTACTTCGGCCTCATCGAGTCCGACACGCAGCGGGCGAACAAGATTCTGCAGAACCTGCTCGAGTTCGCGCGGCCTCCCGAGATGGAGATGGAGCCGCTCGTGGTGAACGAAGTGCTCCAGGGCGCGCTGACGCTGTGCCGCCACCAGCTGCAGATGCAGGGCGTGAAGGTCGAGACGGTGTTCGGCGAGGGCCTCGGCGGCATTCTCGGCAACAACAACCAACTGCGGCAGGTGCTGCTGAACCTGATGATGAACGCGGGCCAGGCCATGGCCGACTCGCCGACGAAGCGCGTGACGGTGTCGACGGTGGCCGATGGAGACTTCGTGAAGATGCTCGTGTCTGACACGGGGCCCGGCATTCCTCCCGAGGTGATGCAGAACCTGTTCAAGCCGTTCTTCACCACGAAGCGCCGAGGGCTGGGCACGGGCCTTGGGCTCTCGGTGTCTCGCAGCATCATCGAAGCCCACCGCGGCACGCTCACCGCCGAGTCCACCGTCGGCCAGGGCGCGACCTTCATCATGCGGCTGCCGGTGAAGAAGAGCTGAACCGTGCGCAAGGCGCTGTCGCTGGGCCTGCTGGCCGTCGTGCTGCTCTTCGTCGGATGGAAGGCGCGGCCGTTGGTCCTGGCGATGGCGGAGGTGGTCCGCTCGGACGAACTGGGTGGCAAGCAGCTCGAGACGGCCGACGACGTCTGGGCCTACCTGCGCGCGCACCCCGACCGGTACGCCCTCGCCTTCTTCGAGGTGGGCGCCGAAGACGCGGGCGTGTTTCACGACGCAGAGACGGCGTGGCCGCTCGCCTCGACGGTGAAGGTGATTCCCCTCGCGCTCGCGAGCCAGCGCTTCGCCTCGGGGGCCTGGAGCGAAGACACGCCGCTGCCCACCGTCGAGCGCTTCTACCTCGAGAACACCGACGGCCGGGCGCACCCGAAGGCGGTGCAGCGTGCCGACGGCGGCATCGACACGCTCGGCCGCGCCGTGACGGCGATGATCGAGTCGAGCGACAACGCGGCCACCGACGCGCTGCTGTTCTCGATGGGGCGTGAGGCGATGGAGCGAGAGGTGCCGCTGCTCGGCGCGTTGCCGGTGCCGCACCCGCTCTCGGGCACGCTGTTGCTCCAGCTCGCGCCACCAGACGGTGGGCTCGATGACGCCGCGTGGAGTCTGGCGACGCCGCTGCGAGACGATGCCTCGCTCGCCCCCTCGTCGGCTCAGCGCCTCGCCGGCGTGCCCATTCGCGAGCAGCTCTTCATGGCGAAGACGTACGACAACCGCGGCAGCGCGCACGCCTTCGCGAAGCTGATGGAGACGTTCGTGCTCGACCCGTCAGGCCAGTACGCGGCAGCACGGAGCCGACTGTCGTGGCCGATGCGCAAGCCGGGGAACCAGAAGCACTTCCGCCAGTGGGGGACGAAGGGTGGAAGCCTGCCCGGCACGCTCACCTCGGCCTCGTACGTCGAGACGAACTCGGGCCAACGGCGGGTGCTCGCGCTGTTTCTCCACGACCTGCCGTTCGCGACGTGGGTCGGCCTGTCGCGCTCGTACGCCGAGCAGGACGTGGAGTTCGAGGTGCTGCAGGCCGAGAACCCGGCGGCGCTGCTCCACCAGCGGCTGGGGCTGTGACGTTCCTCGGCAGCACCTTCGCCGCGACCGACGACTACACCGTCGCGCGCACTGGTTGTCCGTCGGGAGGCTCAGCGTCGGGGGCGCGACCTGGCGTACCTCGTCTCGCCACCCGTGACGCGATGAGCTCAGTCCGGCAAGGGCACGCGCGGGCCTTCTCTCGATACCCACACCACGCCGCCGCTCGCGAGCAACGCCTCGGCCTTCGCGCGGTGGGCCTTCGTCGCCCGCGAAGTGAAGCAGACCTCGTGCAGCGTTCCGGCCAGCGGCGCTGCGGCCTCGAGCAGCACGTCGTTCGGCACGCTCGTCGTTCCCTGGTAGCCGCGACCTGCCACCTCGAGCACATGGCGCTCCGTCGAGCGGTGCAGCCGGAGGCGGTAGCCCTGGTGACAGAAGAAGCTGAGGTCGAGGTTGAGGGGCGTCGGCAGCACCTTCAGCAGGCGCTCCAGCGTCGCCCCGAGCCTCGAGCTGTGAATGAAGTTCACGCCGAACCAGCGCAGCTGCGGCATCACTGGCAGCGTGGGTACCCAGTCGAAGGCGTCGCTCGCCTGTTGGTAGCCATCGAGCACCAGCGACGTGAGGTTGGGGAACGTCGTCGTCAGTCTTCGCCGGAGCAGCGCCACATCGGCGTCCTTCGCCTGGTACGAGGGAAGATCGAGCGCCACCTGCCGCCACGGCCACGAGTCGCGCGCGTTCAGCAGGGCCCGGGCGAAGGGCTCACGAATCAGGGTGACGGCTTCGAGCTGCTTGAGCGTTGGGGAGCGCAGGAAGTCGGGCGAGACGTCGTTGTGCAGATGCAGGTGGCGCACCGTCGCCCACGCAGGGTCGTTCGCCACCGACGCGAGCAGGGCAGGCTGACTCGTCGTCAGCTCGACCGCCGCGGGAAACCCACGCTCGAAGCGAACGGTCGAAGGCTCCACCACCGTTGCGAGCGAACCAAGCCACGTCGTCGCGTGTTTCTCGAGCAGCGCCTCTTCTCGCGACTCCTGCTCCTCGGTCAGGCGGCTGGTGAGCCGTTGTTGCTGCAGCGCCATGAACTCGCCGCGCTCGCCTCCAGCCTCGAGCAGGTGATCGGCCAACACGGCAGGCGCGTCAGACGACGCTGGCGCCGCGAAGACCTGCGCCTCGAGCTGCGCCACCGTATCGCTCGCGACCAGGCGCTCGAGCGACGCCAGCGTCGCGTCGTCTTCCTTCGCGATGCGGGGCGCTGTCGATGGGTGCTTCTTTCTCACTGCCGCGAGCACCGCGTCTCGCCGCTCCGTGAAGAACTCGGCCGCGAAGGCCTCGACGTTGGCCTGCCCCGGCCGCACCAGCAGCGCCGCGAAGTCGAGCGTCGGCAACCGCTCCAGAAGCCGCGGGTCGGCCGTCTGCTGGAGCAGTTTGAACAGCCGCCGCCACGCCGACTGCGTTCCCGAGCCGGTGAAGGGCGGGTTCGTGAGCAGCCGGAGGAAGGGCGTCGTCCACCGCGGGTCGGCGGGCCACTCGAGCAGCGCTTCGAGCTGCTCCACCATCTGCTGCGAGCGCGTCGTGCCGATGACCTCGGCGAGGCGCGGCACGTCGAGCGGGTTCTTCTCGGCCGCCCGCTCGAGGAACGCCTGCGTCAGCGCTGCCTGGTTCTTGCCCTGAATCGGCGCGCGCTGGCTGCGCTTCGAGAGGCCGTCGAGCACGTCGGCGATGCGCGGGTCTGGCACTGCACGCCACGCCTCGAGGAGCGCGACGATGGCTTCCTTCAGCTGTCCCGACTCGAGCGCCCGCTTCGCCTGGTCGAGCGCCATGCTGGCCTACTGTTCCAGCACGAGCTTCTTCGCCTCGATGAGCAGCTCGTCGCTGCCCTGATGCACCGACACCCACGACGCGGTGTTCTCGGTGCGCGCCCACATCGAGATGCCATCGCCGATGGCCAACTCGAGAAAGCCCTTCGTCTTGCCCTTCTGCGAGTAGTCGAGGCGCAGCGCGACGGTGGGCTCCTTGCCGCTCGGCAGCTCGCCCTTGCCCAGCACCTCGGTGACGATGAGGCGGCCCCAGACCTTGTCGTGCCAGTTCTTCACGAGCTCGTCGGGTTTGTCGGGCGTCGCCGCGCGCGCCACCTTGGCCGTCGTCGGGATCTCGGCGTTCGTCTGCACGAAGGCGGCTTCTTTGCCTTCCGACTTCACCGTGAAGGCGTCGAACTCGCTCTGCTTGAAGACGTGCAGGCGCCGGTCGACGAGCACCTGCGACTGCGGGTCGAAGTCCGACAGCAGCGAGCCCGGCAGCAGGAACACCTCTCCCGTGCGCTCTTCCTGAATGTACGTGCCGAAGATGCCGGGCAGCGTCTTGGCGACCTTGAACACGCGCGCCGTGCTCGCGACCATCAGCTCGAGCTTGCGATCGGTGCCCGTGAGGCCGAGCTCGCTCAACTTCTCGTCGGAGAGCACGCCCAGGGCTCGCGTCGCCTCGAACGGCATGAACTTCTGCAGCGCCGTCTCGGCCCGCTCGTTCGCCTTCACCTCACGCGTCGGCGCGACCTTCGGCGCCTTCGTCGACACCTCGATGAAGCCCGCGTCGATGACACCACCATCGGCGTCGAGCCCACCGTCCGCAGGCACGAGCGCCGTCGTGACGCCCGCATCAGGCGGCGCAGGCTCCTTGCCGGGAACCCACCCTGACGTCACCCACAGCTCGCCCTCGATGCGCTTGAGCGTGAGGAAGCGCTGACCGTCTTCGTACTTCACCGACTCCAGCGACTGCTTGCTCGCGTCGAGCACCTTCACGTTCGTCGAGGCGACGCCCGTCTCTTTCGGGCGCTGCCAGGTGGTGTACGCGGCGAGCAGGCCCAGCCCCGCCAGCGCTCCTGTCATCGCGACGCTTCGGGCCTTCACGACTTCACCTCCTGCTTGCGCGGCCGGCTCGTGCGCCGCCGCATGACGAAGCCCAGCGCCAGCACGGCCACGGGCGCGAGGAAGGTGGTGCCGTAGAACCACACGGAGTCCTCCTTGCGCGTGCGCGTCATCGGCACGTCGAGCTCGCTGTTGGTGTTGCCCTGCAGCTGCTCTTCACCGAGCAGCCACTTGAGGCCGTCGACGACGAGGTACTGGTTGCCCTGCAGCAGCGGCAGCACGTCGTCGGCGATGCCATCGGAGTCTCCCAGCACCAGCACGCGCAGCTCGTCTTCGAGCTTGTTGCTGGCTGCGCGGCGCGTGACGGCCGAGAGCACGCCGTAGGCCTGGCGGACCTCGGTGGGCGCGTCGTGCTCGAAGTTGTTGTTCACGTCGTTCCACGTCGTCGACTGGGTGCGCAGCGCCATGTCGATGACGAGATCGGCCGGGTGCGTCTGCAGCTCGGTGATGGCTCCCGAGCCGACGAGCAACACCGGCTGCTGTGAGCGCGAGAGGTAGTTCACCGACGGGTGCGACGAGAAGGTGCGCGTGCCGATGTTGCGGCGGTCTGACGGGCTGGCCTGCGCGCGCATGCGGGCGAAGCTCTTGTCGTCGGTGAGAATCTCAGGCTTGAACGAGAGCCCCAGCGGCGTGAGCAGCTCTTCGAACGCCGGGCCGGCCTCGGGGTCGAGCGCGATGAACAGCTTGCCGCCGCGCTTGCCGTACTCGACCAACGCGTGCGCTTCGGGTGGCGTGAAGTTGCGCGTCGGGCCGATGACGAACACGGCTGCTGCGTCGCGCGGCACGTCCTGGCCGAGACCTTCTGCGGCCGAGAGCGTACGCACCTCGAAGTTCTGGTCCTGCAGGGAGCGCCAGAGAATGTCGATGTTGGCGCGCTGCTCGTTGGCGATGGGGTCTTGCGTGCGCTCGCCGTGGCCAGACGTCATGTAGACGGTGCGCTTGCTCTTTGCGATCTGCAGCACGCGCTTCTGAATCTCGACGTCGAGGCCGCGCAGTTGCGTGCGGGCCTTCTCGGCCTCGGTGCCGAGGAAGAGCGTCTCTTTTCGCGCGCCCTTCTTGATGACGACCGAGCCGTTGTTGCTGACGCCGAGGTCCTTCGACTTGATGGGCTCGAGCGCCTGGTCGAGCAGCTGGACCTTCAGCATCGAGGAGCCCTCTTTGAGCTCGTCGAAGTACGCCTGCACGAAGGCCGACGCGTCGGAGGCGGGCGGGAAGAAGAGGTAGACCTCGAGCGGCTCATCGAGGGAGTTGATGAGGCGCTTGGTGGCGTCTCCGGGGCGCGCGGCGCGGAAGTACGAGAAGTCCTTCTTCACGTCGCGCTCGGTGACGACGTACTGCACCGAGAAGGCGAAGATGAGCACGAAGCCGAGCCCGAGGCCGGCGTTCGTCGCTTCCTGAATGCGGCCGACCTCCATCACCGGCGCCTTCGCCATCGCTGCGTACGAGAGCTCGACGAGCAGCGTGGGAATCAGCGCGAGCACCAGCACGGCGGGCACGAGCACTGCGACGACGCCGGCCAGCTTCGGCCAGTCGGTCTCGAGCGTCTGACCCGCGACCTTCGCCCACAAGTCCGACTGCCACACGTAGAGGCCGACCGAGAGGAAGGTGAGGCCGTGCAGCCCGAGCAGCGTCTTCTCGATCTGCCCCGAGTTGGCGACGTTCACCCGCATGAAGCGCAGGCCGATGGCGACGGCCATGAGCGCGGCGCCGCCGGCGGTGAAGAGGGTGCGCGTATCACCATCGACGATGCGTTCGCCGATCCACACCGAGAGCAGGCCGGTGGCGACGAGCAGCGTGAGAATCCAGCTTTTCTTGAGCATGGCTTACCTCCACCTCCGCGCTTCCAGCACGCGTGTGGCGGCGAAGAGCGCGACGAAGGTGACCAGCCCGAAATAGACGGAGTGCTTCAGGTGCACGAGCCCCTGACGAAACGGCTCGAAGTGCCCGAACCAGGCGAGGCCGGTGATGATCTCGGTGAAGGGGCGGTCGACGACCTTCGCGACGATCCAGCACATGGTGAGCGCGACGCACATCACGCCCGAGCTGACGGCCGCGACGACCTGGCTCTTGGTGAGCGCGCTGCCGAAGAGGCCGACCGCGAGGCTCGCGGCCCCGACGAAGATCAGGCCGAGGTAGCCCGACAGCACGTGGCCCAGCGAGATCTTCCCGTACACGGCGACGAGAATCGGCATGTACGCGGTGCCGGCGTAGAAGAGACAGAGGAACGCGAGCGCCGCGAGGAACTTGCCGGCGACGATCTCGCGGTCGTGCACTGGCGAGGAGTAGAGGAGCTGCACGGTGCCGGTCTGGCGCTCCTCGGCGATGAGGCGCATCGAGAGGAACACGGCGCCCGCCATGCCGATGCCCGAGGTCCAGAAGAAGAAGTCGGCGATGACCTCTGATGACTTCTTGGCGGTGCCGGCGACGGCGAACGCGTTGAAGGCGAGGCCGTCGAGGAAGAGCAGCACTGCGATGATGACGTACCCGCTCATGGTGCGCAGGTAGGCGCCGAGCTCGCGGCGGGCGATGAGCAGTACGGTGTTCATCACGCGTCCTTTCCGTGGGTCAGCTTGAGGAAGATGTTCTCGAGGCGGTGTGCCGCGCGATCGACCCGGAGCACGCCGATGTCGGCCTGCACGAGCGCTTTGACGAGCTGCGGCCTGATGTCGTTCTTCGCGTCGACGTGGAGCGACAGGTTCTGGCCGTCGAGCTTCACCATCGTGATGTCGACGACGCCGTCGACCTTTTTGAGCAGCTCGATGACGGGGCCGGCGGCGCCGAGGCAGTCGATCTCGATGGGGCCGCCAGATCCGAGCTTGTTCGACAGCTCGGTCTCGGTGCCCTGCGCGATGAGCTCGCCGCCCTGAATGACGAGGTAACGATCGCAGACCTGGCTGATCTCTCCGAGGATGTGGCTCGAGACGAGCACGGTGTGTTCGCCCTTGAGCGCCTTGATGACCTCGCGCATCTCGACGATCTGCACGGGGTCGAGGCCGCCGGTGGGCTCGTCGAGGATGAGCAGCTTGGGCTTATGCACGAGCGCCTGGGCGAGGCCGACGCGCTGCTGGTAGCCGTGTGAGAGCGTCGAGATGATGTCGTCGTGTTTGTCGGTGATGGCCGTCTTCTTCTCGGCGTCGGCGACGAAGTTGGCGACGTTCGCATCGGCGACGCCGCGCAGCTTCGCGACGAAGGCGAGGTACGCGCCGACCGTCATCTCGTCGTAGACCGGCGGCGTGTCGGGCAGGTACCCGATGCGCTTGCGAATCTCGTGCGGGTCTCGCGTGACGTCGAAGCCGTCGACGATGACGCGCCCCGAGGTGGGCAGCAGCACGCAGCCCAGCACCTTGAGCGTCGTCGTCTTGCCGGCGCCGTTGAGACCGAGAAAGCCCACCACCTCACCGGACTGAATGGTGAAGGAGAGGCCTTTGATGGCGGCGTGTTCGCCGTAGTACTTGCTCAGACCGTCGACCTGGATCATCGGCCGGGGTGGTTAATACGCGTCGATCAGGTGTCAAGGCGCGTCGATGCAGGGCGAGCTCGGCTCAGTCCTAGCTGCCGAAGCGAGCTGTCAGAAGCAGTCGGCTTGGCACTCGAGCGGATCGCCG
>JBEOKA010000199.1:0-14285 GCA_040275325.1 Myxococcaceae bacterium | reverse complement strand
GCGGCCATCGTCGCAGGCACGCTCGTGGTGCCGTCGAACGAGAAGGACCTGGAAGGTTTCGCGCCGCCCGCGAACTAAACGAGCTGCGCGAGGTAGTGCCGCGCCTGCTTGCGCCACCACGTGTAGTCGTGCCGGCTGTCGTCGCCCCAGACACCGAGGTGATGCGGCACGCCCTTCTTTCTCAGCCACGCCCCGAGCTCGATCGTCTCGGGAATGCACCGGTTCTCGAACGGCCCGCGACCGACCACCAGCGTGAGGTGCGTCTGCCGGCGAACGCGCTCGAGCTCATGGCCCGACAGGTTCGGCACGAAGGCGAGCGGGTCGTTGAAGTACGACGCCTCTGACGCGCCACCGCGAATGAAGCCCGAGCCGCGATACCGCCCCGACATGCACAACGCCGAACGAAACGTCTCGGGGTGCTTGAGCGCGAAGAGCGACGACATCAACGCGCCCATGCTGCAGCCCGTGGCCACCATGCGCACGTGCGGCTGGTGCGTGTCTTTGCGAATGAAGGGAACGAGCGTGTCGAGCACGAAGCGCTCGTAGAGGTGATGCCGCTGCATGCGCACGCTGAGCGGGCCCTCGGTCGAGAACGTCTGCGAGATGTTGCTCTCGGGGCAGTACAGCTTGATGCGGCCCGCGGCGAGCAACGGGGCGAGCGCGTCGACCATGCCGCTCTCACGCCACTCGTGGGCGACGCCGGCGTTCGAGGGGAAGACGATGACGGGAGCTCCGTAGTGTCCGAAGCACCACACGTGGGCGCGGCGACCGAGGGCTGGGCTGTCGAGGAGAAGGTGTCGAGCGGTCATGAAGCCGGCGATCGCACGCGGAGTGGCGCTCGCCGTCAAGTTCAAGACCGGGGAGATCGATTCTGCAAGAGTGCGCGGCGGTGACGATCGCGCTGCGCCACATCTCCAAGCGCTTTGGCACGCAGGTAGCGCTCGACGACGTCTCACTCGAGCTGGAGCGCGGTGAACGCGTTGCCCTCGTCGGAGAGAACGGCGCCGGCAAGTCGTCGTTGATGAACGTGCTGTACGGGCTCTACGCCGCAGACGCGGGAGACATCGCCATCGACGGCGCGGCGGTTCGAATTCGCACGCCCGCCGACGCGCTCGCCCGCGGCATCGGCATGGTGCACCAGCACTTCACGCTCGTGGGCACCTTGTCGGTCGCCGAGAACGTGGTGCTGGGCAGGGAGCCGACGCGCCTCGGCGTGTTCGACCTTCCCCGCGCGGTGAGTGAAGTGCAGGCGACGTGCAGGCGCTTCGGCTTCGAGCTCGACCCACGCGCGCGCGTCGACACGTTGACGGTCGGCTCGCAGCAGAAGGTGGAGATCGTGAAGGCGCTCCACCGTGGTGTCTCGACGCTCATTCTCGACGAGCCGACGGCGGTGCTGACGCCGCAAGAAGCCGATGAACTCTTCGCCGTCACCCGCAAGCTCTCTGACGAAGGCCTCACCGTCGTGCTCATCAGCCACAAGCTGCGTGAGGTGCTGACCTTCGCGACCCGCATCGCCGTGATGCGCCGCGGAAGGAAGGTGGCCGAAGTAAAGCCATCGGAGTCGACGCCCGAGTCGCTGGCCGAGCTGATGGTGGGCACGCGCACGCCTCCGTCTGCTCCGCCGCAGTCGCTGCCTGGCGAGCTCGTCGTCACGATGGAGAAGCTCTCGGCGGGTCCGCTGCGTGACCTCTCGCTCGACGTGCGCGCGGGAGAGATTCTCGGCATCGCGGGCGTCGACGGAAACGGACAACGCGAGCTCGCGGAAGTCTTGACGGGCCTTCGCAGCGTTGAGGCCGGTGTGCTGCGAGTTGCTGGGCGCGCGGGCTCACTCACGCCGAGGCTCGCGCGAGAAGTCGGCGTCGCGCACATTGCCGAGGACCGGCTCAAGCACGCCGTCGTCACCGACTTCACCGTCGCCGAGAACGTGGCGCTGGGCCGACACCGGCACGCGCCGTTCGCGAAGGGAGCGCGCATCGACTTCGCCGGCAGGCTCGACCGCACGCGCGCGCTGATGGAGTCGCACGACGTTCGCCCGAGGGAACCCCAGCTGCGGCTCGGCGCGCTCTCGGGTGGCAATCAGCAGAAGCTGGTGGTGGGCCGTGAGCTCGATGCGAACCCGAAGCTGCTCGTCGCGGTGCAGCCGACGCGTGGGCTCGATCTCGCCGCCGTCGACGCGGTGCGCACCCGCCTGCTCGACTTCCGCGCGAAGGGTGGCGCGGTGGTGCTCGTCTCGCTCGATCTCGAAGAGGTACTCGCGCTCGCCGACCGCGTGGTCGTGCTCTACGAGGGCCAGGTGAGCGGAGCCTTCATGCGCGCGCAATTCGACGAGCGGCTCATCGGCAAGTGCATGTTGGGAGTGCGCGATGCGTGAGTCGTTGCGCGCGGCCCTGCCCTCCGTCGGGTCCATCGTCACGTCGCTGCTCGTGTGCTTCGTGGCGGTCGCAGTGCTGCGGGGCGGCTTCGACGTCGCCATCGATGCCTTCCTCGCCATGGGCTGGGGCGCGTTCGGTGACTTCCCGAAGTTCTTCGATGGCAGCTCGAGCGCGGTGCTGCTGCGCCCGCTGGGAGAGTCGGCGACGAAGGCGGCGCTGCTCACGCTCACGGGCCTCTCGGTCGCCGTCGCTTTTCGCGTGGGGCTCTTCAACATCGGCGCGCAGGGGCAGCTCATCGTCGGCGCGCTCGCGGCCGCGGTGGTCGGCGCTGCCGTGGAGCTGCCATCACCGATTCACGTCACGCTCTGTCTGCTCGCTTCCGCGTCGGCCGGCGCGCTGTACGCACTCGGCCCTGCCCTGCTCAAGCGCTACCGCGGCGTGCATGAGGTCATCAGCACCATCATGTTGAACTGGGTGGCGTTGATGCTCGTCGAGAACTGGCTGGTGACGGGGCCGCTGCGCGCGGTGACGACGGGTGACAACTCCATCGCGGGCACCGCGCAGATTCACGAGAGCGCCGAGCTGCCGCGGCTCGCGGGAGAGGTCTCGCGCCTCAACGCCGGCATTCTGCTCGCCATCGCCGCAGCCATCATTCTCTGGCTGTGGCTCTCACGTTTCGTCGGCGGGTTCGAGTGGCGGGCCATCGGCGCGAACCCGGCAGCGGCGCAGGCGTCGGGTATGAACGTCGGCCGCTCCTTCGTCTCGGCGATGCTCGTCTCGGGCGCGCTCTCGGGGCTCGCGGGCGCGGTCCTGATTCTCGGAACCGAGCAGCGCTACCCCGCGACCATCGGCGCTCCGTACGGTTTCGACGGCATCGCGATGGCGCTCATCGGAAACGGGCACCCACTCGGCGTGCTCGCGTCGTCGCTGCTCTTCGGTGGGCTTCGCGCGGGTGGCACGCGCATGCAGTTGTTCGGCGTGCACAAGAGCTTCCCCGAGCTGATTCAGGGCCTGGCGCTGCTGCTCGTCGCCGCGCGCCTCGTGTGGATGAAGTTGTCGAACCGCGTTCTTCCGCCGAAGGGAGGTGCGTGATGCTGCTCGCGCTCCTCGACTCGGTGCTCGATGCAGCGCCGGCGCTCGTGTTCGCAGCCATCGGCGCCACGCTGTCGGAGCGCGCTGGCGTCGTGAACGTCGGCGTCGAAGGCATGATGCGCGCGGGAGCGTTCGGCGCTGCGGCCGCTTCCATTCTCATGCCGACACCATTGGGCGTGCTCGTCGGCGTCGCCGCTGGAGCGCTCGTCGCGGCCCTGCACGCATGGCTCTGCATTCATGGCCGGAGCGACCAGGTCGTCTCGGGCATGGCCATCAACCTGGTGATGCTCGCGCTCGGGCAGTTCCTGCTCGAGGCCGCCTTCTCGTCTCCCGCCGGCACGCCGCCCATCGAGCAGCTGCCGAAGTGGCTCGGGCACTCTCCGCTCACGTGGCTCGCCATCGTGTTGCCGTTCATCGTGCACCTCGCGGTGACTCGAACGGCGTGGGGCCTTCGGTTGCGCGCGGTCGGAGAGAAGCCACAGGCCGTCGCGGCGATGGGTGTTCGCGTGACTCGGCTCCGGTTCGGAGCCGTGGTGCTCTCGGGTGCGTTGGCCGGACTCGGAGGCGCGCAGCTCTCGACCGCGGTGCTCGACCGCTTCGAGAACCACATGCCAGCGGGGCTCGGCTTCATGGCGGTCGCGGCGATGGTCTTCGGCCGATGGACGCCGCTCGGCGCTGCTGGAGCCGCGCTGTTCTTCGCGTTCGGCAACGCGCTGCGCATCTCGTTGTCGTCGTCTGCGCCGGGGTTGCTCGAAGTGATTCCCCAGGGCGTGTTGCTCGCCCTGCCCTACGCGCTGACGTTGCTGGTGCTCGCGCTGCAAAAGCCGGGAGCCTCTCGTGCTCCCGCGGCGCTCGGTCAGCCGTACGACCCCGAGCTGCGCTGACTCACTCCTTCGGAGCGCGCAGCGCCTTGAGCGCTTCCTGCTTCTTGCGGCCCTGCGAGTTGAACGTGGGCCCGAGGCTCATCGCCGTCGACGGCATGAAGGTCGCGAAGCGCGCGATGAGGCCACGCGTCATCGGAATCGTCACCTCGAGCGGGCGGTTCGGCAGCACCTCTTCGATGAGCACGCGCTCGATGTCCTGCACGGTGAGCGCGCGCGGGCCCGAGAACGTCATCGCGGCTTCGGCGTAGTCGACCTGCAGATCGAGCATCGGCGTCTGCACCGCGTCGGGCATCACGAGCGAGACGTGCACGTGGTGCGGTGCGAGCTCCTGCGCGATGGCCAGCGTGAAGCCGCGCACGGCGTACTTCGAGGCGACGTACAGGTTGAGCCCCGCGACCGGCGCGAGCGACGCGAGGCTGCCGATGTTCACGATGTGGCCGCTCTTCTGCGCCGCGAAGTGCCGGCCGATGACGCGGCAGCCGTGGATGAGCCCCTTGGTGTTGATGTCGAGGTGCTTGTCGACCTCGGCGGCGTCGAGCTGGTGCACGAAGCCCGGCTTCAGGTAGCCCGCGACGTTCATCAGCACGTCGACGCGGCCGAAGTGCGCCAGCGCGACGCGAAGACACTCTTCCCACTCACCGGCGTTGCGCACGTCGAGCTTCAGCGTCTTCACCTGCTCGGGGCTCCAGCCGTCTTCCTTCGCGCATTGCTCGAGGCCGGTCACGTTCACGTCGGTGGCGACGATGCGGTAGGCGGTCGAGAGCGCCTTCGTCAGGTGGCGGGCGATGCCGCTCGCACAGCCCGTCATCACGATGACCTGGGTCGTCTGCATGGCGAGCCCCGTAGCGCGACTGAGCGCCGCTTCCCATCACCTGCTGCGCCCCGTCACCTGCCTGAGACCTGCGCCCTCAGTAGTTCTCGTTCGTCCGAGCAGCGGGAGGGGGAGCGAGGGAGCGGCACGGCTCGAGGCTCCAGCCGTAGCTCACGCCGTCGACGGTGACGGTGTTGGTGTCCCACCGCGCCTGTGCGGTCAACGCGTCACCGCCAAATGGAACTCTGCCACACGAGAGGCCGAAGGGCCCGTAGAGCTCGGCCCAACCTGGCGGTTCATACGTCAGGGGAAGATGTCGCGGCGAACGGAGCTGGAGCGTGAACCGGCTATCAGGGCTCGTGATCGACCGATCCGCGGGCGCGCAACCGAGGACCGACGCACAGAGGAGGGCCGTCACGAGCCGGGTGAACACGAGCGCAAGGTACGCGTCGAGGCTTCACCGCACCAGTGACCCGCTGCGGCACCCTCGGCGGCACATCGACCGCCCCTCCCGTGCGCTCGGCCGTGAGTCTCTGCTACACGCGCGCGCATGCTCCGGTCTGGAAAGCGTGCGCCCTGGGTCGTTCTCTTCGCCGTCTTCGCGGCGTGCGGCGGCATGGGTGGTGGCGGCTGTGGTGGGTGCATGGGCTTTCAGCAGCAGCCCCAGGGCACGTACACGGGCCCGAAGCTCGACTCTGCGGGGGCCATTCGCGTCTCGCAGCAGGGCTTCGCGTACCTGAATTCCGACGCGGGCGTGGCCACGGTGCTCTCGGTGCTCGCGCCGGGTGGAGCGCTGCGCGTTCCCGTGCCCTGCTCGGTTCAGACCAGCACGCTGTTCGGCATTCCTGCGCTGCAGCTGGTCATCGGTGACGAGGGCTCGCTGCTGTGCGCCGACGAGTCCTGCGGGCTGATGGACGGCCGCTGCACCACGGCCGACGTCGCGCGTGACGTCGTCATCAACATCAACTCGATGCGCTTTGCGCCCAAGTCACCCGACATCGTCGAGGCGCGGCTCAGCGCGACGGTGCAGACGGGGTTGATTCACATCTCCTCGGTCAGCCGCAACGCCTGCCTCTTCAGCGGCCCCATCAAGTGCAGCGTCGACTTCGACACGGCCCGCGCGACGCCAGCCGTCACCGAGCTTGGCCTCAACATCAAGCTCGCCATCGACACGAAGTGGGATCGTCTGCTCTCGCTCGAGGTCGCCGACGTCGAGGGCACCACCACCTGCTCCGGAGGCACCACGCCGCCAGCCTGCATCGACGGCAACGACATCGTCCTCGCGAGGCCGCCCGGCACCAACTGCTCGCTGTGCACCATCACGAACGTGGGGCCGGTGAAGAACCTGCTCATTGGGCAGCTCGCGAACTCGCTCCAGAAGCAGCTCAACGAGGCGCTCGCCGACATCAACTGCGCGCCGTGCAGCAACAACATGTGCCCACGGTCGACGCAGGCCGGCGTCAGCGCCATGTGCGTTCCCGAAGACGGTGGCCCCGGCAAGTGTGTCGACTCATCGACGGGCAAGTGCGTGCCCGGCCTCATCGGCGCCGAAGGGCGCGTCGACGTCGGCACGGCGCTGGCCGGCATCGCGCCGCGTGGCAGCGAGATCGAGCTCGCCTTCGGAGCCGGTGGCCTCGCAGCCTCGAGCCCCCAGGGCACGACGATTGGCCTGCGCGGCGGCGTGCGTGAAGTTCGCCCGGCAGCGTGTGTCGCGCCGAAGAACCGCCCCGCGCCCGTGATGTTGCCGCTGCCCGACTTCGACCGCGACGCGCCGGCCAACGGCTACGACCTCGCGTTCTCGCTCTCGCAGCAGGTGATGGACGACACGCTCTACCGCGTGCAGCAGTCAGGAGCCCTGTGCCTCGAGCTCGGCAATGAGACGGTCGCGCAGCTCGAGTCAGGCGTGCTGTCGGCGCTGCTCCCGTCACTCAACACGTTCACCGAGGGCAAGAGCGTGCCCCTGCGCGTCGTCATTCGGCCGGTGAACCCGCCCACCGTCGTCGTCGGTGAAGGCACCATCGACATGAGCGGGCAGCCGATCGATCCCCTGCTCCTGCTCGACTGGCCCGCCGTCGAGGTCGATGTGTACGCGCTCATCGAAGACCGGCAGACGCGGCTCTTCACGATTCAGGCAGACCTGAAGCTGCCGTTCGCGCTCGACGTGCAGGGCTGCGACCAGCTGCGGCCTGTCGTCGGAAGCCTCACCAACGCGATTCGCAACGTGACGGTGAAGAACAACGAGCTGCTCGCCGAGAGCCCCGACGCGCTGGCGAACCTGGTGCCGTCGCTGCTCTCACTCGCCGAGCCGCAGCTGGCCATGGGCTTCCCGACCGTCACGCTGCCCGACCTGCAGGGCTTCGCGTTCAAGATTCAGCTGCTGCGCGCACGTGGGGTCGGCCAGGTCACTGGCACCTCGACGTACAACCACCTCGGCATCTACGCGCGCCTCTACCCGCGCACCGAGGCGTGCCCGAACCCGTTCAAGGCCGAAGAGGCCGCGCTGTGGCTGTCGTCGCGCGAAGACATGACGGCGCGCGTGCTGGGCCTGGGCACGCAGGAGATCTCGTACCGCGTCGACGATGGCTTCTGGTCGACCTGGCGTCAGGCCGATGCGTTCGGTCAGGCCGTCGTCGAGCACCCGCGCCTCAAGCTGAAGGGCCGCCACGTGGTCGAAGTGCGAGGCGCCGACGGACGAATCGGTCGCCTCGAGCTTCAGTAGTCCATTGGCGGCGAGGGGTCGCGCGTCCACTCGCGGCCACGCCGAAGCACACCGAGCCGTCGGCCCTTCGCCAGCCAGTGACGCACCGAGCACAGGGCCTTCTCCTTCTGCGCCTCACGCACGTGGAACGGCACCCAGCGATTCACGGGCGCGGGCACCAGCGACAACGAGCGCAACGACACGAGGTTCGGCGACGCCAGCTCGCGCGGCTCGTACTGCGTGAGGTTGGCGACGAGTCGCTCCACCGTGGCCCACGAGCGCAGCGGCGCGTCACCACCGACGAGGTTGGTCGAGGCCTCGACCACGAAGCCGTACGACCAGACATCGGAGCCGGGAATGACGACGTCGCGAAGGCGGCCGAGAAAGTGTGAGCGGTGACGGTCGAGCAGCTTCTGCGAGCGCTTGCGTGCCCGGGCCGAGGTCTCGAACTGCAGCATGATGAACTCGCCCCGCGGGTCGTTCTGCTCGATCAACGCGTCAGCGAGCACGAGCCGTCGAGACAGCTCGGCCGGCGCGGCCCACACCGCCTCGAACATCTCGCTGATGAGCTCTGAGGCACACATGGCAGCACCGTGGCCGTCTGACTCGCGGGGCGGGGCTGGCTGACGGTCTGTGAAACGACTGTCGGAAAAGGGGCGGAGTTCGCACCTCTGGCGCCAGTCGCTTCGGTAAGGTGGGTGGGCATGCGACGGCTCCTCCTGATTCCCCTGCTCGCGCTCACCGCCTGCACCACCATCGTCACGCGGTACGGGGGCAAACGTTCTGCGAAGGACGACGCGCACGAGGCCGACGGGGCGTTGCTGATCAACGGCCAGCGCGTCTCGGTGAAGTGGTCAGACGGAGACAGCTTCACCTTCGTCGACGGCCCCTACGCGGGTCAGGGCACGCGCCTGGTCGGCTACAACACGCTCGAGTCGTACGGCCCGGTGCACCGCTGGGGTTCGTGGGAGCGCGAGGAGCTGTTCGCGCTCACCAAAGGCGACGCCCAGGTCTGCGCCTCACAGGAATGGGAATGCACGACGGAAGGCAAACCCGACGCCTACAATCGCGTGCTCGTCGAGTGCCCGAAGCTGGCGCTCGAGATGGTGCGCAAGGGCCGTGGCCTCGCCTACGCGGTGCGGGGCAAGCCTGACCGAATCGTGCTCGATGCGATGCACCAGGCCCAGCGCGCGCGCCGCGGCATCTGGGAGAAGGGCGTGCCGACAGAGCTGATCACCGCCCTGCACTCCTTCGCCGAGAACCAGGGCACCGAATACAAGACGTCGTCGAACCGCGTGCTCGACACGCACACCGGCGAAGCGTTCCTGCGCAAACACACCGACTTCTACCAACTGTGTGAAGAGGTCTGTCTGAAGGACTCGTGCATGGTCTACGTGCCGTTCGATCGCCGCTACAAGAACCAGCCGGCGTGTCTCATCGGTGAGTGATGATCGCCGACGAGAAGCGCGCACTCCGAAAGCAGCTCGAGACAGTGCGTGATGGGCTGGTGACGCCCGATGCGGCGCTGCAGGCGGCGGGGCGGTTTCCCATCGAGCGGCTGCCGAGCATCGTCGTCGGCACCTTCCCCATGCGCAGCGAGCTCGACCCGCGGCCGCTGATGAAACGCCTCGAGGCGCTGGGCGCGACGCTCGCGCTGCCACGCACGCCGAAGAAGGGTCAGCCGCTCGTGTTTCATCGGTGGAGCTCGGACACGCAGTTCGCCACGAGCCGCTTCGGGGTGACCGAGCCGGTGCCTGAGACGCCCATCGTCGAGCCCGACCTGTTGCTGGTGCCGCTGCTCGCCTTCGACGCGACTGGAGCGCGCCTCGGGTACGGCGGTGGCTTCTACGACGTCACGCTCGAGTCGCTGCGTCGCACGCGCCAGATCTTCGCAGTGGGCTTCGCGTACGCAGGGCAGGAAGTGCCTTCGCTCCCGACCGAGCAACACGATCAACGACTCGACGCGGTGCTGACCGAGCGTGAGTGGAGGCTGTTCACACGGTAGGCTGCGCCACATGCGCGCTCTCGTGGTGGTGATGCTGCTCGCGTCGTCAGCTTTCGCCGAAGATCGACCGCTGTATTTCACCCGCCCGCTCAAGGCCGAAGACGTCGCGGGCCGCTCGTTGCGGGAGCTGACGTTGATGCGCAACTGGATCTACGCCCGTCGGGGCAACGAGTTCCGCCGGGCGTGGCTGCGCGAGTTCTTCACGCAGCAGAAGTGGTACCAGCCGAACCAGGCCGCGTTCCTGTCAGAGGGTTGGAAGAACCTCAGCGACGATCAGCCCGCCGACTGGACGCGCGACGACAGGAACGCCGAGGTCATCGCGGCGTACGAGTCCTCGCTCACCATCGAGCAGCTCACGGCCATGCGTGACGCAGCACGAGCGCGGGTGAAGGACGCGAAGGCGCCCGCTGCCGATGAGATGCTCGAGCTGAAGCTGCTCTCGGTTCGGCTCGGTGGCTGGGCTGGGGAAGGCGACGCTCCAGCGGGCCTCAACCCGCTCGAGAACCCGAAGCGCCTCGATGGGCTGCTGAAGCTGCGCGACCTCGACGACCTCTCGCCGCGCGATCTCAAGCTGCTGCGCAACACCATCTTCGCGCGCAAGGGCCGGCCGTTCGAGACGCCGCTGGTGAAGGGGCACTTCAAGACGGTCGCCTGGTACGTCGCGAACCCGAAGTACTCGGACAAGCTGCTCAACGACGTCGACAAGAAGAACGTGAAGCTCATTCAGTCTCTCGAGAAGGAGCTCAAACGAGAGGCCGAATCGAACTTCATGGTCGCGGCCTGATAGGCCGCACGGTCCCCCGGGCGGGGATCAAAAGTCAGCGCGATGGTGGGTCTTGTTGATGAGCTTCGACCCGAGCGACTCGAGGAGCGCCAGGTCGAGGCTGGCGTCGTCGGGCATTCGTGCACGTGCACCGTGCAGTCCTGCACGCACGGGAATTGCCGTTGCTTTCGTCACGCTTCGGCCGTCGAACTCGAGGCGAATCAGCAGCCCTTCGTCTTCAGTGGTGCAGTCGCAGTCGAAGGCGAGGTTCCCCAGCCCCCACGCGATGACGGTGGAGCCACGGCGTTCGACGGCTCCGATGGCGTGACTGCCGTGGGCGAGCACAGCCGAGGCTCCCGACTTCACGGCGAGGTCCACGGCTTCTCGCAGGGAGGGGTCCGGCAGGTAGAGCGGCTCCGCGAGAACGTGGAAGAGCACGATGACAGGCCGATGGGTCGAGAGCTGAACCTGCAGGTCGGCGGGGACGCCCTTCGAGAGATCGACCTGCAGCATCGTCGAGGTGTGACCGAGCGGCGCGATGCCGACGAACTCGAGGGCCGTTCGGGTCCACGTGGGGTCGTCACCATCGAGCGCGTGGTTGTTGTCGATGCCCGCGGCGATGACGTTCGCGGCCTTCAGTCGTGCAGCGGCATCGGGCGGATTGAAGAGCGCCTGCGCAGAAGACGGCCGCGGCTGCTTCGAGATGGGTCCTTCGAGGTTCACGACCAGGGGTCCATCGAGCCGAAGGTCTTCCAGCGCTGCGCCACCGTGTTCGCCGAAGTGAACGTCTCCACCGAACCAGAGCACGCGAGGCTGCTCGGGCATCACTCCGCGGTGGCAACCCGCGAGCAGCACCAACAACGCGAGTCTCACGGCCGCCAGACGAGATGCTCCGCGCTCGAGGGACAGGCGTTCGCGAACTCCTCCGACTTCGAGAGCGCAGCCGAGACCGACTCACGTGGAGCCGCGACGAAGCCCTTCTTCAGGAAGTAGTCGCGCGCGGTCGTCGTGAGGAGCGAGACCGAGACGAGCCCGAGCTTGCGTGCTTCGGCGAGCCGTTCTTCGACGAGCGCTGCTCCGATGCCGGTTCCTGCCTGTGCCGGCACCACCGCGACGGAGCGCAGCAGTCCATCGTCGCCGTGACGTTCGAGGCCCGCGACGCCCACCAGCTTCGAGCCCTCGACCGCGACGACGTACGCGCCAGGGAACTGGGTCGAGTCGGTTGGCAGCTTCGAAGCCTCGAGCAACGCCTCGACGTCGGCACGATCGTCCACCTTCGCCTGACGCAGCCTCCATGACGACGACCAGCCGAACTCGACGGGCAAATCACCCAGCCGCTCGACGCGGGAATCGCCTTCGAGCTTGAGCCCGATGAAGCGCACGCCCGCCGAACCCGCCGCCTGCCGGTCGTACTTCGAGTCTCCGACCATCACGGCATCGGCCGGAGCGACCTGCAGCTCTTTCAACGCGAGCTGCACGAGATCGGGAGCCGGCTTCGCGTTCGCGACTCGATCCGCCGTCGCGCGCACTTCGAACAGGTGCGCCAGCCTCGCGTGCTCGAGGATCGCCTTCGTCAACGGAGCGACCGTATTGGTGACGAGCGCGACCTGAAGCCCACGCGCACGAAGCGCTTCGACGACCGGCGCCGCTTCGGGGTTCACCCACATCGCGTCGAGGTGCTTCACGAACTCCGAGACGTAGAAGGCGTCGAGCTCGGCCGTCGTGCACGACAACCCGAACACGGGAATGTCGGCTGCCGTGCCCTGGCCGAAGGTCGGGAAGAACTCCTCGCGCGTGATGGCGCGGCCGCGAAACCGCACGCCTGCCGCTTCGACGACCCGAAACCAGACCTCCTCGCTGCGCACGAGGACCCCATCCATGTCGAAGAGAACGGCGCGCATGAATCAGAACGTCTTCGCGTCGATGACGAAGCGGTACTTCACGTCGTTCTTCACCATGCGCTCGTACGCGGTGTTGATGTCGGCGGCCTTGATGACCTCGACGTCGGCACCGAACTGGTGCTTCGCGCAGAAGTCGAGCACCTCTTGCGTCTGCTTCATGTTGCCGATGCTCGAGCCGGCGAGGCGGCGGTTGCCTCCGATGAGCGAGAAGGCAGCGACGGGCGACGGCTTCGGAGGAACGCCCACCACCACCATCGCGCCACGCGGGCGCAGCAGGTTCAGGTACGCGTTGTAGTCGTGCTCGGCCGAGACCGTGTCGATGATGAGGTCGAAGCGGCGCGCGAGCTTCTTGAACGTCGCGCGGTCGGTCGAGAGCTCGAAGTTCGCCGCGCCGAGCCGCTTCGCGTCAGCCTGCTTGCTGGTCGAAGTCGAGAGCAGCGTCACCTCGGCGCCCATCGCCGCCGCGAGCTTCACCGCCATGTGACCGAGCCCACCGAGGCCGACGACCGCGACCTGGTCGCCCTTCTTGCAGCCCCACTCCTGCAGCGGAGAGAACGTCGTCACGCCCGCGCACAGCACCGGCGCTGCAGCGAACGGGTCGAGGCCCGCGGGCACCTTCACGACGAAGTGCTCGGTGACGACGATGTGCGTCGAGTAGCCGCCGAACGTCGGCGTGACGCGGTCCATCTCGGTGCTGTTGTACGTCCACGCGGGGGTCTTCTCGCAGAACTGCTCGTCACCGTGCGCGCAGGGGTGGCAGGTGCGGCACGAGTCGACCATGCAACCGACACCGGCCATGTCTCCGACCTTCAGGCGTGTGACGTTGGCGCCGACCTGCGTGACCTTTCCGACGATCTCGTGGCCTGGAACCATCGGGTACTTCGCCTGGCCCCACTCGCTGCGCGCCTGATGAATGTCGGAGTGACAGATGCCCGAGGCGATGATCTCGATGAGCACGTCGTTCGGCCCGACCTCGCGGCGATCGACGGTGAAAGGAGCGAGAGGCTGGGCAGCAGCGGTGGTGGCGTAGGCGCGAGCTTTCATGGCGCGCACCTTGCCAATGACGGTTGGCGGGGTCGAGTGGCACAACCGCGACGGGAGACGTCGTTTCTGTGCCACTCGACGACCGATAGAGTGCGCGCGTGCTGCGTTCGGGTGACGAGACCGCTGGGTTCGAGGTCGCCTCGCCGCCGGTGCCGGAGCACCTGAGGCGCTTCGTGAGCTCGTGGACCGGCTATCGAGAATGGAGTCCGACTCCGGTGCGGCGCGTCGAGTCTCCCACCGGGCGTGCCGTGCTGATCTTCGAGTTCGGCCCGGCGCTCGGCGTTGGAAGAGCCGATACCAGCCTCGTGCATCACGGCGGGTTCTTCGCTGGCATCGATGACGCGCCCTCGGTCACCGTGTTTCAGCGCGAGCAGGCGGGTGTGCAGGTGAACCTGACGGTGACGGGAGCGCTCGCCTTCGCCGAAGCGCCGCTCGCGCGAGAGGTGACGGCACTGCGAGAACTCGGGCTCGAGGGCAACCTCGGCGACCGGCTCTTGAGTTCGACCTGGCGCGAACGGTTTCAGCTCGTCACGCAGACGCTCGAAGCGAAGTTCGCCGACCCCCGCGAGCCTTCACGCATCGTGACGTGGGCCGTCGAACGAATCGACGCCGCTCATGGAGCGCTCCGCATCGACGACTTGAGTGACGAGCTCGGGTTCAGCCGCAAACACCTGCACGCGAAGTTCGTCGACGAGCTCGGGCTCTCGCCCAAGCG
>JBEOKA010000198.1:0-8520 GCA_040275325.1 Myxococcaceae bacterium | reverse complement strand
GGGCGTGAAGAAGCTGGTGAAGGCGGCGAAGCAGCAGCTCGAGATCTTCACGGGCGCGCGGCTGGCAGCGGCGACGAAGCAGCGCCTCACTCGCGACAACTCCACACCGGCGGCGCAGCCCGAGCCGCAGTGGCGACGGTTCGCGAAGGGCGGTGAGGTGCGCGCGCTGATGGTGGCCGAGACGGGGCTCTCGCACGATCGCGAGTCCGAGACGGTGAAGGTGTTCACGATGTGCACGTACCCCGACGTCGCGACGACACAGGCTCAGGCCCGCGCGCTGGTCGAGGCGTGGTTGGCGTTGGGGTTCAAGGAGATCTCGGAGGCCCAGGCGAAGGCGATTCCGCGGAGTGCGGGCTCGTCGATCGGCGAACTGCCCGAAGACGCGTCGTACTTCCTCGAAGATCGTGGTGCGGTGACGCTGGTGCACGCGTTCGCCCTGCGTCGAGCGGAGTTCTGGTCGACGAAGGGCGTGGCGAAGGAGTCGTTCGGCGAGCTCATCTCGGTCGAGACGCGCGCGACCGAGGCGGAAGCGAAGCAGCGGTTCGATCACGCCCTCGAGACGGCGAAGGCCTTCAAGTGGCAGGCGCTGACTCGGGCCGAGGTGCTTGCGCTGTACCCTCGCTGAGGAAGACGACGGTCTCGGCGACGCAGCTCGGGTCGCGAAGCAGCTTCCGGTGGCCGAGCCCTTCCTTCGTGAGCAGCGTTCCTTCGAGCGCCGTCGCGAGCTGCGCTCCGTCTTCGATCGCGACCTCGCGATCGTCGGCGCTGTGCAGGACCAGCGTCGGCACCTTCACCTTCCGTGCAGCCTCGAGCGGCTCGAAGGACGAGAACGGCTGCTCGAGCCACGCCTCGCACGAAGAGATGAAGTCGGCGCGGCGCTGCGCCGAGAGTCCCAACGCCGACGAGTACGCGTCGATGTAGCGATCGAGCCGTGCGACCGGCGCGTGAAGGGCCAGGCGACCCACCTGCAGCCCGGTGCTGGTCGCGTACACGGTGGCGGCCGCTCCGAACGAGTGTGCGATCACCGCGTGGAACGGGCCGAACAGCTCCTGCATGGCCTTCAAGACGCGGGCGGCGTGGAGCAGGGAAGAGACGTCGCCGTGTGAATCGCCGTGGCCCGGCCAGTCGAAGCCGACAACCTGAAAGCCGCGCTCGACGAGCGGGTCGACGAAGGGCGTGAGCTGCCCGAGGTGGCCGCTCCAGCCGTGCACGAGCACGATCACGGGCCCTCGCCCCCACGAGCGCCCGACGACCTGAACGCCGTCATCTTCGACGACGAAGCGCGTGCCTCGTGTGAGCACGTCACGTTCGGCTTGCCTCGCACTGAGCCGGTTGGGGCGGAAGTAGAGCGTGCGGGCCAGCCGTGCGGCGAGTGGTGGGGCGACCACGCCGAGCGCGGCCATCGCAGAGCGAATCGGGAGCGGGGCGATAATGCGACCGGTCGTGCTTTTCTGTGCGTCTGGTTGGGCCATGGTGGGTGCTCCTCGGGGGTGAACGTCAGGTGTGGGAAGCGCGGTCGAGCAGGTGGCCCAGCGCCTTGCGGGCCATCGACTCCGCGCGCGGGTTCAGGTGCAGCTTGGTCGCGTGGTGGAACGCCATGAGCATGCCGTCGAACTCGAAGGCGAACTGTTTGGCGTCGAGGTCTTTCGCGAAGTGGCCTTCGTCGATGGCGCCGCGTGCGACGCGCGCGATGCTGTCGAGCCAGTCTTGCTGCGACTTCACGAGTGCATCACGCACAGGCCCTGGGCGATCGTCGTACTCGTACGAGAGCGCCATCAAGATGCAGCCCGTCGGACCCTTGTCGGTGCCGAACGCGCCGGAGATCCACTCGAGGTAGCCCTCGAACAGCGCCTCGACGCGTAGGCGCCCACGGGGAGCCTTGAGCGCGGGGATGACGACGATGTTCGTGAACCGTTCACGCGCCTCGGCGACGACCTCGAGCTGCAGCTGTTCCTTCGACTTGAAGTGCGCGAACAGCCCGCTCTTCGAGAGATCGAGTTCGTCAGCGAGCACGCCGAGGGTGACCTGCTCGAGTCCGACCTTCTGAGCCAGCGAGAGCGCGCGATCGACGATCAGCTGCCGGGTCTGCTCGCCCTTGCCCATGAGTGATGGAATAGCACGGTCGTTCTATTCCGGCAACCCGGGCTCAGTCGTGACCCTTGAGGCCGTACTTTGACACGAGCCGGTGCACGTAGTTGCGCGCGATTCCTGCCTCACGCGCTGCCTGGCTGATGTTGCCGTCGCACTTCTCGAGCAGTGCCACGAGGTACTCCTTCGTGAACGACTCGACGAGGCGCTCCTTGGCTTCTTTGAAGGGCAGGTCGGTGATGTTCTCGGTCGAGCTCAGCGTGCGGGCGGCGGTGCTCGACTCCTGCGGCATCGTGTCGACGTCGGCCCCGGCGAGTGAACGCTCGACCAGGTTGCGCAGTTCACGCACGTTGCCAGGCCAGTGGTACGCGGCGAAGCGGGCCAGCAGGCCACGCGGCAATTCGAAGTCACCGCGGCCCATGCCCTGAACGAAGTGGTGCGTGAGCAGGGGAATGTCGTCGAGGCGATCACGCAGCGGCGGGACGGTGACGAGCACGACCGCCAACCGATAGTAGAGATCGCGGCGGAAACGGCCGGCCTCGACCTCTTTCTCGAGATCACGATGCGTTGCGCCGACCACGCGCACGTCGACCCGGCGGTACTTGTCTTCACCAACCCGTCGAACCGTTCCGGCCTCGAGCACGCGGAGCAGCTTCGGCTGCAGCTCGAGGGGTAGCTCGCCGATTTCATCGAGGAAGATCGTGCCGCCATCGGCCTCGAGGAACGCGCCGTTGCGATCACTCACCGCGCCCGTGAACGAGCCGCGCACGTGACCGAAGAGCTCGCTCTCGATCAACGTCGGAGCCACCGCTCCGCAATCGACCACGACGAACGGCCGAGCCTGGCGCCGTGACTTCAGGTGAATCGCGCGCGCGAGCACTTCTTTGCCCGTGCCCGTCTCGCCGAGCAGCAGCACCGTCGAGTCGGTTGGAGACACCTTCTCGAGAATGCCGAACAGCTGCTTCATCGACTGCGCGTTGCCGATGGCGGGACCGAAGCTCGCCTGCGCGGCGGGCAGCCCGAGATCGGCCTCGACCATTCCGATGCGCAGCGTCGTCTTGCCGACCGTCACCGTCGCCTGATCTTCGACGATCATCTCCGAGATGCGGTTGCCAGCCAGGTAGGTGCCGTTGGTCGACTCGAGATCGCGCACGAGCACGCCGTCGGGCCGCGCATCCAACTCCACGTGGTAGCGCGAGACCGTCGTGTCCTTCAGGCACAGGCCCGCGTCTTCGTGCGAGCCCACCACCACGCGGCCATCGATCGCCTTCGTCGTGCCCTGATCGGGCCCCGCCGTCACCGTCACCTGGTACTTGCGCTCCTTGAGCGTGTTGGACGATCGGTCGAGGCGCAGCAGCGCCCCCGGGCTCTGGAGTCGTTCGGTGGCCTGAGGCATCGACCGAGTGCCTACAACGCTCACGCCACCCGTACAACGCGACGTTGCGCCGTGGTCGTGGCGCGTCGAGAGTGCGCGCCCATGCCCGCTCGCCTCGCTGATGCCGCTCGAGAGCTGCAGGATCCGAAGACGCCCTTCGCCCGTGTGCAGAAGCTGCTCCGAAAGGTGCCCGACGACGTTCCAGCCGAGGTCGTCGCCAAGGCCGCGCTGAGGCTTCGAGATCCTCACGCCTGGTGGGGCTTCGCGCGGAACGTTCAACAGCTCCCCGGGCGCGTGATTCGCGTGATGATCGATCGGCTTCGCGATGAACCCGAGTCGCGCCTGTCGATCTTTCTCCTCTCGGCCATGCACGACTCGACGGCCCTCGAGCGGGACTGGGCGCGCGCCATCGAGGGCCTGCTCGATCTCAACACGAGCTACGGCTGGGGCTCGAAACAGCGCAAGGCGAAGATTGCCGGTCTCGCGAAGGGGCCCTTGTTGCCCGCGATTCAGGCCGCTGCGTCACGAGGCGAAGGGCCCACGCTCGACATGCTGGCGGTGCTCGCGGCCGATGGATCGGAGGCGTCGGTCGACGCGCTCTTGCCGCACTTCCACGCGGCAGCCAGCAGTCAGAGCCGCATGCTCGACCAGCTCGAGCGTCTGAAGACCCACGCCGCGAAGACCGAGCCGCTGCGCCTCATGTTCGAGTCGGTCGAACGGCTGCTCGGCCAGCGCAACGACGAATCACCAGCGCTCGCTTTCGCGCGCAGCATCGGCTTCGAGGTCGACGCGTTCTCGGTTCACTGGTCGCTCTGGAGCACCAAGCTGAACCGGGGCAACGTGCCGGTGTACCAGAGTCACGCAGAGATCGACTCCACCTCGCCCGTCTGGTTTCGGGTCAGCGTCTCGCACGTGCCTGACGTGTTGAGCGATCACCGCACGACGGCGTTCGGCTCCGAGAACGCCCGGCTGGTCGACGAGCTCGGCCTCGGCCGGTGCAGACCCGAAGCGCTGCCCGCGTGGTTCGCCCGCGCCGCGAAGAAGTTGAAGGTGCAGTGGTCGGTGACGCTCTGGCACTCGAACCTGCGCGGGGCGAAACGCGAGCGCGCCCTGGCGTGGATGCGGGGCGACGAGCCATCAGCAGAGGTGAAGGAACCCAAAGCCAGGACGCGACGAGGCCGCGCCGGTTCTCGTTGAAAACTCCTGCGCCGGTGAGATGGTCCGCCCGCCTTTTTCCTCAAGGAACACACTCATGGCCACTGGCGAAAAGATCACCATCTCGAGCGGCAAGCTCAACGTCCCCAAGAACCCGATCATCCCCTTCATCGAGGGCGACGGTACGGGCCCCGACATCTGGAAGGCGTCGCAGCTCGTCGTCGATGCCGCCGTCGAGAAGGCCTACAAGGGTGAGCGCAAGATTCAGTGGAAAGAAGTGCTGGCCGGCGAGAAGGCGTTCAAGACGGTCAATAACTGGCTGCCCGACGAGACGATCACCGCGTTCCGCGAGTACCTCATCGGCATCAAGGGCCCGCTCACCACGCCCGTCGGCGGCGGCATTCGTTCGCTGAACGTCGCGCTGCGCCAGATGCTCGACCTGTACGTCTGCCTGCGGCCCGTTCGCTACTTCAAGGGCGTGCCGTCTCCGGTGAAGGCGCCCGAGAAGGTCGACATGGTGATCTTCCGCGAGAACACCGAAGACATCTACGCGGGCATCGACTACCCGGCCGGCTCCCCCGAGGCGCAGAAGGTGCTCGAGTTCTGGGCCAGGGAGTTCCCGAAGGACTTCAACAAGATTCGCTTCGGCACGCAGAAGGCGTCGAACGAGTGGCAGTCGGCGCTCGAGGGCGTCGGCATGGGCAAGCGTGAGGTCGCCATCAACGTCGGCGTCGGCCTCAAGGCCGTCAGCCAGCTGGGCACCGAGCGCCTCATGCACAGCGCGATGAGCTACGCGATCGCGAACAAGCGCAAGAGCGTCACCATCGTCCACAAGGGCAACATCATGAAGTACACCGAAGGCGCGTTCTGCGACTGGAGCTACAAGGTCGCGCGCGAGATGTTCGGTGCGGAGCCCATCGACGGCGGCCCGTGGTGCAAGATCCCCGAGGGCAAGCCCGGCGCCGGCCTCGTCATCAAGGACTCGATCGCCGACATCACGCTGCAGCAGGTGCTCACGCGCCCCGACGAGTTCGACGTGATCGCCACGCTGAACCTCAACGGCGACTACCTCTCTGACGCGCTCGCCGCGCAGGTCGGCGGCATCGGCATCGCTCCGGGTGGCAACATCAACTACGTCACCGGCCACGCCGTCTTCGAGGCGACCCACGGCACCGCGCCGAAGTACGCCAACCTGGACAAGGTGAACCCGGGCTCCGTCATTCTCTCGGCCGAGATGATGCTGCGCCACATGGGCTGGAACGAGGCCGCCGATCTGATCATCAAGGGCATGGACGGGGCGATCAGCAAGCGCACCGTCACGTACGACTTCGCGCGCCTGATGAAGCAGGAAGGCCACAACCCGACCGAGGTGAAGTGCAGCGAGTTCGGCAAGGCGATCATCGCCAACATGTGAGTGGGCAACCGCTCTTCAACTGAAAGAACAGGAGACAACACCATGGTGAAGCGTCCGAAGATTGCGATCGTTGGAGCAGGTGGAAACGTCGGCGCGGCGGTCGCGCAGTGGGCCGTGCTGAAGGAACTCGGCGATCTCGTGCTCATCGACCTCAAGGCGACTGCTGCCGAAGGCCGTGCGCTCGACCTCACGCAGTGCGGCGCGTGGGAGGGGTTCAACAACACGAACTTCGTCGCCACCGACAAGCCCGAGGCGATGGCTGGCGCCGACGTCGTCGTCATGACGGCCGGTGTTCCCCGCAAGCCGGGTCAGTCGCGTGAAGAGCTCATCAACATCAACTCGGGCATCGTTCGCGACATCTGCAAGAACGTGAAGACGCACGCGCCTGACTCGGTGCTGATCGTCGTCTCGAACCCGCTCGACGCGATGGTCTTCGTGGCGAAGCAGGTCACGGGCTTCCCCCGTGAGCGCGTGATCGGCTCGGCCGGCGTGCTCGACTCGGCCCGCTTCCGCACGTACCTCTCGATGGCGGCCGGCTGCAGCGTCGAAGACGTACACGCGATCGTGCTCGGCGCGCACACCGACAAAGACATGGTGCCCGTGATCTCGACGGCGACCATCGGCAACGTGCCGGTCTCGAAATTCCTGAACGCCGAGCAGCTCACGAAGGTCGTCGACGACACCAAGAAGGGCGGCGCGACGCTGACCGCGCTCATCGGCACGTCGGCGTGGCTGGCGCCCGGCGCCGGCACCTGCCTCATGGTCGAGGCGATCGTGCGCAACCAGAAGCGCGTGCTGCCGTGCTCGGTCGAGCTGCAGGGTGAGTTCGGCGTGAAGGACGCGTTCGTCGGCGTGCCCGTGATGCTGTCGGCCAAGGGCGCCGAGAAGGTGTTCGAGTTCGAGCTGTCGGCCAGCGAGAAGGAAGCGTTCGCGAAGTCGGTCGCCGCGAACGTCGAGCTGATGGGCATCGCCCGCGGCTTCCTCGGCTGAGACTTTTCGAAGGCTGAAGGCATCATCGAGGCGGAGCGCTCCTTTCTGGAACGCTCCGCTTCGTCATTTCACGGGGGCTTCGTGCGGATCTGGTTCGTGGTGGTGCTGGTGCTCGCGGGCTGCAAGTGCCGAGAGCCCGTGAAAGCCGTGGAGCCTCGCCCTGCGCGCGCGCTCACGACGTGGCTGCCCCACGAGCCGGCCGAGGTGCCTGAAGACGTCTACGGCGTGCCCGCGTGGTCGAAGGTGTTCGCGTTGGCGTTCGAGCGGCGCGTGCAGGTGGGGCTTCCGTCATGCGCGGTCGATGGTGGGTGCGCGGGAAGAGATCCGCTCGCGATTCGCGCCGAGCCGATGGTGACGAACGAGCTGGTGCTGGGCCGCGACGAGCCCCTCTCCTTCATCGGAGAGCAGGTGACGTTCCTCGAGACGCCTCGACGACGTGCGGCGCTGGAGCGGGCCATCGACGAGGCGATGCGGGTCGACCCGAACTCGGCGCCAGTCGCGGCGGTTCTGTTTCAGAACGATCTCTGGGAGCGCGTCGACGCGATCACGGCAGCGATTGCCACCCAGCCAGGCGCCGATTGGGCGGTGCTCGAGGGGCTGCGCACGAAGCTGGTGGCGTTGATGAAGCACGTCTCGTTGCCGCGCGCCGTGCTCGAGGGCCTGCACTCGAACGAGGGCGCCGTGGAGCGCCGCTACCCCCAGCTGCTCGCGGGCTTCTCGACGCGCGACGAGTGGGTCGAGATCGTGTCGCGTTCCCGGGAACATCAGCAGTGGCGCCTCACCACGCGTCACGCCGAACGTCATGGCCACCGCGTCGTCTTTCGCGTGTTCGTGCATCACCCGTCGGGCCGCGCAGCCGTCGAACAGCTCGCCGCCCGCTGGCCCGAGCCGTTCCCCGAAGGCAGCCGCTTCGTGATCACCGGGGCTCCGCTCGTGCGCACGAGGGAAGGGGAGTTGATCGTCGCGCCCTTCATCACGCTGCTCGAGACGCGGCAGGCTCGCGCTCAGGGCTTCATCCCAACGTCGATTGGCGCGCTCGAGAACGACGTGCTCGAAGGGAAGCGCTCGACCCTCGTTCGAAGCCTCGATGACACGGGCGGCCTCGAGCTGTTGCCGCGTTACGCGCTGATTCCCGTGGGCGCCACCTGCATGCCTGACTTCACGACGCGGCTTCCCTCGGCGTCGACCTGCGCCGGCTGTCACGGGCCCACTGGCGCCCGGCTCACCGCTTCGCTGGGAACCGAAGAGGCCCAGTTTCGATTGACGAGCGATGCCAGTGAAGCCGCGAACGCCGTCGCTGAGGCGAAGCGGAGCGAGGGCCTGCTTTGGTGACGACTGAAGGCCAACCCGGCCCACAAGGAGCACTCGCCGTCGAGTCCCCCCGCGTCAGCTGATCGCGATCTCTCGCGCGCGTGTTCCCGAGCCAGAGGAATACGGTTCGCCTCATGGTGTGTCGTGAAGGCAAAGCGAAGGTGAGCGCGGAAGCGACCGCCGAAGC
>JBEOKA010000197.1:0-27309 GCA_040275325.1 Myxococcaceae bacterium | reverse complement strand
CAAGTGCTCAAAGGCCTCGACGCCGTGCACCGGCAGAGCGTCGTGCACCGCGACATCAAGCCGGCCAACATTCTCGTGAAGCCGCTGCCCGATGGTACCGAGTTGGCGCAGCTCGCCGACTTCGGCATCGCGCGGGTCGTGCCGCCGATGCAGGTGACCGAGGCGGGGCTCACGCAGCAGGGCGTGATGGTGGGAACGCCGGGCTACATGGCGCCCGAGCAGATTCTGGGAGAGGCCGTCGATGCGCGCTCCGACGTCTATGCGGTCGGCGTCGTGCTGCATGAGCTGCTGACGGGCGCGAAGCTGTTCACCTCGACGAATGGCGTCGATGTGTTGATGAAGCACGTCAGCGTCGCGCCGGCCTCGCCGTTGAGCGCGCCCGACGATGCGTGGCTCAACGCGGTGGTGCTCAAGGCGCTCGCGAAGTCGCCCGAGCAGCGGTTTCCCACGGCGGCGGCGTTCGCCGAGGCGCTGGAGTCGCCACCTGCGCACCAGCCACCGGCCAGGCCTGCGGGCCCGAAGGTGCCTCCGCCGCTGCTGAGCGCTGCCACGCCTGCTCCCGTGTTGCCCCAGCAGGTGTCGCCCTCGAGGTCCGAGCTGCACGTGGAGGCCGAGCCGCTGAAGGTCCCCGCGGTTTCGCGCCCCGAGCTCCCACGTGAGAGCGCGAGGTCTTCGCTCTCGGCCGAGCCGCTGAAGCCCGCCACGATGTCGCGCCCCGAGCTGGCGCGCATCACCACGCCCGCGGCCGAGAGCCCGAAGCTGGAGTCGAGGCCGGGCGAGCCGCAGAGCGCGCTGTCGGAGCGCGCGCGGACGTTGGTGACGCTGATGCAGCAGTGGTCCTCCTCGCAGGAGACCTCACGGGCCGACGCCGCGCGTGCCATCGAGACGAAGCTGGCGGAGTGGCTGGGGCAGGGCGTGCTCGAGCCGCTCGTCGAGGTGTTGCCGCTGCTGCGGGCCCGACGTGAGCCCGGCCTCGAGAGCGTGATTCGTTCGCTCGTCGTGGAGCGCGTGGGCGCGGTCGTGCGTGTCGACCGACGCGAAGTCCCTGCAGGCGTTGCTCGGCTTCGCGGGCGCTGAGGCGCATCAGCGGTTGGTCTCCAGTCTGCGCTCGGTCGAGAACCCCGAGCTCGCGACCCAGCTCGCCAGCGCGGTGATGCGTGGGCCGCTGCGCGAGGTGACCGACCAGGTCGGCCGCATGACGGCGGCCGGCGTTGGCGCCGTGGTGAAGGCCGCGTCGACGTTGTCTCTGGCCGACGTGCGCCCGTTGTTGGTGCTCTGTCTCAACCACGGCGAGGCCCAGGCGCGGCTCGCCGCGGTCGATGGGTTGAGTGCGTCGCATGCACTGCAGCTCGTGGTCGAGGTGCGCAAGCGCCTCAGCGACAAGGACCGCGCCGTTCGTCAACGGGCCGCGCTGCTGCTTGGAGCCATCGAAGACCGCGCCTCGGCTTTGACCCTCGCCGCCATGCTGACGCGTGCAGAGAGCGCCGCCGAGCGCGGTGCGTTCGCGACGGCGCTGGCCGAGATGGGTGGCGTCGACGCTGCGGCTGCCGTGCGAGCTGCGTTCCTCGCCGAGAAGGACCTGACCGCCAGGTGTCTGATGGGCGAGGCGCTGGGGCAGTTGGGAGACTCCGAGTCGCTCGACCTGCTCGCGCGCGAGTGTGGACGGTTGCTGGCGCCTGCCGAGCTCAAGGCCGTCGGTCGTCGCTTCGCGCGTCGCTGAGTGGGCAGCGACAGCCTGGCAGGCGAGGGCGGATGAACCCCGGCCTGGTCACTGGCGCGGCTGGGTGGGTGCTTCGACGCCGAGTGACGCGTCGACGCGCGCGACCATCGCCTCGACGCCCGGCTCGTTGGTGAGGTCGAGCATCACGTGCGGCGGGCGGGAGTGGCCCCACTGGTCGATGGGCATCTTCCAGAACAGCGCGACCGTCTTCGCGCCGACGGCCACCGACAGGTGCATTGGGCCGGTGTTGTTGCAGACGACGGCGCGCGCGCCGGCCATGAGCGCAGCCAGCTCGTCGAGAGACGTCGGCGGAGCCAGCACACCTGCTCCACCCGCGAGCACCTCTTTCGCGAGCGCCTCTTCCCCTGGCCCCCACGTGACGATGGCCGTGACGCCGCGCTTCTCGAGCGCCCTGGTCACGCCAGAGAAGACCGGCGTCGGCACGCGACGTTCTCCCAGCCGGCCGCCGGGGTTCACGACCGCGTAGGCGCCGCTGGTGCTGATCAGTTGATCAATCGAGGGAGTCGACCGCGGCGCTCGAAAACACATCGCTCCGCTCGGTGACGGCAGAATCGGAGAGAGGAGATGCAGGCGCTGCTCGACCTCGTTGCGCGTGTCGGAGCGCGCGGTGACGGCGACGTCCATCAACAGCGTCGATGGGCCCTGGGCCGGCCCGACGACGCACCCATCGACGCCGATGCGCCGTGCCACGAGCGCCGGAGTTCCCGAGTACTCGATCCAACTGGCCGCGTTCACCACCACCGCGTCACGAGCCAGCGCCTGAAGCGCCGACAGTTCGGTCGAGCCACGCCACAGCCACGCGCGGTCGAACACGTGCAGGCCCGTGAGGCCCGGCAGGCCGTCGAGCACGCGCGCGCACTTCGGGTGAACGACGAGGTGCACCTCGTGCGTCTTCGAGAGCGCCTGCACGAGGGGTGTCGTCAGCAGCGCCTCGCCGACGCGGTTGTCGATGCGAACGATGACGACGCGCTTCGAAGTCGAGAGCAGGGCCTTGCGCGACCGCCTGCCGGGCCGCCACCAGAGCAGGGCGAGCAGCCAGCCCACGAGGTGGCGGAGGAAGACCTCGAAGCGGTAGAGCATCACGCCGTCGGCGACTTGCCGAACCACTTCCACGGCGCGCCGGGCGCGTTGTACGCGTCAGCGGGAATGTTCACCTTGAGCTCATCGTGCAGCTTCGGCAGCTCGCTCCAGTGCACGCCCGGGCGGGTGTGGTGCGCCGTGTGGAGCCCGAGGTTGCCCGTCCACCAGTTGTAGAATGGCTGGAGGATGTTGTTGGACGCCACCGAGTGCGAGGCCGTGCTGCGGCCTGCGTGGTGCGCGTACGTGGCCCAGGCGGTGCCGAAGAGGGTGAAGAAGGGCGTGAGCACGAAGAGGAACAGGCCGGGAATCGGGCGGTAGGCGACGAGCGCGGCCATGATGGAGAGCGTCAGCAGGCTCATCCACAGCAGGGTGAAGCGCAGCTTGGGGTACTTCGCGCCCACCTGCCACGCGCGGGGGTAGGCCGTCAGCGTCACGTTCACCGAGTACTCGAACTCGCCCATCTTCGTGCCGTCGTCACGCTGCCACCGCGACTCGTCGAGCTTCTGGTCGAGGTAGTGCAGGTGGTGGCCGACCGAGTGGTGCAGCACCCACGCGTGGCTGAACGCGCCCGTCTGCAGGCCGTAGACGAGCTCGAGCAGGCGGTTGAGCAGGTCGGAGTGGAACGTCGGCACGTGCTGGTGGTGGTGGTTGAAGGCGCAGGCCGGCGCTTTGAGGAAGATGCCGACCGTCGCGTACACGAGCAGCACGAGCGGGTTGTCGATGAAGAGGTACGCACAGAGGTCGATGGCGAAGTGCGTGACGAAGGCGGCGACGCGCGGGCGGTCGGCGGCGTAACGGAAGACAGACATGCCCTTCGACGGTACTGCGGCGCTTCCGACGTCGGTGGCGATTCCTTCAGGCGACACGTTCACGATGGCTTCTCCAGATGCACGATGACTTCTCCGGTCAGAAACGGTGCCTTCTGCCCGAGCCACCGCGAGAACTTCCAGAACCACTGCCAGTCTTCCAGCGGCACCCACTGCCGCGCGGAGAAGACCCGAAAACCCCACACTCGTGTCATCGGCGCGTCACGGAAGAACGCGCGGAGCGAGCGCATCGAGAAGAAGAGGCAGTGCGCGCGCGGCTTGCGGCCGAAGAGGCGGTACTTGAGGCGCGCCAGCGCGGCGAGCCACCCGAAGTGCATGGGCACGCCGATGAGCAGGTGCCCGCCTGGCTTGACGACACGCAACCAATCACGCCACGCGTCATGGGCGTTCTCGAGGTGCTCGAGCACGTGGTTGGCGATGACGACGTCGTAGGTGCCGTCGGCCATCGGGAGCGGCTGCCGCTCGAGGTCGACGCCTTCGATGATGGTGGAGTAGCCGACCTTCTTGCACGCCTCGATGTAGCGGGGCACCACCTCGACGGCGGACCAGTCGGCCTGGCCTGCGAGCGCGTCGACGAACTTCTTGGCGTCACCGTTGCCGGGGCCGAGGTCGAGAATCCGAAGCGGCGCGGTGGAGCGCTTCATCGCCTCGGCCACGACGGGAACGAGCTCGTGGTAGCGCGCCTGGTACAGCTCGTAGCGGCGGTAGGCCGGCACGACTCCGAAGGCGAGCTGGTCCTGGGCGGTCTTGATCATCGTGAGACGGCGGCGCCTGTAGCTGGGCGGGCCCGCGGGCGGAAGAGATGTGTGAAGTGCGGGTGGTTCACGGCCAGGAAGCCGAGTGACTCCCAGAAGGGCGCGGCGGCCGAGCTGGCGCGTGCATGACAGGTGAGGACCTCGACCCGAGACAGCGCGTGGGTCATCACGGCCTGGGCGAGGCGCCTTCCGATACCGAGGCGCCGGCACGAGGGGTGAACGAAGAAGCGGTGCATTCGCATCGCTGGCTCGACCAGGTTCAGCTCGGGCTTCACACCACCGACGCCTGCGAGCCCGCGCCCCGCGTATGCAGCGAACAGTGCCGCCCCGTTGCGGTCGAAGCGCTGCTCACCGCTTCGCCACGCCGAGATGAGCTTGCGCATGTTCGGCACGCCTTCTGCGTCAGCCGCCTCTGCCAGCAGCTCGATGTCCGCCGGCAGCTCGACCTGCACCCGCACGATGGTCTCCATCACGCCGACAGAATAGCCCTCACGAAGTCAGGCGGACGCAGGCGGCGCGGGTCTCATCGTCGATGGGGAAGGCGGCCTCGATGCGCAGCTCCTCGAGCGTCACCTGCTGTGGCGCCGAGAACGTCGTCACCGTCACCAGAAACCCCACGCGCAGGTCGCCGCGCTGCAACCGCACCGTCATCGACGGAGTCACCTCGCGACTGAAGTCGGGCGTACGCCACTCACGCGGAACGTCGGGGAACGAGAGCGCGCGCTCCAGCGCCCACTCGATGCGTTCGTCACCACTGCGCTCGAGCCGCTCACGATGCAGCCGCGACACCATCGCCCGGGCTTGCGTCGGCCAATCGACCACGAAGGGCCGCATCAACCGCGGGTCGAACACCATCGAGATCATGTCGGGCGGGTCGGGCAGCGCGCTCGGGTCGACGAAGAACGCTCCGAACACCTTCGGCGCGGCCGCGTTCATGCGCACGATGGCGCCATCCATCGCGACGACCGTCATCGGCCAGGGCTCGTGCTGCTTCAACATCTGGTCGAGTGCGGCGTTCACCTCGGCCGAGAGCGCGTCGAGCGGTGGCTCCTCGAAGCGGGGCTCGAAGCCGGCGGCGCGCAGGGCCTGGTTCTGATCTCTGAGCGGAACGCGGAGCAACGACAACAGCCGCAGCACCATCTCTTCACTCGGCTTCGAGCGCCCCGACTCGAGGAAGCTCAGGTGCCGCGCCGTGACGCCCGACTCCACCGAGAGGTCGAGCTGCGAGAGCCCGCGCCGTTCGCGCCAGTACTTGAGCAACGCCGGAAAGAGGCGGTTCACGGCGCCGTCGTCTCACGAGTTCTGACCGCGCGCACTTCCCTCCCCAGGGAATTGAGAGAGCGCCGCGTCACCCGCACCCTGTCGCGCATGACCCGAAAGACCTTTCTCACCATTGCTTCAGTCATCGCCCTCGCCGTCGGCACCATCGCGGCCCTGTTCCCCATGGCCATTCTCGAGAGCAAAGGCGTGACACCCGGAGCTCCCGTCATCGTGTGGATTCGGCAGGTCGGCGTGGCGATCGTGGGCGTCGGCCTCACGTCATTCCTCATTCGTGGCCACGCGCCGTCGGCGACGGTTCGTGCGTTCCTTCTCGGCAACGCTGCGCACCAGCTCATGCTCGCGCCCATCGAGGTCGTCGCCTTTCACGAGGGCACCATCACGAAGCTCTCGGGCATCGTGCCGAACACCGTGCTGCACGTGCTGCTCGCGACGGGTTTCCTCTACTTCGCGAGCAGGGAGCGCGCCGAATCGAAGGAACCGCGCACGTCCTGACGAGTCGTGGCATCACGCGGGCATGGTCACGCAACTCGTCGTCGCCGTGCTCCTCGCCGGCTCGAACTCGCCCGAGAACGCGCTCGCGCGCACGAAAGATGAGGTGCTGCTCAAGCTGAACCTGCGCTGCGGCGCGACGCTGACGGTGAAGTACGACGGCGACTCGCTGCGCCAGCACAACCAGGACATTCGCTACGACCAGACCGGTGGCGACCGCGAGTGCAACGAGCCGCTCCGCTACCTGTGGGCACTCTGCGCGACCGAGGAGGGCAAGGCCGTGGTGCGCCGCTCCGAGGTGCGCGAGCTCGTCTGCAAAGGCACGCCGAACCCCATCGGCAGCCTCTCGTTCAAGGCCGGCGTCATCACCCTCGAGCGCGCCTTCGAGGAGCCGAAGCACTACCTGCGCGCGCACAAACAGTTCGAGGCCGCGTTCAAGACGAAGGTGACGGTCGACGAAGACCCCTACTACGACGAGGCGTGGGACGCGTTTCGCCGCGAGAAGAACCCGGTGTTGAGCACGACGGACTACTGCCTCATCGGCGGGAAGAAGGCCGAGTTCGACTGGTCGGCGGCCAATCAGAACGACGTGCTCAACCAGGGCCTGCCGGTGAAGTGCTTCGAGGCCGGCAAGGTCGTCATCGACGTGACCGTGAAGGACCGGAAGAAGACGGGGCTGCTCACCCAGACGCGTGATGCGTGGCGCCGCACCGAGCGCGTGGTGGCTGACAAGCGCGAGGGGCTCGAAGAGACGACCGACGGCGGCAAGCTGCTCTCACAGGCGATGTACAAGGCTGGCGACCGCGTCTGGGAGAAGGAGTTTCACCCCTCGGGCTCGCTCAAGCGCTACTGGCGGCAGTACCCGACACCGGTGCAGCTGTCGGTCTCGCTGGGTGAGGACGGCAAGGTGTACGGACTCAGCTGCGGCGTCGAAGCCAAAGACGACGAGGTGCTTCGAAGCTGGTGCGGCTTCGAGGGCGCGAAGACGACCGACGTCTACGATGGCACGAAGAAGATCAACGCGACGGTGACGTACCTGAACGGGCTCAAGACGAAGCAGGTCGCGGGCAACAGCGCATACGCGTCGGGCAGCACGGTGAACTACGTCGAGGGAAAGCCCGATGGAGAAGAGCGCGTCAACCGGCGCGACGGTACGCTCGAGGCCGTCATCACGTGGAAGCGCGGCGTGAAGTCGGGGCGCGAGAAGAAGTACTCCGATGACGGCAAGAAGGTCGTCGTCGAATCGACCTGGCGTGACGGTGAGCTCGAGCGCCGCGTGGAGTACTTCCTCAACGGCAACAAGAAATCCGAAGACGTTCGCGACGGGCCGAAGGTGCGCAAGGTGACCGGGTACTTCGACCTCGGCGGCGTTCGCAGCGAGGGCGGCTTTGCTCCATGTGAGCGGCGGTACGGCAACGACGGCTGGTGCGAAGACGGCGTGCACACCTCGTTCTTCGAGAGCGGCAAGAAGGCCGGGGAAGAGACGTTCAAGCTGGGCCAGCGGCTGACGAGCAAGCGTTGGTACGAGAGCGGAGTGCTCGCCGAGACCGAGACCTACGTCGACCGCCGGTTGACCGCGCGCACGAGCTATTTCGCCGATGGCGGCGTCGAAGCCGATGAAGCCTACGAGGCCGATGGCTCGCGCAAGGTGAAGCCGCGCTGACGCACTTCGCGAGGGAAGTTGACTCGTCTCACGGCCCCCCGAAGCTGGGCGCCATGTCGAAAGTCGGCGTTCTGCTCGCCCTGCTGGCCACCTCGTCGTGCACGCTCATCGGCCCGTCGGCGCTGAAGGCCTCACGGCTTCGCTACAACGAGACGGTCAAGACGACGGCCGAAGAAGAGATGCTGCTGAACGTCGTTCGCCTTCGCTACGGCGACACGCCCAGCTCGCTCGCGGTCTCGAGCATCGCCGCGCAGTTCGAGCTCGCCGCCAACGCCGGAGGCACGCCGTTCTACACGGCCAACGCCGACCCCTCGGGCCGCGCGCCGTTTCCTCTCGTGCTCCCACAGGCAGGCATCGCAGGTGCCGACCGCCCGACGTTCAGCCTCACGCCGCTCGATGACTCCGACTTTGCGCGCCGGCTCTTCACGCCGCTCTCGCTCGAAGGCGCCATCTACCTCGCGCGCACGACGTGGCCCATCTCGACCGTGTTCCGGCTGTACCTCGAGAACCTGAACTGGGTGTCGAACGCGCAGACCGCCAGCGGCCCCACGCCCGCTCTCGCGCCCGAGCCGTCACAGTTCCTCGAAGGCATTCGTGCGCTGCAGGCGCTGCAGCTCCGGGGCGAGATTGTCTTCGGCCACGAGGAGCGCGCGGAGTTCGTCGGCGGCCCCATTCCCCAGTCGAGCGTGAGCGCGCAGGCTTCGGTCGCCGCGGTGGAGCAGGGCCTCGAGCTCGCGTCGTCAGCGGAAGGTGTCTGGCACCTGCAGCGAAAGCAGCGCGTGCCGGTGCTGTACGTGTCTCCCCGCGCGCTCGACTCGGCCGACGCGAAGACGTTCTTCCGCGCCTTCTCGCTCGCGCCGGGCAGCTCGTTCGACGTGACCGTTGAAGGGCTCAAGCCCTTCGACTCCAGTCCCGGTGGGTTCCGCTCGCTCGACCTCGAGACCCGCTCGCTGCTGCAGGCGCTGTACTTCGTCTCGCATGGCGTCGACGTTCCCCCCGAGCACCTCGAGAGCGGGCAGGCGCGCCAGACGAAGACCGCTGACGGAAAGCCGTTCGACTGGGCGCCGCAGCTGGCGGGCTTGTTTCACGTTCGCTCCGAGCGCGGCGGGTGCTCGGGAGACGCCGCTGCCGTCGCCGTCGAGTACCGCGGCGCCTGCTTCTTCATCGAGCGAAACGACCACGACAGTCGCGCGACGTTTGCGCTGCTCATCGAGCTCGCGCGCCTCGAGGTGCCGTCGAACCGGCAGAACGCTCCGATTCTCACGTTGCCGCTGGGGCAGTGAGTTCGCGCAAGAAGAAGCCGCGGTCTTTCGTCCAGGTCCAGAGGTGTCTCGAATGAAGTGGAAATGGTGTGCGCTGGTGGTGGTGATGATCGGCTGTAGCGCTCCAGTTGGTGGTGAAGACGCTGGCATGCTCACGGGTGGCGGGACCTCGGGAGGCGGAAGCGCGGCTGTTGCCGGAGGAAGCGCCACTGCTGGTGGAAGCGCCACTGCCGGTGGAAGCGCTGCTGCCGGTGGAAGCGCCACTGCCGGTGGAAGCGCCACTGCTGGTGGAAGCGCCACTGCCGGTGGAACCGCTGTCATCGACGGCGGCGTGACCAATCAGCTCTTCGACCAAACGCTGTACACCTCCGTGCTGTTCGAAGGAACGCTCCAGCTGGGCCAGCCGACCTCGGCGACCGAGTGGAGCGTCATCGCGAACGTCTACGACCGCGCGACGACGGCCCTGCTCCCCGACGCCGGCATGACGGCAGGGCCTCCCGGGCAGCTCGTTCCCGTGCTGCCAGTCGTTCAAGGCGGCACCTCGTATCGCGCCATCAACGCCTTCCAGGGCCCGCAGACGGCCTTCGTCGCCAACATCGAGTACGGCCAGGCGTGGATGCGCGGCGCGCGCGTCACCTGCCCGAGCATTCACTCGTACACGTGGACGCGCACCGACCTGCCCAATGGTCAGGAGCGTCATGTCGTGACCTGGACTCCTGCGAACGAGCCCGGCGTCATCGTCAGCTTCTTTGGCGACATCGAGATGCAGCTCAACAAGTCAGACACGGGCACCTACGAGTGGACGCAGTCGACCCGGCCCGGCCAGCGCAACGTTCAACTGGTGCGCCGCATCGACGTCAGCGTGCCGCCGCGAAGCGTGCTGCAGTGTTTCGTTCGCGTTCGAACGACGCTGTAGCCGTCTGGGCGCCGAGCATGGCCTCGTCGCCGTGCTCGCGTCGGCGCCCTTCATCGACTTCACGAGCGAGCTGATCAGCCGCGTCGAGAAGCAGGGCTCCTCGCGCCCGTCATCTTGAAACGACGACCGAGGGCAGTGCGGCGAGCTTCAGACGTCGGCGCGCGTCACGTGATGGTCCCGCGTGGCGCACCAGCACGTCGCACCGACACGAGCCGAACCCCGTCGGACCGCAAGCCGAGGGCCTGCGAGCCTCATTCGTCCGGCTCATCGAGCGACGGAACGCGGGTCATGGCTCGTGCTGCACGTTCCTCGCGCGTCGGCGGGTTGTGGTATCGACCCCGCCATGAAGTTCCCCATCATTCCCGCCATCGTCGTCGCCGTCTTCGTCCTCGGGTTCTTCACCGGCCGCATGTCTGCGCCAACGTCGAGCACGCCCTCCGCTCCCGTCGCCGCGGCGCCCATGGGCCAGCCGCCGCCGATGATGCCGCCGCCCAACATGATGCCGCCCTCGGAGCCGTCAGCCGCCGAGGCCGTCACCGGCGTCGTCGCCGAGGTGATGCAGGTGCCGAACTACACCTACGTGCGGCTCTCGACGGGCGGCGGAGACGAGTGGGCCGCCGTCGCCACCAACACCGGCATCACCGCCGGCCAGAAGCTCACCGTTCGCGTCTCGACGCGCATGCAGGGCTTCGTCAGCAAGTCCCTCAACCGCACCTTCGACAGCATCATCTTCGGAGAGCTCGGCTCCGGTGGCAGCGCCGCGCCCGGCCCGCTCGCCGAAGGCGCGCAGCTGCCGCCGAACCACCCGCCCATGGGCGCGCCGCCCGCGAACCCCGCCGACACCGTGGCCAAGGCCATCGACGCCACCCGCCTCGCCGAGCCCGCGCTCTCGATGCGCGTCGCCGACGTGTTCTCCGAGAAGCAGATGCTGGCGGGCCGCCTCGTGAAGGTCTCGGGCAAGCTGAGCAAGGTGACTGACGTCGCCGGCGTGCACTACGGCCACTTGAGCGACGCCAGCGGCAAAGACGACCTCGTCATCATCAGCAAAGAGGCGCTGCCGAACGACCAGCAGGTCTCGGTGCAGGGCGTGGTGGTGCTCGAGAAGGACGTCGGCATCGGCGCGAAGTGGCCCGTCGCCCTCGACAACGTCACCGTCGCGAAGTGAGGCAGCTCGCCGTGTCACGTCGTTGACGCGTCGGGCGCGTGACGCTGCAAGTCTTCGGCATCAGGGTGGTGGTGGGGCGGTTCGCGGGTTGCAGTTCCGACCCACCCCATGAGCACCTTCCGACCCTCCGTCGATGAGATGAAGCAGCTGGGTGTCTTCTCGAGACTCCGCCTCGCGTTGACCGCGATGGTGGCGCTGTCGAAGAGCATCGTCGACCCGTGGGGACAGCTGGCGTTTCAGTGGGCGCTCGACAGCGGCAGCATCGGACGGGTCGCCGCGCGCGCCGCGAAGGACCCGCAGGGGCAGCAGCTGCTGCGCGAGCGCCCCGAGATTCGCCTCGACCTTCGCGCGCTGAGCCAACTGCCCGAGGGCACCTTCGGGCGCTTCGTGGCTGACTGGTTCTCGGCGTGGGGCATCGCTCCGTTCGCGGCGCGGCGCACGCCCACCGACGACGTGGAGTACTTCGTCGACCGCCTCTTCTTCGCGCACGACCTCTGGCACGCGGTGGTGGGGCTGGGCACCGACCTGCGAAACGAGCTGCGCTTCCTCGGCGTCACGGTGGCGCAGTACAGCTCGGGCTCGGCGGTGATGGCGCTGGTGTTCGGCTGGTTCAAGGTGCCGGCGCAGTACGGCTGGCGCGCCTTCTTCGCGATGCCGGCCGAGGTGTGGCACTTCTACCGCTGGAGCCGCGCCTGCTCGAACCTCTGCTTCGTGCGCTGGGAGTCGATGCTCGAATTGCCGCTGGAGCAGGTGCGCGCGCAGGTGCTGGCCTCCAACCGGCCGCGCATCGGTGAGTGGCAGACGTGGCCCGCGCCGCGCATCGTGCTGCCGCCGCAGCTCGCCCGCCCCGTGGCCTCGACCGACCTCGCGACGAACTGAGGCCCACGAACTCGGCGCAGGGTATAGAGCGCGCCCATGCGCTTCCTCGTCGCTGGCGTCGTGCTCATCGTCCTCGGCATTGGCGTGACCGAGTACCAGCGCCGCAACCCCTCCGAAGAGAAGAAGGAGGGCAGCAAGGCGGCGAAGAAGGTGAAGAACGCGTCGACGACGCCGCCGACGATGCAGGCGCTGGTCGAAACGGCGGCCGTCGCTCCCGACGCACCCGCGCCGACCGACGCGTTCGACCTGGCGTCGTTGCTCACCTCGACGGGAGACGCGGCGCAGGGCTTCACGCCCATTCTGCGTGGCGCGGTGAAGGCGCGTGAGCTGCGTGGCGCAGGGACTGGCGCCGTCGTGGTGCTCGAGAAGGGCGGCGTGACGGCGCTGGTGAGTCTGCCGGTGTCGGGCGCTCCGACGGTGCTGACGGTGCGCTCGGGCCAGGTGTCGACGGTGTGGTTCGACGCCGAGGCGCAGCGGGTCGTCTGGGGCGAAGGCGGCATGGTGAAGTCGATGCCGCTGGGCGGAGGCGAGGTGAAGACGCACGTCTCGTTCACCCGCGCGCTGGTGACGTCGGTGGCCTCGTTCAAGTCGAAGGTGGTGGCGTCGCTGGTGCCGAAAGAGGGCGACCCGTTCGCCTCGGACCCGAACGGCGCCGTTGCGGTCATCGACGATGGAGACGTGAAGCTCATCGCGGTGGAGCAGATTCGCCCGCGCGAGGTCGTCTTCGACGGCAAGGACGAGGCCTTCTTCGTGGCTGGCTACCCGTCTGGCCTCACGCGTGCGGCCCTCGACGGCTCGTTCACCGCGCGCATCGCCGAGCGGGCTGATGGCCCCATCGCGCTCGAGAGCGACGGCATCACCTACCGGTTCCCGCAGGCCAGCAGCCCCGAGCTCAAACGTGGCTCGCGGAGCGGCGGCGCGGTGAAGACGGTGGCGCGTGTCGACGTGGAGTGGCTCGCGGTGCAGAACGGCGTCGCCCGCTACACCACCACTGGCATCGCCCCGCGGCTGTACGAGGCGAAGGCCGGCGAAGATGCGCAGACCGAGCTCGCGGCGCTCAAGGGCGTCGTCAAAGGCCTCGCGTGGCAGGGCGAGAAGACGTGGCTGCTGACGGCTGACGAAGACGGCGTGACGACGCTGCAGGTGAAGTGAGTCGTCGTGCGGCTCGTCGAGGCGACCGAGGCCGACAAACGCGCGCGTGACCTGCTGACGGCCTCGGCCTGGGGCCAGCAGCTCACCACTGCGCAGTTCCTTTCGCGCGAGGCCGGCCTGCGCGCGCACCCGTTCGCGAAGCAGCACATGCGCACGTGGCTGTGGGTCGACGCGGCGGGCGCGGTGCTGACGTCGTGCGAGACCTTCGAGGTGCCGGCGCGGCGTGGAGCCCGGCAAGGGCGCGCCTATGTCATCGCGTCGGTGTTCACCGAGCCGGCGCTGCGCGGCAGAGGGCACGCGGTGGCGTTGATGAACGCGGTGTGTGGGCGGCTCGGCGAGGCGATGGCCATCGCGCTCTTCTCGGAGGTCGGCGCGGCCCTCTACGAGCGGGCGGGCTTCGTGGCGCAGCCCTCGTGGGACGTGGTGTTGCCGCTCGAGACGTCGGTGTTGCCGGTGGGGGCGGTGGGCGTGGCGGAGGTGGTGGATGTCGTTGCGCCGCCCTTGCCGTTGGCCGACGACGCGGTGCAGCTGGTGCTCACGGTCGAGCAGTGTGACTGGCAGGTCGAGCGCGAGCGCCTGTACTCGAGCGCATTGAGCCGGCCCGAGGTGAAGACCCACCTGCTGCGGCACGAGGGCTCGGCGCTCGCGGTGGCGGCCTCGTTCCAGACGAACGAGCTGCACGGCCTGTGGTACCGCTTTGCGAAGCCAGGCGATGTCGGTCCGTTGCTCGCTGCTGCTGCTGCGCATGGACGGGCGAGCGGGCTGAAGACGCTGCGGCTGTGGGAGACGACGCCGATTCCGTTGCCGACCGGTGCCGTGCGCGTGCGGCGAACCGATGAGCTGCCGATGCTTCGCGCGCTCGATGGCGGACCGTCACAGTGGAGCTTCATCGAGCGCGGGCTGTGGGCGTGATGCCCGAGGTTCACGCGCTCGGGCGGGCGTGCATGCTCGAGGGTGTGTCGCCTGCCGCAAGTTCGCGCGATGGGACTTCTGCGCGAGGTCGGGGTGGATCATCGAGCGGCCTCGGAGCTCACGCGCTGGAGCCTCATCGAGCGGTCCATCCGCATCCACGCGACGACGTACCCAGGTCCCCGCTGTCGCCCCCGAACCTCGTCGGCCACGATGCGAGCGTGTTGCCACACGAGCTCTCTCTCTCTTCGGTGTGCGCCTGATGCGCGCCGTTCGATTCCACGCGTTCGGCGGCCCCGAGGTGCTGCGGCTCGAGGAAGTTCCGCTGCCGACGTGCACCGCTGGCCACGTGCTGGTCGACGTTCACGCGGTGGGCATCAACTTCGCCGACACCGAGCGCCGGCGCGGGCTGTACCGGCGAGACGAGCCGCTGCCGGTGACGACGGGCCTCGAGGGCGCGGGCGTGGTGCGCGAAGTCGGTGAGGGCGTCGACGCGTCGTGGCTCGGTCAGCGGGTGGCGTTCCTGGCCTCAGACGCCGCTGCCGACGTGTGCCGGGTCGAGGTGGAGCGGCTGATTCCCCTGCCGCCAGCGCTCTCGTTCGTCGAATGCGCGGCGTTTCCACTGCAGGGCCTCACCGCGTGGCACGTGCTGCACACCGTCGCGCGCGTCGAGCCGGGAGACACCGTCGCCATCACCGCCGCGGCCGGAGGCGTTGGACTGCTCGCGGTGCAGCTCGCCGCGATTGCCGAGTGTCACGTCATCGGGCTCGTCTCGTCGCAGGCGAAGGCCGACGTGGTGCTGCGTCGTGGCGCGCATGAAGTCGTCGTCGGAGCCGAGGCTGATCAGCTGCGTGACGGCATCGACGTGCTGCTCGACTCCGTCGGACGCGATGTCTCGGCGCTCGGGCTGCGCGCGCTGCGGCCGTTCGGGCGGTGGGTCTGTTTCGGTGACTCGAGCGGAGCCGCTGCGCCCATCGACCCCGCGAAGCTGCTCGAGCGCTCACTGCAGGTCTGTGGCTACTGGCTGCGCACGCCCCACCCCGTGCACGCGTGGAAGCGCGGCGTCGACGAGGTGCTCTCGCTGCTGGCTTCGAAGCAGTTGGTGCTCGACGTGACGACCGTGCCGCTCGAGTCGCTCGCCGACACCCACCGCGCGCTCGAGTCACGGCGCTCGACGGGAAAGTTCGTCGTCACCGTCACCCGGGAGACGACGTGAAGGGCCGGTAGTGCCTCGCGATGGCGGAATGGAACGCCTCTGAGTTCATCGGCGGGCAGGCCATCACCGCTGCGACGAACTCAGCGGGCGGACAGTAGGAGTGCTCTTCGATGTAGTGGACGACCAACTCGGGGGCGACGAACACCGCGTTCTCCGATGGGACGAAGAGGTTCGCCACGCCGCCGGCCATCCTTGATGGTGGACACAGCTCGCAGAAGTGCGGCCCACAAAAGACGACGGGAGCCCAGGCGTCTTTCAGCAGTTCTCGCAGCCGCGCGACAAACGCCGGTTCGCATCGGCCCTGGGGGAATGCGTGGCCGTGGGCGAGCCAACCCACCGAGAGGAGGTTCTGACCAGCTCCCGGGAACCCGTAGGTGCACGGCTCAAGGTCTTGCTGGTGTGCCATTCCGAAAGGGTACCCGTACCGTGTGATTCCACCGCAACTTCGACTCACCTTGTGAGTTCACACCGTATGCGCGCCCTCATCGCCGCCCTCTTCACGCTGACCGCCTGCAACCTGCCTCCCGTCGATGGTGACGGTGGCCTCGAGCCGGAGCCCACTCCCGACGCGGGCGTCGATGCCGGAACTGCTCGTTGTGGCGAAGGCATCACGCCAGCCGACGGCATCGTCCTCACCACGACTGGAGCGGTCTCAGGCCTCGCCCAGGGCGACACGTTCGCGTTCATGGGAATTCCGTTCGCGCAGCCGCCGGTGGGCATGCTGCGGTGGCGTGCTCCAGAGCCGATGACGTGCTGGTCGGGAGTTCGCCCCGCCATCGCGCCTGGTCCGAAGTGTCCACAGGCTGGACCCGACGGCGGCGTCGTCGGCGACGAAGACTGTCTGACGGTGAACGTCTTCGCGAAGCGTGGTGCGCAGGCCGCTCCGGTGATGGTGTGGATTCACGGCGGCGGCAACACGGTCGGCTCGGGCAGCGACGAGCTCTTCGACGGCCGTGACCTCGCGTCGCGACACGGCGTGGTGGTGGTGACGATGAACTACCGCCTCGGCGCGCTCGGGTTCCTCGTGCACGAAGGCCTCAACGCCGAGAGCGACGCTGGCGTCTCGGGCAACTACGGCATTCTCGACCAGCAGGCGGCGCTGCGTTGGGTGCGCGACAACGCCCGCGCGTTCGGTGGAGACCCGTCGAAGGTGCTGCTCTTCGGTGAATCAGCCGGCGGGCAGAACACCATGTTGCACCTCGTGGCGCCCGGCTCGAAGGGACTCTTCACCGCGGCCATCGCTCAGAGCGGCGGGTTGTACGGCACCACGTTGGCCCAGGCGCAGACAGGGCTGCAGAGCATCGTCACCAGCGCGGGCTGTGGAGCGGCGGCTGATCAGCTCTCCTGCCTTCGCTCGGTGAGCGCGGCGACGCTGGCGGGAATCGCGTCAGCCATCTCTCCGCTCGACCGTGGCGTTCGCTACTCGCCCGTCACCGATGGCGTCGTGCTGCCGGCTGATCCACTCGCGCTGGTGCGGCAGGGCAAACAGCACGGCGTGCCCGTCATGCTGGGAACCAACGCCGACGAGACCTCACGCATGGTCACCAACGTCTCGAGCGACGCCGAGTACCAGGCCGCGGTGCGCGCGCAGTACGGCGTAATGCGTGGCAACCTCGCGCTTGCCCAGTACCCCTCGTCGCGGTTCTCCTCTCCGCGCGCGGCGCTCATCGCGCTGACGACCGACGCGACGTGGACCTGCCCGAGCCGCCGCTTCGCCCGCGCCCTCGCTTCGACGCAGCAGGCGCCCGTCTATCGGTACTTCTTCACCTGGCGCTCGCCCGGCCCGCTCGGGAACCTCGTCGGCGCCACGCACGGGCTCGACGTGCCGTTCGTCTTCCGCTCCTTCAGCGCCCTCTCGACGAACTTCACGCCCGACATGAACGCGCAGGCCCTCTCGAGCGCGATGCAGGGCTTCTGGACCAGCTTCGCCGCGACCGGCACCCCGACTGGATCCATCACGTGGCCGCGTTTCCCCGCGAATGGCGACGAGGCCCTCGAGCTCAACACCTCCATCACCCCGCTCACCGGCGTGCGCACCGCCGACTGCGACTTCATCGACAGCCTCGTGCCGTGAAGCGCTACCGTCGCGCGTATGCGCTGGTTGCCGTTGCTGCTGTTGTTCTCGTGCCGTGAGCGTCAGGGGCCCGCGCCGTTCGATGCTGGAGCGCTGCCTCCGAAGGTGGCCCACGTCGTCGTCACCGGTGGACCGTTCTTCGAGCGGGCGCCGCGCTTCGTCGAGCGTTGGCGCACGAACGAGGGCTGGCCGAAACGCGCGCTGGTGCTCTCGACGGGCTTCTCGTCCATCACCAACACCGATGACGCGCTGCTCGAAGGCGCGGCGAGCGCGTCGCTCTTCAAGGCTGCAGACGGAGCCGCCTTCACCGCCGGGCCGAACGACCTCGCGCTGGGTGCGGCCGCGTTCGCGAAGCAGGTCGAAGCCTCTGGTGCAGCGCTGCTGCTCTCGAACGTGCGCGCGAATGGGCTGATGGCACCGACGCTCGTCGCCTTCGAGCGTGAGCAGGTTCGGTTCGGCGTCATCGGCGTCTCGACGCTCTCGAAGACCGACGGCGCGTTCGAGGCGCTGCCGCTCGAAGGCGCGCTGAAGACGACCATCGCGACCGCGAGCGCTCAGGCGCAGGTGGTGGTGGTGCTGGTGAATGGGTGCTCGACGGTGGTTCGGCAGGTGCTCGAGCAGCACCCGGACTGGAAGGTCGACCTCGTCGTCGCGGCGCCGTGTGAAGGAACGCCCGATGGCCGCGTGGGAACGGCGACGCTCCTGCATCCCTCGCCGAAGCAGTACGCGTCACTGCGCGTCGAGTTCGGTGCGGTGCGTTCTCTGTCGGCGCAGGTGGTCGACGTGCCCGCAGCTGCCGCCGAGGAGCCCTCGATGGTGAAGGCGCGCGCTACCCTGCAGGCCCGAGTCGAGACGCTGCGTTCACGAACGCTCGTGACGTTGAAGGAGCCCGCCGACCTCGACGCGACGACGTTGATGGTGGCGACGGCGCTCAAGACGCTCACGAAGGCCGACGCGGGGCTGTTCTCGAGGAGGAGCCTCACGCAGGGCCTGCCCACGACGGTGACGCGTGACTCGGTGTTGCGCGCGCTGCCCACGTACGAGCGCGTCTTCCTCGTCGACGTGCCGGGCGAAGTGCTCACCAAGCTCGTCTCACACCCTGACGTCTTCCTCTCGCTGCCAGCGAAGGTCGACCCGAACGGCAGCTACGTGCTGGCGATGACCGATTCGCTCTATCGAAGCGAGTCGCCACCCGGAGCGCCGCGCACCGAGCACATCGGGCTCGAGGCCGTCGACGCGAACCCTGTCGTGGCTGATCAACTGCTGCCCAATGCCGTGATGGCGTTTCTCGAGACGGCCCCGAAGGATGAGGCGTTGCCGCAACCGAAGAAGCGGCGCTGATCAACTCCCCGGAAGCCAGCCCAGCAGCCGACCGGCCGTGATGATGATGGCTCCGGCGCAGAAGTACGTCACCGGCATGAGCCCGAGCGTGACGATGACGGGCGCGACCTTGCCCGGCTTCAGCGTCGCCTCGTCGATGGAGCCGCGAATCACCAGATACGGCACGAAGCTCATCGCCCAGTAGTTCAGCATCACGTACGGCACGAACAGCAGCATCACCGGGTTCGCGAGGAAGAAGGCGTTCCCATCACCGAGCGCCTGCCCGAGCCCGATGAGGAAGAAGTACGAGAACGGTGAGTAGCGGTAGCGGTGAATCAGCCACCACACGACGCTGAAGATGCCGACGTACGCGGGCGCGGTGAGGGTGAGGTCGACGGCCCAGTGCCTCAGCGCTTCGAGTGGAGCCGTCTGCCGCGTGATGAGCAGTGACGCGTCGAGCGGGCGCGACACCATGTACCAGCTCTCACCGATGAGAGCGTTCACCACGCTGAAGACCAGGAACGTGCGCCTGGGGTGACGAACCACGAGCACGCGGCCCCACCGCCAGTACCAGAGCAGGCTCAGCGCGAAGGTGCCGAGAATGCCGAACCGCGTGACGGCGTTGGCGGTGAAGCCCTCGTGCGCGAGCGACAGCCCAATCGAGAGCGCCAGCCACACGGCCATCACCACGAAGGGCGTGCGCTGGGCCATGCCCAAGCGTAGCGCTGATCAGCGCCCTCACCGTCGAACGAACGGTCGCGCTGTCTTGTACTTGAGCAGCAGGCCTCCGCCGGCCGGCAGCGTGACGTCGAGCGTGCTGCCCGAGAGCGAGCGCGGCGCCAGCGTGTCGGTCTGCGGGTCGAGCACCAGCACGGCAGTGCGGTCGAGTGACGGGTCGGTCGCCTGCGTGAAGTCGAAGGTGAGCGTGACGGTCAGCGGGCTCTGGCTCGAGTTGGGGAAGTCGGCGCCCTGGTGACGCTGACTCTGCACGAAGAGGTACGTCTCGCCGCAGTCGTCGGCGAAGAAGCCCAGCAGCACGTCGGCCAGCGTGCCCGACGGCGGCCTGGCGCTGACGAGGTACGGGTCGCCGCCAGCGCCGCGCGTCAACGCCCTCGTGCCCGGCGGCTGGAGCACCGACGCCACGTACCGCACGTCGGTGCTGCGCAGCTGCGTCAGCGTGCGGCCCAGTGATGCGAGCTGCAGGTTCAGGTTCGCCGCCCACTGAAACGCCGGCGCGCGCGCCGAGCCGAAGACGCCCTTCGTCGAGAACAACGAGGGCACGAGCTCGGGGTTGCCGGGCTCAATCTGATACAGGAACCAGGAGTGACCGGTGTAGCCGTAGGCGATGCCCACCAGCGCGTCCCAACGCAGGTCTGACTCGGTCGTGCTGTCGGTGCGCCCGACGAAGGTGAAGCTGTCGAGGTAGCGCCAGTAGGGCTTGCCGTTGGTCTGCGCGATGGAGCGCAGCGCGCCCAGCGTCTCGTACGCGTTCCACCCGTAGGTGTAGTGGTCGACGCTGAGCACGTCGAACTCGGTCATCGCCGCGCCTTGCGTGCCCAGCGAGCCCTTCGCGCCGCCCGCCGTGAGGTTCAGAATCGTGAGGCCCTGTGCGTCGCGCTGGCGAATGATGCGCGCGCCCGCCTGCATGCGCAGCAGCGCGGCCATGTCGAGGGGCTCGTCTCCAATCTGGTAGCCGATGCGCCCCGCGGGCACCGTGGTGAGCCCGCCCATCGCCTGGCCATTCGCCGTGCTGTTGCCGTCGAGGTTCACCCACGACACCCACGGCGCCGGTCTCGCGGCGAGCCAGCCAGCGAGCTCGGTGGGCAGACCGCTCTCCCAGAGGTGCACGCCCGTCGCGTGAAAGTCGGTGAAGTACTCGGTGACCGCGCTCGCCGGCGGAGCTCCCATCACCACCGTCAGCCCGCTGATGAACATCGGGTTCTGCCGAACCCAGCGCTGGCCCGCGTTCATCATCGGTGGGCTGCAGACGCCTGCATCCACGGCGGAGCCACCGGCCGATGCGGAGCCACCAGCCGTCACGGAGCCACCAGCCATCACGAATCCACCAGCCGATGCGGATCCACCAGCCGTCGCGGATCCACCCGCCGATGCGGATCCGCCCGCCGATGCGGATCCACCAGCCGTCACGGATCCACCAGCCGTCACGGATCCACCCGCCGTCACGGCTCCGCCCGCCGTTGCGGATCCACCCGCCGTTGCGGATCCACCCGCCGTTGCGGATCCACCCGCCGTTGCGGATCCACCCGCCGGCGCCGCTCCACCGCCCATCACGGTTCCGGCGTCAGGCTCTGCGGGCAGGCCAGAGCAGGCCCAGACCCACAGCGAGGTCACCACAAGGCAGGTCCAAAGAAGGGCTCGAGCAGAGAAGGGGTGTGCGTGCATCTGTGTTTCCGAAGGACAGCCCCTTTGCGCGCCTCCTCTCGCGCTCTGGCGTTCTCGTCAATTCCATCTCGTGTGCACAGGTGTGCCCGGCCGTTCACACGTCGCTACTTCGCGTCGAGCAGCGTTCGCACGGCCAGGCTCAGCGCTGCTGGCGTGAAGGGCTTTCGCAAGAAGGCGGCGCCCGGCGTGTCCGTCGCAGGCCCCTCCTCGGTGTACCCCGAGAGGAACAGCACCCGCAGCCCGGGCAGACGTTCACGCAGCTTCGTGGCCAGCTGTTGGCCTCCGAGCCTGGGCATCACGAGGTCGGTCAACAGCAGGTCGAATCGGCCGGTCGCCGCCAGCTCGAGCGCCTCTTCGCCGTTGCGCGCCGCCACGACCTGGTAGCCGGCCGACGACAGCACGCGCTGACAGACCCGGCGAACCGAGTCTTCGTCTTCGGCGAGCAGCAGGCGCTCAGCCCCGCCCGCGGTGCGGGGAAGGTTCGCCGCGGCCTTCTGGGTGGAGCCCTCATCGACCAGCGGCAACAGCAACCTGAACGTCGTGCCTTCACCGACGACGCTCTCGACGGTGATGTGACCGCCCGACTCCTTGATGAAGCCGTACACCATCGCCAGGCCCAGGCCCGTGCCTTTGCCCAACGGCTTCGTGGTGAAGAAGGGCTCGAAGATGCGGGCGATGGTGGCGGGCTCCATGCCGTGGCCCGAGTCGCGAACCGTGAGCTCGGCATACTCGCCCGGCCGAACGTCGGCGCGCGCCGGGTCGGAGGTCAGCGTGACCGCGCGCGTCTCGAGCTCGAGCTTCCCACCGGCGGGCAGCGCATCACGCGCGTTCACCGCCAGGTTGACGACCGCCTGCTCGAGCTGTGACTTGTCGACCTTCACCCGGCCCAGCGTTGGCTCGGGCGAGAAGCGCAGCTCGATGTCTTCGCCAAGCACTCGCGCCAGCATCTGCCCGAGCTGCGAGAGGGTCTGGTTGAGGTCGACCACCTGTGCGTCGAGCACCTGTTGGCGGCTGAACGCGAGCAGTTGGTGCGTCAGCGCCGCCGCCCGTTGCCCTGCGCCATGAATCTCTGAGACGAGCTCTGCCGCCGGTGAGCCGGCCGCCTCGCTCAGCGCAAGCTCGGCGCAGACGTTGATGACGGTGAGCAGGTTGTTGAAGTCGTGCGCGATGCCGCCAGCCAGCCGACCGACGGCCTCGAGCTTCTGCGACTGGCGCAGCTGGTTCTCGAGCCGCGTCACCTCGGTCAGGTCGCGCGAGATGCCGAACGACCCGATGACCTGCCCCGCGCCGTCACGGTACACGCCCTTCGTCGTGAGGAAGTGACGGGTTCGCTCGGCCTGACCTCGGGTTTCTTGAAAGGTCTGCGGCTGCTGGGTGGACAGCACCTCGGCGTCGTGGCTCGTCAGCGCCGCAGCGACCACCGGCTCGAACAGCTCATCGTCGCGTCTGCCCACCATCTCGGGCGCGGTGCGGCCCAGCGAGCTCGCGCCCGCGGTGTTGATCATCAGGTACCGCCCGCTCAGGTCCTTCACGAAGACCGGGTCAGAGGTGCCTTCGACGACGGCGTTGAGCAGCGCGTGGCTCTCGACGAGCGCGCGCTCGGCCCGTTTGCGCTCGGTGATGTCCTGCATCATGCCGAACATGCGGGTGGGTTTGCCGTCGTCGCCCCACACCACCTCGCCGCGGCTGTGAATGACGCGCTGGTCTCCGTTGGGGTGCACGACGCGATACTCGACGTCGTAGGTGGGCCCGCCAGCGAGCGCGGCTGCGGCGGCTTCACCCGTTCGCACGCGGTCGGTCGCTTCGACCAGCGAGAGCCACCGTTGATGCCAGCGCCCGAGGTCGACGGTGCGCTCCTCGGGCGCGAAGCCGAAGATGCGGCACGACTCGTCCGACAGCGTGATTCGGCCCGCCACCAGGTCTCGGTCCCAGTAGCCGATGTGGGCGATGCGCTGGGCGTCGTCGAGCCGACGTTCGCTCTGTCTGAGGCTGCGCAGCATCAGCACGCCCGTCAGCGCGTCGGTGAGGCGATGACCAATCTCTTCGAAGAGTCGGCGCTCACGGGGGCTCCAGGGCGCGGCCTCGGAGCACTGGTGCAGGCCGAACAGGTACGGCTCGGAGTCTTTGGGGAACAGCGCCATCACGAGCTGCGACCGAATCTGAAACCGCGCCGAGAGCTCGGGCACCAGGTCGTCCTCGCCTGGCCCGAACGAGAAGGACCCACCCGCAGCGAGCGCCCGGCGGAAGACCGCCGCCGCCTGTGGGTCGACGGGCAGCGCCAGGCCCTCGGTGAAGGCGCCGGGGAAGTCCTGCTTCGTGCGCTCCATCACCACGCCCCATGACGGCGCCGCGGGGTTGCATGGAAACGCGAGCCACGCGCGGTCGCAGCGGAAGAGCTCGAGCGTCGTCTGCAGCACCGTGCTCGTCATGCGCTCGAGGTCGGCGGTGCTCGACATGCCGCGGTTGACGCGGTCGAGCCCCTCGAAGAACCACGCGTCATCGCCCAGCGGCTCGCGCCCGAAACGTTCGAGCCATTGGTCGAGGAGTTGGCGTTGCTCGTCGGCAGGAAGCGCGCGCAGCATCGCGAGGGCGTCGAGGTCGCTCACCGGCTGGAAGTTAGCGTGGTGAGTGGTGCAGCCGCACACCTCACGTTCTTCGGATGGGAGCGGGCGTCGTGACGGCGATCACTCGTTCCGAGCGGGCATCTGGTTGCGGAGCGTGTCGGCCAGCATGCGGTCGGCCACCTCGCGCGGGTTGTTCGCGTAGAGCTGCAGCGTGAGGCCGACGTTCATGCCGTCGATGTCCCAGTGGCGGCGGTCGTCGGAGCCGTAGTCGATGCCGAAGGGCCCGCTCGTCGGCGCGGTCTGATTCGAGAGGTTCCCCGCGCCCGAATAGCCCAGCGCCGCGAGCCGCTCTCGCACGAAGGCGATGCCCTGCTCGTTCGACATCTGCGTGGGGTTCAGCGGCGTGCGCTCCCCGGTGAGAATGTTGAGCGACGTCGCCGTCGTCGGGCGGGTGAGGTCTTCACGCGTCGGGCTCCACGTGGCGGGCGCGGCGCTGCGCGGCTGCACCTGCTGAAGCTGCGCGGCGATGTTGGTGCCGGGCAGAAAGCGCATCGGCGCGGGCGCGGGCTGTTGCTGCTGCATCGGCGCGAGCAGGTTCTGCGGCACCGACGGGCCGTCGTCGTTCTCCCACGACGGCTTGCGCGCGTACTTCATGTCGGCCGCGAGCATGCGGTCGGCCACCTCAGGCCCGAACTGCGCGTACCACTGCTGCGCGAGGCCCACGTTCATGCCGTCGATGTCCCAGTGGCGGCGGTCGTCGGTGCCGTACTCGATGCGGTACGGCCCACTCGTCGGCGAGGTCGTGTTCGCCACCTGGCCCGGGCCCGAATAGCCCAGCGCCTGCAGCCGGCCCTGAATGAAGGCCGCGCCCTGCTCCGTCGACATCTGCATGGGGTTGAGCGGCTGACGGTCTCCGTTGGTGATGTTCAGCACCGTCGCCGTCGTGGGCCGCGAGAGCTCGGCCATCGTCGGAAAGTACGGTGCGTCTGCTGCTCCGGAGCGCACGCCCGACACGCCCTCGAAGCGGCTCGTCTCGAAGGGGTTTCGCACCGGCTCGGCTGCGGCTCGCGGCGCCGCGGGAGCGACGGTCGGTGACGCCTCGGTGCTGCGAACCGGCTCAGGGACGCTGCGGTTGTTGACGACGAACATGGGCGGCTCCTCGGAAGTCGAACGCCGAGGAGATGCACCCACCCTTCATCGGCGTGCGCCTCACCCGCCCGGAGGCACAGGCTCAATGACTTCAACCACCTGGCGGCGGAAGAACGTCAGCCCGAGGTGACCCGCCACCACCATTCCGTACACAGCGACGACGAAGAACGAGGTGATGACATCGAGGTTGCCGGTGAAGGCCGCGATGATGACTGAGACAGCGCCGATGGCGAGCGACCCAAGGCCCACCAGCCCTGCCACGACGGCGCCCACCACCATCAGCCAACCCCGGTGGGTGGCGAAGGCGAGCACCTGCAGCGCGAGGATGATGACGGGCACGAAGAGCACGCCGCGAACGATGGGCTGGGCGTGCTCCCAGATGGGCAGGAGCTTCGACGGCGCGAGCACCAGCAACGCGCAGAACGTCAGCACGGCGATGGCGATGCGAGTCAGGCGTTCCGGCGACACGCGGGCATCATGACTTTCACGTGCCCGTCTGCAACTGCGGCCCGAGCAGCCCCCAGCCGCGCACCGTCTCGAGCAGCCGCTCCTTGCGCACGGGCTTCACCAGGTACGCGTCGGCCTGCTCGCGAAACGCGCCCAGCACGTGCTCCTTGCCGTCGAGCGCCGACGTCATCGCCACCTTCGCGGGGCGCGGGTGCGCAACGTGGGCCGCTGCCTCGAGCCGCCGAATCTCGGCGAGCGCCTCGTGGCCGTCGACGCCAGGCATCAAGATGTCGAGGCAGATGACGTCGTACGGCTGCCCCTCGGCGAGCGCCGCGCGCACGGCCTCGATGGCCTCGCTGCCGTTCACTGCGATGTGCACTTCTCCGAGGTCGACGAGGAAGCGCTGCAGCAGCAGCCGGTGGCTGAAGTCGTCATCAACGACGAGCGATTTCATGAAGGCCTCTCGAAGCGCGAGTTCCTCAACGCTAACGGCGACCACCAGCACAGCAACTCAACGTCACGAGGGCTGATCCGCGTCAGTTCCAGCGGCGCCACTCTTCTTCGTACGTGTGCACCAGCACCTGGTTGTTGAGCTTGTTCACCTCGCTCGGCACGCGGTCCATGTCGGCGGGGAAGACGAACAGCGTCGGCAGCGACGTCTCCGAGATGAAGGTGAGGCCCTCGGGCAGCGGGCGCTTGGGCTCCATCGAAGACGTCGACGCCAGCACGTAGCCCCACTCGCCGAAGCTGGGCACCCACACGTGGTACGGCCGCGTCTCGAAGCCGGCCGCGCGCACCGTCTCGTCGATGCACCAGAACGACTTGCGCGCGAACAGCGGCGACGTCGACTGAATCACCGCCACGCCGCCCTCGGCCAGGTGCCGCTTCACCAGCCCGTAGAACTTCGTCGTGTACAGCTTGCCCAGCGAGAAGTTGTTCGGGTCTGGGAAGTCGATGATGGCGACGTCGAAGAGCTCCTTCGTCTCGTCGAGGAAGCGCAGGGCGTCGTCGTTGATGACGCGCACTTTCGGGTTCTCGAGCGAGTGGTGGTTGAGCGCCGCGAGCTCGCCGTAGTTCACCGCCAGCTTCGTCATCGCCGGGTCGAGGTCGACGAGGGTGACGGACTCGACGTCGGGGAAGCGCAGCACCTCGCGCGCGGCCAGCCCGTCACCGCCGCCCAGAATCAACACGCGCTTCGCCTCTTTCGCCGCGCGCATCGCCGGCACCACCAGGCCCTCGTGGTAGCGGTACTCGTCGACGGCGGCGAACTGCAGGTTGCCGTTCAAGAAGAGCGAGAACCCGCGATGCCCGCGCGTGATGACGATGCGCTGGTACGGCGTCGACTGCGTGTGCACCACCTCGTCGTTGTACAGCTGCTCCTCGAGCAGGTCGGTCATCTGGCCGCCCATCGCGAGGCCGACGAGCAGCAGCACCGACACGAGCACCGCCTTCACGCGCAGCCGCATCACCGAGGGCAGCGACGACTCGAGCAGCCACGTGCTCCACAAGCCGACGAGGCCGTTGAGCAACCCGAACGCGAGCGACGTGCGCACCAGCCCCAGCTTCGGCACCAGCACGATGGGGAAGAGCAGCGACGCGAACAGCGCGCCCAGGTAGTCGAACGTGAGCACCCGCGAGACCAGGTCCTTGAACTGCAGCTCGTCCTTCATGATGCGCAGCAGCAGCGGAATCTCGAGGCCCACCAGCGTGCCGATGACCGTCACCATGCCGTAGAGCGCGACGCGAAAAGAGGCTCCAGACGAGAAGGTGGCGAAGAGGAACGGCGCCGAGATGCCGCCGGTGAGCGCGACGGCCAGCTCGATTTCGACGAAGCGGGTGGCGAGGCCCTTGTCGACGAAGCCCGACAGCCACGCGCCGATGCCGAGCGCGAACAGGTACACGCCGATGACGGTCGAGAACTGCGTGATGGAGTCGCCGAGCAGGTAGCTCGCGAGCGTGCCGACGATGAGCTCGTAGATGAGCCCGCACGTCGCGATGACCAGCACGGTGATGAACA
>JBEOKA010000196.1:0-37337 GCA_040275325.1 Myxococcaceae bacterium | reverse complement strand
GCCTCGACGTGCGCGGTGGCTTCGGCGAGGTACGCGAGGCGGCGCATGCGCACTTCATCGGGCAGGCTCGCGAACGACTCGAACGCTTCCTTCAGCAACGCCCGGTTTCCGTTCGAGGCGACGTGCGCGAGGTCCTGCGAGGCCTCTTGCGAGTCGACGGCCTCTTCCCAGTTGTTGTCGGGAGCGAAGCCCGCCTCGATGAGCGAGGTGAAGAGCTGAACGGCGGCGAGGCGAACGCGCAGCTCGCCGATGTGCTCCATGGCCTCGGCCGTCGCGCGCAGCTCGAGCATGGCGCCCGTGATGCGGGGGTCGACGTCAGAGGTCGTGTCTTCGACCTCCATCGCGCGGGCGAGGTCGTTCGCCAGCGTCGCGAGCGCCGCGTCAGACGGTACGGGCTCGGAGCCGACTTCGCGCATGTACATCACGGCGATGGCGGTCTCGGCGCCGCCGGTGGCGATGACCTCTTTCGCCTTCTCGAGCGCCTGCATGTCGGGCACCGGGCGGCGGCCTTCGAGGCGCGTCTTCACGCCTTCGCGGTAGAGGTGCTCGAGGCTGACGCCGGGCGCCATGCGCACGGGCAGGGGCGGGCGAAGGCCGGGCACATCGAGCACCCAGGGCGGCGGGTTGGCGACGTGCTTGAGGCCGCGGAAGAGCAGCGTGCCGGGCGGGTCGGTGGGGCGGAACGGCGGCAGCTCGCTGTCTTCAGACGGCTGCTGCTGCGCGGCCATCGCGGCGGCGCGCTGCTCACGCGTGAAGCTCGTGATGCCCACGGCGGGCGGCGGAGGCGGCGGCGGCGCCATCTCTCCATCGAGGCCCACCACGCGGTCCATGTCGCAGTCGTCGAACTCGAGCTCTTCGAGGCCCTTGGCGCCCGTGAAGTCGCAGCGCAGCAGCTTCAGCTTCTCGAACGTCGCGCCCTCGAGGTTCGCGCCGCGAAAGTCGCAGTCCTGCAGGCGGCCGCCGTGGAAGTAGCTGTTCGACAGGTCGGCCTCTTTGAAGGTGACCTTCGAGAGGTCGCACTTCTCCCACTCACTGCCGATGAGCGTCAGGCCGGAGAGATCGGCGTTCGCCGAGAAGAGCTGCGGAAACGTCGCGCCGGTGTGGTCGAGGCCGACCTTGCCGTCACGGCGCAGCTGGTTCCACTGCTTGCTGCCATTCTTGAGGAGCTCTTCGATGGTGGGCTGCTTGGCCATAGCGAGGGGCTTCTACATGGCCTCGCGCAGGCGACGAATGGTTTTTGATGGGCGAATCGGTCGACAAGCCGCCCACAGGCGCAATAGACCCCGCCCTCTCCATGCTCGAGTTCCGCATCAGCCAGGACGACGACGGCCTGCGCCTCGACAAGTTCTTGAAGCGCACGCTGTCGAACGTGCCGACCTCGCACCTCTTCAAGATGATTCGCGTGAAGAAGGTTCGCGTGAACGGCAAGCGGTGCAAGCCCGAGCAGCACCTCGTCAAAGACGACGTCATCTCGATTCGCGGAGACGAGCAGCAGCTGCGCGTCGAGCGTGAACACACCGCGCCGCCGCCTCCCAAGGTCGACCTGAACGACCTCAAGATTCTGCTCGAAGACGAGTGGATCATCGTCATCGACAAGCCCTCGGGCATGGCCGTGCACACGGGCAGCGGCATCACCGGCGGCACCGTCGTCGATCTCGTGCGCGCGTACCTGGGCCCGAAGGCCACGCGAAACGGTTTTACGGCCAGCCCCGCGCATCGCATCGACCGCGAGACCTCGGGCGTGCTCATCGTCGCCAAGCGCCGCCCGTCGATGGTGCACTTCACCGACGTCTTCACGAAGCACACGGCGAAGAAGCAGTACCTCGTGCTGGTGAAGGGCAAGTTGCCAAAGCCCTCGGGGCTCATCGACGTGCCGCTCGCCGAGCACCAGCAGACGGCCGAGTCGCGCGCGCGCCGCGGCGTGAACATGCAAGAGGCCCGCACCCGCTATCAGGTGCTCGCCCAGACGAGCCAGGTCGCCTTCGTCAGCTGCACGATTGAAACTGGCCGCACCCACCAGATTCGGCGACATTTCGCAGCCATCGGGCACCCCGTGGTGGGCGACTCGAAACATGGCGACTTCCCGTTCAATCGGGACGCGAAGGCGAGGTGGGGCCTCGACCGGCTGTTCCTGCACTCGACGAAGCTCGAGTTCCCCCACCCCGAGACGAAGGAGCGCACGCTCGTTGCAGCGCCGCTCCCAGTGGCGCTCGCTGAGGTGCTCAAGCGGGCAGGTGTGGTGACTCCAGCCTCGGTCGAGGTGGCTGGAGCGAGTGCGAAAAGCCACGCGGCGAAGGCGCCACGTGTGCCCGTGAAGGCGGAACACGATTCAGACGACGACGACGACTCGGACGAGACGGAGGGCTGATGGCGAAGACTGCGAGAAAGACGCCTCCCCCGATGCCGAGCGCGAAAGGAAAGCTGGTGCTGGTCGACGTTCCGAAGGCGCGGTGGTGGAAGTTGCCGTTCAAGTTTCTCGGCTGGGCGTTGCTCACGGGCGCGACGGCCGCGGTGATGGGCTACGGCTTCGTGGTGTGGAAGTACTCGGACGGGCTGCCGACGTTCCCCAAGCCCGAAGAGTACCGGCCGCCGATTCTCAGCGAGGTCTACACGCAAGACGCGGTGCTCGCGGGTGAGTTCTACAACGAGCGCCGCAAGGTCGTGCCGTACGAGCGCATTCCCAAGCGCCTCGTGCAGGCCTTCATCGCCGCCGAAGACGCCGACTTCTTCGACCACTTCGGCATCGACGTGTTCGGTACGGGCCGCGCCGTCTTCAAGACGGTGACGAAGAAGCTCACCGGCTCGGGCAAGGTGCAGGGCGGCTCGACGCTGACGCAGCAGACGGCCAAGGCCGTGCTCATCTCGACCGAGGGCTACAAGGTCTCGACCGAGAAGACGATCAAACGAAAGATCCGCGAAGCGCTGCTCGCCCGACGGCTCGAGAACGAGCTGACGAAGGAGCAGATCCTCTACCTCTACCTGAACAACGTCTACCTCGGGCACCACAGCTACGGCGTGCAGTCGGCCGCCGAGAACTACTTCCGCAAAGACGTGAAGGACCTGTCGCTCGCCGAGATGGCGCTGCTCGCGGGTCTGCCGCAGGCGCCGTCGGCGTTCTCTCCGTTCACGCAGCCCGAGAAGGCCCGCAAGCGCCGCCAGTACGTGCTCGGGCAGATGATTCAGAAGGGCATGATCACCAAGGTCGAGTTCGACGAAGCCTCGAAGGCCGAGGTGAGCGTGTTCGACGTGGAAGACGTGTTCCACGAGTTCGCGCCGTACTTCACCGAAGAGGTGCGCCGTGACGTGGTGAACCGCTACGGCAACCCGACGCTGCTCAACGACGGCCTCAAGATCTTCACCACGATGGACTCGGAGAAGCAGCGCGCCGCCCAGGACTCGGTGCTCTGGGGTCTGCTCGCGGTCGACAAGCGCCAGGGCTTCCGCGGCGCGCTCGGCAACCTCGCCACCGAGAAGGAGCGCACCACCTTCCTCGCCAAAGCCGAGAAGGCCATGGGCGACGAAGAGCTCACGCCGGGCCGCTCGTACGTCGGGCTGGTGACGAAGATCGAGAGCAACGGCTCGTCGGCCGAGGTGCTCATCGGCAAGAAGAAGGCGCGGCTGCCAGCGCTCGGCATGCGCTGGGCGCGCGCGCTCAACGCCGAGCAGTACTACACGGGCGCGCTCATCAACTCGGTGAAGGCCGCGCTGAAAGAGAACGATCTGATCGTCGTGCGCGCGGTGGCCGACGTGAAGGGCCTCACCGACGACTCCGAGACGCGCAACGACGCGATGGCGAAGGACCTGCCCAGCGACCTGCCGCTCGTGCGCCTCGAGCAGGAGCCCGAGCTGCAGTCCGCCCTCGCCAGCATCGACCCGCAGCGCCAGTACCTGGTGGCGATGGTGGGCGGCTACGACTTCGACGCGAACGAGTTCAACCGCGCGTTCCAGGCCTGCCGCCAGCCGGGCTCGTCGTTCAAGCCCATCGTCTACGCGACCGCCTTCGAGAAGCTGGGGTGGACGCAGGGCACCGTGCTCGTCGACAGCCCCATCGTCTACGACGACCCCGAGAACCAGAACCGGTGGAAGCCGGCGAACTACGACGAAGACTTCAAGGGCGAGGTGCTCGTTCGCACCGCGCTCGTGAACTCGATGAACCTGCCGGCCATCAAGACGTTCATCGAGATCGCCCGAAAGCTCGGCGCCAAGAACGAGCGGGTCGGCATCGAGGCCTTCGCCGACTTCATTCGCACGCTCGGCATCTCGAACCACGCCGACACCAACGACGACGGCGTGCCCGACTCGCCGGTGAACCACAACTACTCGACCGCGCTCGGCTCGACGTGCCTGTTCCCGCTCGAGCTCGTGAACGTGTACTCGACCATCAACCGGCTCGGCGTGAAGAAGCCGACGTACTTCGTGCGGAAGATCGAAGACCGCTTCGGCCGCACCATCGAAGACCACACCGCGTGGGACGACCCGTGGGCCTCGCTGCAAGACCGCGTCGCCGCCGGCTACGCGCGCCTCAACGAACCCGGAGAGCAGGTGCTCTCACCCGAGACCGCCTTCCTCGTGACCGACCTCATGCGCGGCGTGGTGCGCGAAGGCACGGGCGCCGCCGCGTCGCGACTCGGCAAGCCGGCCGCGGGCAAGACGGGCACGACGAACGACTCCTTCGACGCGTGGTTCACCGCCTTCACGCGCGACCTCGTGACGACGGCGTGGGTTGGCTACGACCTGAACAAGCACCCGCTGGGCCGCTACGAGACCGGTGGCCGCGCCGCCCTTCCCATCTGGCTCGCGTACATGACGCGCGCGCTGCAGGGACGCGCCCAGCCCGAGTTCGAGCCCGGCGGCCTCGACGTCGTTCGTCGCCGCGTCGACAAGCAAACGGGCAAGCTCGCTCAGGGCAAAGGCACCGTCGACCTGTGGTTCAAGCGCGGCACCGAGCCGGAAGACTCCGAGCCCGAGGCGGGCGCCGTCGGCACCGAGCAGTTCATGATGACGCCGTGACGTAAGCTGGGCGCGTGCTCCCTGCCCTCTTCGCCGTCGTGCTCGCAGCCAGCCCCATGCTCGAGGTCTCGACGCTCTGCGAGCAGGGCTTCGCGAAATCGCCCGCGCCGGGCTGCGCGCCGTTGCTCGACGCGTACTCCCGCTTCCTGGCCATCGCCGCGCGTGACCGAAAGCCCGAGCACCTCACCATCGAGCTGATGAAGCAGAGCCTGGTGCCCGGGCGCGTGCTGCTCGCCAGCGGCTGGAGCGACGGCGGGCATCGTCGGCTCGAGCGGCTGGTGCTGCGCGAGCTCGACGGCAAGCTCGAGGTCGTGTGGGTCGTGCCCGAGCCGAAATCTGACGATGGGGAGCACCAGCTCGTCAGGGACTTCTCGCTGTCGGGCCTCGAGCCGTTCCTCACCTTCATGAAGTCGCGCGAACAGCCAGACGACTTCACGAAGGCGCTCGCCACGTTCGACGCGCAGCTGCGCTCGTGGCGTGCCGAGCTCGTCGCGAAGGTTGGCGAGAAGCCGTCGAAAGAGACGCTGCTCGCGCTCACCGGACTCTTGCTGGCGATGCTCGAGAAGACCGCGCCACCGAAGGCGTTGGGAGCCGTCACCGACATTCCGTCGAAGGCCGTGAAGGGCCTGTTCGGCGGTCAGCCAGGCGGCGCGGCGCGGTGGGCCCACGAGCCCGAGAAGTTCGAGCCGGTGGTCGTGAAAGCGTCGTCGGTGCGAGGGCACGTCTGGGGCGGCCCCGATGGAAACGAGCTGCTGCACGTGGCGCTGAACGTCGAGCGCGGCGGCTTCACGCTCGAGCGGCGCTTCATCGCCTGGGAGCGGCGCTTCATCGAGTGAGCGTCTGACTTCTGACGCTCCCACCCCAGACCCACGGGGTCGACGCGACCCACGACCTGAACGCGCGTGTGCCCGAAAAGACGGGGTGGAGCGCCTGCGCAAGGCTGCATGTCATTTGCACTCTGCGGTGCTCATGCTCCCGGAACGATTCACGAACCCCAACTATGGGAAGGGCACCCACACCATCGGGCCCGACGATGCCCCCGACATCGAGCAGGAAGAGGAGTACGTCAAACAGTGGCTCGCGACCTTCCTCGCCAAGCCCACGGTCGAGCTGCCTCGCTTGCCGACGGTGGCGACCGAGATTCTCGAGCTGTCGCGCAAGCCGAACACGCGCATCGAAGACATCGCCTCGCTGCTCGAGCGTGAGCCGCTGCTCGCCGCGAAGGTGCTGAAGCTGGCGAACTCGGCGCTGTACGGCGCCACGTCACAGGTCGCGACGCTGAAGCAGGCGCTCATTCGCATGGGGCTGGCGCTCGTGCGCGACGTGGTGATGGAGGCCGCGTTTCAGATGACGGTGATTCGCGCCGAGGGGTTCAACGACACGCTCGACACGGTGCGACGTCACTCCACCGCGGTCGCTTGGCTGAGCCGCTTCATCGCCCGCAACACCGCGATGGATGCCGAGAACGCGTTTCTCATCGGGCTGCTGCACGACCTGGGCTTGTCAGTCGGGCTCATCGCACTCGCCGAGTGGCTGAAAGCGAACAAGAAGCCTCAGCGCCTGCGCCCCGAGCACTGGCTGGCGGTCGAGCGCCTGCACGAAGAGACCGGCGCGCAGCTGCTGGAGTCGTGGAAACTGCCTCCCTCGCTCGTGCTCGTCGTGCGCAACCACCATCACCTGATGATCGGCGGCTACCCGCACCCGTCCGTCGCGATTCACATTCTCGCCGAGCACATTGCCTACGGCGCGAGCTGGGGCGTGACACCGACGGTGTTCCGCTCGGACGACGACATGCCGCTCGTCTCGGGCATCACGTCGATCAACGACGATGAACGCGACCGCGCGCTGAGCGCGTTGAACCTGACCATGCGGCACTACGAGCAGTTCGTGCAGGACACGAAGCGGGTGCTCGAGACGCTGTCGGGCCAGTTCCAGAAGAAGGCGGCGTGAGCGGTGTAGAACGAAGGAATGGCCAGCGACGCTGCGATGCGTGACGTCCTCATTCATCAGCTGTCGAAGCTCGCGACCGAGCGGCTGAAGGGAAAGCAGCTCGCGGAGGCGACCCAGACGGCCGAGGCGCTGATCGACGAACTCGAGGCCCGCCTTCCCCACGACAGCTGGCAGTGGCGAACGCTGGTCATCGCGATCGCCCAGCTCCGCGACCAAAGCGGTGATCACCTGTGGGCGGGGCGCGCGTGGCTCGAGGTGGTACGGGTCGCAAGCCACCGGAGCGAGGCGCTGCCCAATGCGCGGGCGGCCTTCCTTCGTGCCGGCGCGTTCGACGAATGGAGCGACGCCACGGACTCGAAGGCGCCACGCATGGCACCGCTGCTGAAGCAGGCGAAGAAGCCGGCTGAGCGCGACCTCGTGCTCGAGGCCATTCCCCTGCTCGAGCGGTTCTTCGCGGGCAAGACGGCGCGTGAAGGCGTGTTCCCGGTTCGCGGCGTCGACTGGAAGACGCTCTCAGCGTTGGTGAAGGCGTCGCACGCGCCGAAAGCCCGACCGTTCCTGAAGGCCTTCCCAGACGAGTGGGTGGCGCCTCCCCTGTTCGATGGTGAGCTCGCGATGGCTCCCGCGAGGCCGTGCGGGTTCTTCGTCACCGGGGTCGACGCGAAGATGTCACCAGCGGCGCGGGTGCTGCTCGCTCGCGCGGCTTCGACCACGCGGCGCTTCAGCCGAGTCATCGCCATGTGGAAGTCGCCGCATGGCACGCGCGCAACTCCAGCACCCAGCCGCAAGGCGAGCCGAGAAGGAGGCGGCTTCGAGGCCACCGTGAAGCGACTGCTCAACGAGTATCTCGACGAGTCGAGTGGCGAGGTCTGGTCGTTTTCGAACGTGCCACACGCACGCCTCGAGGCGCTTCGAGACGCGCTCGGAGCGCCGTTTCTCGAGCAGTGCGTGAATCAGTCACCCCCGACGTCGGAGTTGCTGGCAGCAACCCGCTCCAAAGCGAAGCAGACGACCTTCGCTGGTCACGTCGTCTGGCCGCCGCGTCGTGATGCAGGCGTCAGGGTCGATGCCGTGACCACTCCGGCTCCAATTCCCAAAACCTGGCTCGAGACCGCCGACGAAGTGACGAAACGAGGCCGCTCTCACGCCCTGTGGTGGGACTGACTCAAGGGTCGTTCGGCTTCAACCTGCTCGCGGCGGCGAGCGCGCTGAGCGACGCGAGCCCCATCGGCAGACAGCCGATCAGCAGACAGGCGCCTCCGACGCCCAGCCAGAGCGTCGACAGTGCCGAGGCGAGCGGCCCAAGCAGGCCAACGAGCCCGAGGCCTCGCAGCCAGGAGACGTTGGTCGCGGCTGGGCGCTTGAGCTGCACCGTGCCCACCAGCGCGATGGCGTGCAGTGCCATGAGCGCCGTCGGCAGCGCGAAGACGAGGTCGTCCAGGCGAAGCGACATGAGCGAGACCAGGATGAGCACTGTCGCCGGCACGTTGAGGAGCGCCGAGACCACTCCGAGCACCCACGTGATGTTGAGCCAACCAAACCCACCACCAGGCGCGTGCTCTCGCACGTACTGCAGGTCTTCCGGAGACAGCTCGAGCGCATAGGGGTAGCCCAGCTCGAGCCACGTCGAGAGCACGGCGGCGCGACAGGGCCAGCCGTTCTGATCTCTCGCGCGCGCCAACACCGGCAGGTCAGCCAGCTCGCGCAGAAACTCGAACACCTCGCGCGTACGCCGCCGGGCGAGCCCGGTGATGGAGCGGTTGAACGAGGTCGCGAGCTCGACGTCGCGCGGAGCCTCCTCGAGCCGGTCGAGCAGCGCCTTCACCCGTGAGAGCTCGGGATCGACCGCGTCGGGTTCGGCCGGCCGCTCAGGAAGAAGGGACTGCTGCTCCGTCACGCGGGCGAGTCTGCCCTGCCGCGCGCTCGTCAGTCAGCGGGCTTGTCCGAACGGGCAGCGAGGCGCGCCGTGGCCCAGGCCAACAGGTGCGGCGCAAACCAGGCGAGCATTGCCAGGCGATAGCTCCAGTCCCGATTCCCCAGCACGATCAGCACGACCGGAAACAACCACTCGATGCGGGTGAGGCGACGGAGGCGATGCGTGACCAGGCCCGCGCGACTGGCCCTGACGAGCGCCACGGCATGCAGTCCCACGAGCGTCGGCGGCACAGCCAGCACGAGCGCCACGAACTGCCAGGTGAACACCCCCTTGAGCGCCAGGGCCACCACGCCGAAGTTCTGCAGGGCCGCAATGACCGCCAGCACGACCGTGAGCGTGAGCCAGCTCGCCGCATTTCCCGGAGCGTTGCTGCGCACGTACTCGAGGTCTTCCGGAGCCACCTCGAGCGCCCACGGGTAGCCGAGCTCGAGCCACGCCGTGATGACGGCCGCGCGGCAGGGTCGTCCCTGCGCATCTCGCGCGTGCCGCAACACCGGCAGCTCCGAGAGTTCCCGCAGCAGCGCGCACGTCTCGGGCCCCGGCCGCTTCGCGAGGACGGCGATGGCGCGGTTGAGTGAAGTGGCGAGTTCGACGCTGCGCGGTGCTTCTTCGATTCGGCCGACCAGCAAACGAACCCGCGCGCGCGCTTCATCGACGTCGGCGTCGACTTCGCTTCGGGGCTGGGCTTCGACCTGAGCCTGCATGACGCCGGCGAGTCTGCACGAGACTACGCCGCGCGGTACTTGCCATCGCTCAACAGGACTCTCGCCTCAGCGACGAGCTTCTGCAGAATCGCGACGGTGTTGCGCTCGGCCAGCGGCCAGATGAAGGCGCCGACATCGTCATAGGCGCGCGGCACGATGTCCTCGAGGCCGACCGGCAGGCTGAACGAGCGCACCGCCTCGAGCACCTTCGTCTCACGCCACGCCCGATGCAGCAGGTACTCGCCCAGCTTCGCGACCCCGTCGGCGATGGCAGGCCCATGCGAGGGGTACAGCGCACCGAGTGGCAGCTCCCGCAGGCGCTCGAGCTGCTTCAGGTACACCGCCATGTCGCCCTCGGGCGGGTCGATGACGATGGTGCTCACCGTCGACACCATGTCGCCGACGATGCCTGCACGAGAGCGCTCGTCGATGAGACACAGATGCCCCGCGGCGTGCCCGGGCGTGTGCAGCACCTTCCACGTCATGGGGAACGGGCCGTCGAGCGTGAGCCGCGCTCCATCGGCGAGCAGGCGCTCGACCTTCACCGGAGAACGATCGGCCGTGCGCGCGTGCGCCCAGACCGGCAGCTTCAACGCCTCGGAGACGAACTTCACGCCACCGACGTGATCGCCGTGGTGATGGCTGAGCACGATGGCTTTGGGCTCGTAGCCGTCGGCCATCAACTCGCGCACCACCGTCACCAGCTTCTGGCACTCCTCATCGTCAGGAGCGCCGGGGTCGACGATGAGCAGCTCCCTCGTGCCGAGCAGATACGCGTTCGTGTGCGTCGCGGGCGGCAGCGTCGGCGTGAGCAGCGGCATGATGTGCACGCCGCGCTGAAACTCGATGTGCCGCGCGAGGTGGTCCTCACACCACGGCGGGTTCGTGAGGCGCGCAATTGCGTGGTCGAAGGTCGTGAAACCGGCCATCACGCGCAGCGCGTGCAGGTTCGGCGGGTGCAACAGCGCAGTGCCCTGCTCCCAGCGTTTGAGCGCCTCGGCAGGCCGAATCCACTCGCCGCTCGCGAGCTCGCCGGGCCACACCGAAGCGATTTGTCCCTCTGGCGCCTCGACGAGAAAGAAGCGCGCGTCGAACCGCACCGGCAGATACGGCGGCGTCACCCAACGCCCAGCGGCACGAAAGTCACTCGCGAACAGCTGCAGCCCACGCTCGGCGAGGCTCGCACCGAAGTCAGCGCCACCGAGCAGCGCCTTGCGAAACACGTCGGGCTCGGCCACCTCGGGCCCGCGCGCGACGAGCAGACCGGTCTCTTCGAAGAGTTCCCGCGCCGCAGTGACGATGCGCTTCGCGTCGTCTCCACTCGCGCCCTGCACCGGCACCTTCGCGTCGGCCGCGTCGACCTTGCCGCCGGGGAACGCGTAGAAGCCGCCCGCGAACGACAGGCGCTGCTCGCGCTCGAGCCAGAAGACCTCGACGCCGGTGCTGCTGCGACGAAACACGATGACGGCCGACGCATCACGCGGTGGTTTTCCCGGCGGCGGGGGAGGCAGGCCCGCGATGGCTTCACTCATCGGCGTGCGCTCCGGTCAGCTTCGCCACCAGCGGCTTCGCGATGTCGACCTGGTCGGGCCGCACGAAGATGCGTGAGAGCAACACGGCTCCGGCGAAGCGTTGGTAGAGCGGTGTGTACGCCGAGACCTCGGTGAGCCGCCCGCTCGCGGAGTCGTGCACGAACAACGACGGCGTCTCGCCTTCATCGGTGTACCGCGACAGCACGCCGCGCGACTCGAGGGTGAAGTGCTCGACCCCTGCCGCGTCGAGTGCCTTCGAGATCTCGCCCATGTCGTAGTCGGTGTCGCGCTCGGTGAACTGCGCCACGCGGCGAAAGCCCTTGCGAGAGACGATGCGCTCGGCCCAGCGGTTCTTCGACTTGCGCAGCGTCGTCCACAACGAGACGTCGTCACACCAGAGGAACTCGTCAGGGTCGGCCGGCACCTCGAACTCGCCCGGCGCCTCTTCGTAGTAGCGCTTGAGCATCCAATCGAAGCTCACCGAGGTGTGGTGGTAATAGACCGAGAGGAACATGTGGTACCGGCTCAGCAGGAAGTCTTCGAACGCGAAGACCGCTGCCTTCGAGAGCGCGAGCACTGCCCGCCCGTCACGCTCGGCGCACCGCAGGTTCTGCAGAATCCACTCGATGTCGTACCGGCCGTAGTTCACGCCCGTGTAGAACGAGTCTCGCTGCAGGTAGTCCATGCGGTCGGCGTCGAGTTCACCCGACACCAGCGCGCGCAAGAGCGGCATCCAATCGAGGCCGCCGTCGCGAAAGCCGTCGACGCCCGCCGGCAGCCGCCCCGTGACGAGCCCGGCGATGAGCTCGGGCGTGATGCCGTGGCGTGCGTAGACCTTCGAAAGAATCGGCGTGAGCGAGCTGTCGAGCAGCAGCTTGGCGGTGAAGTCTTCGTGCGAGGCCTGGCCAGAGTCGTCGCCCGTCCACGCGGGCAGCTTCAGCACCGAGCGCTGCGGCGCGATGGACTCCGACGCGTGTGACAGCGGCATGTGGCCGAGGTCGTGGCAGAGCACGGCGAGGCGCACGGCGGCGCGGAAGCGCTCCTTCGAAATCTCGGTCAACGTCGAGCGGCTCGCGACCGCGTCGAAGAGGCGTGACGCGACGTGCATCGCGCCGAGCGAGTGGGCGTGCCGCGTGTGTGTCGCTCCCGGGAAGGCGAGGTCACCGAAGCCGAGCTGTCGCACGCTGCGCAGCCGCTGGAAGAAGCGGCTGTCGATGATGGGCTTCTCGTCGTCGGTGACGGTGATGGAGCCGTGGATCGGGTCGCGAATTCGCACGGGCGAAGCGATAGCAGCATCGCCGCGCCCTCGCACAGCTGACGCGTCACTTCGCGCGCACCGCCCCGCACGCGACGAACTCGAACGGCTGACTCGCGGCGCTGTGCCTCGTCGTCTGAAAGACGTGCTGCGTTTCACTTCCGACGCGTCGAGGGCGTGTGGTACGGGTCCCGCCCACTCGATGTTCGTCACGATTCTCCACAATCAAGATCACGCGCTGCTCGAAGACGACCCGGGTCGTGAAGCGCGCGCCGACGTGGTGAACGTGGCCGCCGCCATGGCCGACGCGCTCGCGGGCAACCGCCGCCGCGTCGAGGTGAAGCCGGTCGACGACGTGGTGTCGCTCGCCGACGTGCTCAGCTCGAAGCCCGACGTCGTCTTGAACCTGTGCGAGTCGCTCGGCGCCGACAGCCGCGGTGAGTCACTGGTGCCCGCGATGCTCGAGCTGGCGGGCGTGTGCTTCACGGGCTCCTCTTCGCTCTCGCTCGCGCTGTCGCTGCACAAGAACAAGGCGAAAGAGATTCTGCGCGCGCGCAGCGTGCCCACGCCCGGCGCCGTCGTCATCAACCGCATCGAAGAGCTGGTCGGCGTCGACCTCGCCTTCCCGCTCATCGTGAAACCGTCGCGCGAAGACGCCTCGGTGGGCATCGACTTCGACTCGGTCGTGCACGATCGCGCGAGCCTGGGCAAAGCCGTCAACCGCGTGCTGCGCACCTTCCGCCAGCCGGTGCTCGTCGAGCAGTACATCGACGGCCGTGAAATCTACGTGCCGCTCCTGGGCAACGAAGGCCGCCGCGCGCTGCCGCTCACCGAGATTCAGTTCGGCGCCGCGTTCGCCGACAAGCCGCGCATCGTCTCGTACGAGGCGAAGTGGAACACCGAGTCGGCCATCTGCATCGACAGCCCCTCGCGGCTCGTCGAGCTGCCCGAGAAGCTTCGCGCCCGTTGCGTCGACGTCGCCCTCGCGGCGTTCGATGCGCTCGAGTGCCGTGACTACGGCCGCGTCGACCTGCGCCTCGACTCGAAGAACGAGCCGTGGGTCATCGACATCAACCCCAACTGCGACCTGCACCCGCAGGCCGGCTTCGCCCGCTCCGCGCTCGCGGCGGGTCTCTCATACGGCGATCTCGCGCTGCACCTCGTCGAGCTCGCTCAGGAACGCCACCATGGACATCCGACCCGTCGTCTCGCAGGACCGGACGCAGCTCGAAGGGCTGCTGCGCCGCATCGAGACGTTCACGGCCGACGAGGTGGACTGCGCGCTCGAGCTGATCGACGGCGCCAGCCAGCCGAATAACAAGGACTACCAGGTGCTCGTCGCCGCGCGCGACGGGAAGATCGTCGGCTACGTCTGCTACGGCCCCACGCCGATGACCGACGGCACCTTCGACCTGTACTGGATCGCGTCTGACCCGAACGTGCGTGGCCAGGGTGTGGGCGCGGCGCTGGTGAGCGCGATGGAAGGCGACATTCGCCGCCGCAAGGGCCGCATCATTCGCGTCGAGACGAGCGCGCTCGAAGCGTACGGCCCCACGCGCGGCTTCTACGCCGCCATGCAGTACAAAGAAGAGTCGCGCTTTCGCGACTTCTACAAGCCGGGCGAAGACCTGATCATCCTCGCCAAGCGCATGTGAATTCGACCCACGCCTGACCGTCAGGCCAGCGTGGCCCTCGTCGAACCAGCCAGCCCAAATGCCCGTGGTAGCGTGCGCGCACTCATGCGCCGCATCGTCACGCTCGCCCTCGTCCTTTGCAGCACGTTCGCCTTCGCGCAGAAGGCGGCTCCGCTGTCTGACGCGCTCACCGTCTCGCGCCCGAAAGAGGGCGAGTACTTCGGCGTCTACCTGCAGAACCAGAAGGTCGGGTGGATGTACGTGTCGGTGAAGCTCAACGCCGCTGGCGACCAGGCCATCAGCCTCAACGAGCTGCACTTCCGCGCGAAGGTGGGCCCCAACCGCATCAGCGAGCGGGTGATGCGCGAGACGAAGGTGTTCGAGGCGAAGCCGGGCGGAAAGCTGCTCTCGCTGCGCCTCGAGCAGTCGGGTGATGGCGGCGACCAGACGCTCGACGGCCTCGTCGTCAAAGAGGGCCTGAAGATCATTCGCACACGGCCCAACCAGCGAGACGAGACGCTGATGCTGCCGATGCCGAAAGAGGTCGTCGAAGACGCCGACCAGGCCCGCGTGTCGCTCAAGCGCAACGCGCCGTTCGAGGGCATCATCACCGACACCACCGACTTGAAGCAGTACCCCGTGCGCACCACCGTGGGTGAGCCCGAGACCCGCACGATTCGCGGCGTGAAGGTGAAGCTCAAGAAGGCCATCACCATCTCCGAGAAAGAGAAGGTGCCGACCGAGGCCTTCGTCGACGAGCAGGGCCGCATGCTCGAGGTGCGCTTCGGGCCGACGATGATGGCGATGCGCGAGGCAGAAGATCAGGCCAAGCGGTTCGATCTCGTTGAGGTGTTCGCCCTCACGCGCGTGAAGCTGCCGAAGCCGCCGCCGCCCGAGGTGCGCACGATTCCCGGCTCGATGACGATGGTGATGAGCGGCCTGCCCGAGCGCTTTCAGACGCAGACGTACCGGCAGAGCTACGAGAAGCTCGACGACAAGCGCGTGGCCGTGAAGCTGTCGGCCGCGCTGCCGAAGACGAAGCTGGTGCGCCCGCTCGCCGACCCGAACGGCGGCAAGAACCTCGAGAGCGACCTCGCCGTCGAGGCGGCGGCGCCCGAGATCGTGAAGCAGGCCAAGCTCATCGTCGGCAACGAGAAGGACGCGTACACGGCCGCGAAGAAGATCGGCAAGTGGGTGAACGAGCGCCTCGTGAAGGACTACGGCTCGTCGAGCGATCGCGCGACCGACGTGCTCAAGACGATGAAGGGCGATTGCACCGAGCACTCGCTGTTGACGGTGGCGCTGCTCCGCGCCGCTGGCATTCCCGCGCGGCGGGTCGACGGTGTGGTGTACCTGATGAACGAAGACCAGGTGCCGGCGCTGTACTGGCACGAGTGGGTCGAGGCCTTCATCGGAGAGTGGACGCAGCTCGACCCGACCTTCGGCCAGGACGTCGCCGACGCCACGCACTTCAAGGTGGGTGAAGAAGGCAGCGCCGAGATCACCCCGCTCATCGGCAGCCTCGTCGTTCACGACGTGCGGTGAACGCGCGCGTCGGGCGATACGAACTGCTCGAGCGCCTCGGCCACGGCGGCATGGGTGAGGTCTTCCTCGCGCGCGCCGAAGGAGCGAGTTCGTTCGTCGTCTTGAAGCGCCTGTTGCCGCACCTCGCGCACGACCATGAGCTGGGCCCTCAGTTCTTGCGTGAGGCCGGCATCATGGCGCGGCTCGTTCACCCGCACATCGCGCGCGTGCTCGAGCTCGGAGAAGCGTCAGGCGCGTTCTTCTTCACGATGGAGTTCATCGAGGGCCGCTCGTTGAACGCGCTCGGTCCCCTTCCGGTCGCGCAGGCCGTTCGGGTCATCGCCGATGCAGCAGCGGCACTCGAGGCGGCGCACTCGGCGACGGACAGTGCGGGCCGGCCGCTCAGGGTCGTTCATGGTGACGTCACGCCTCGTAACCTCCTCGTCGGCGCCGACGGCTCGACGCGGCTCATCGACTTCGGGCTGTCGAAGCTGAAGGAGCACCGCGACGAGGACTCGCTCGGTGGAACGTACGAGTACATGGCGCCCGAGCAGGCGCTCGAGGGCGTGACCGATTCGTGTACCGATCAGTTCTCGCTCGGCGTCGTGTTCTGGGAGTTGCTCACGGGCCGGCGACTGTTCGGCGGCGACTCCGACGTGGCGACGATCGATCAGGTCGTCGAATGCCAGGTGCGTCCCTCCGGTACCGAGTTCGACAGCATCGTGATGCGCATCCTCGAGAAGGAGCCCTCACGACGGTTCGCGCGATGTGCCGACGTGGCGACGTTGCTCGAGCGCTGGCTGTTGGAGCACCGCGCGCTGAACGTTCGCCCCGAGCTCGGCCAGCAGGTCAACGTGAAGCAGCGGGTGTCGAAGGTGGCGCCCAGGGTCGCTCCTGGTCCGACGGCACCCGCGACCGACGCTGACGATGCGGTGCTGAAGACGCTTGCGCGGCTGTCACAGCCCATGAGCCTCGAGGCGATGGAAGCGGCCATCGGGCTCGACGCCGCGCAGGCGCTGGTGGAGCGCGGGCTGGTGCTGCGCCACGACGACGGGACCTTCAGCGTCGGGTAGCACGCGCTCGTTCGTCAGCCGCGCATGCGAATCGTCTCGATCGATGCACAACCCTTCTTTCGGCTCCGGTACCTCAGCGCTGCGCGCGGCGGGGGCACCGAGAGCCAGTTGCTGCCATTTCATCGCGGCACGGTCGACGTGTTGCCCTCAGGGCTCGCCGCGCTCGTGCTGGCGGCCGATCTGCAGGGCGTCGTGCCTGACCCGCTCACGAGAGAAGCGGTGCTGCTCGGTGTTGCCGTCGTCGACGCGCTCTCAGCGCTCGAGGTTCCGCCGCTCGACACCTGCGGTGCGTTGCTCGCAGGAGACCTCTTCTCGGTGCCCGAAGCGAATCGGCGTGGCGGCTTCGGTGACGTGAAGCCCGTCTGGAGCGCGTTCGCCTCGCGCTTTCGCTGGGTCGCTGGCGTCGCGGGCAATCACGACGACGTCACGCGCGTGAAGAACCTGCCGAACGCGGACGTGCTCGACGTGAACGTCGTCGAGCGCGATGGCTTTCGAATCGGAGGCGTCGGCTTCATCGCTGGCAACCCGAACAAGCCGGGCCGGCGCAGCGAACAGGAACAGCGAGCGGGTCTCGAGCTCGTGCTGGCCGAAAAGCCCGACCTCGTCGTCCTGCACGAGGGCCCAGCAGGACCCGAGGGCTTTCCGGGGAACAGCGAGCTCAGCACCGGCACGACGCTCACCGTCTGCGGGCACGTTCACTGGCCGAGCGCACGATGGGCCGACGATGCATCAGTCGTGAACGTCTGCGAGCGCGTGCTCGTGCTCACGAGCGCCGGCTCGGCGGAATGGACGGATGACCTTGCCACCTCGTAGGTTCTCGCGTTCCTCGTTCAACGGAGCGTGAATGCGTCAGTGTCTCGGCTGTGGCGGTCTGGTGCCGACGGAAGCTGCCGACTGTCCCAACTGTGTCGTGAGCGCGAAGGCGAGCGGCGTGGTGCGCAAGGTGGCGTTGGCAGCTGGCACCGCGGCGCTCATCTCGTCGTGCTTCGTCGCGCAGCCGGTGTACGGCATTCCGTGCACGAGCAAGCAGGTCGACGGAGGCAACAGCGGCTGCCCCGGTGAGTGCACGACGCTGAACCCCGACGGCGGCGACCCGCGCAAGGATCCGAGCAACGCCACCTGCTACGTCGACGGTGGCGTGCCCTGACGCGAGACGAGCTGCTCAGGCGCGTCGAGGTCGGCGCTCCGCATCACCCGCACTACGTCGTCTGGGAGCTGACGCTCGCGTGCGACCAGCGCTGTCTTCACTGTGGCTCGCGCGCCGAGCACGCCCGCCCGAACGAGCTCACCACCGAGCAGGCCCTCGACGTCGTCGAGCAGCTCGCTCGCATGGGCGCCTGGGAAGTGACGCTCATCGGCGGTGAGGCGTACCTGCACCCCGGCTTCCTCGACGTGGTGCGCGCGCTGAGACGTCACGGCGTTCGACCGACACTGACGACGGGCGGGCGCGGCGTGACACCAGAGCTCGCGGCCCAGCTTCGCGACGCAGGCCTTCACTCCGCTTCAGTCAGCATCGACGGGCTCGAGACCACGCACGACCTCTTCCGGGCGACGCGCGGCAGCTTTCAGTCGGCGCGCTCGGCGCTCGCCAACCTGCGCGCGGTCGGCATCACGACAGCGGTGAACACGAACTTCAACCGCCTCAACGTGGGCCAGGTCGACGTGCTGTACGAGCTCGTGAAGTCGAACGGCGCCTCGTCGTGGATGTTGATTCTCACCGTGCCGCTCGGCCGCGGCGCCGACCGCCCCGACATGCTGCTGCAGCCGTGGGACCTGCTCGAGCTGATGCCCGCGTTCGCGCGTGCGAAGGAGCGAGGCCTGAGCGACGGCATCATGGTGATGCCCAGCAACACCGTCGGCTACTTCGGCCCCGAAGAGACGATGCTCCGTTCACAGGAGCGCGGCCAGGGCGTGCACTTTCAAGGCTGCGTCGCGGGCCGCTACAGCCTCGGCATCGAAGCCGACGGCGCGGTGAAGGGCTGCCCGTCACTCCAGACGAGTCACTACCTCGGTGGTTCGCTGAAGACCGAGACGCTCGAGGCCATCTGGCAGACGAAGCCGCTCGCCTTCGCGCGAAACCGCACGGTCGACGACCTGTGGGGCTTCTGTCGAACCTGCCCGTTCGCGAAGCAGTGCCTCGGCGGCTGCACGTTCATGTCTCATTCGTACCTCGGGCGGCCCGGCAACAACCCGATGTGTCACTTCCGCGCGCGCTCACTCGCGGCCGACGGCAAGCGTGAACGGCTGGTCTTCAAAGAAGCAGCGCCGGGAGCACCCTTCGACAACGGCTTGTTCGAGATCGTCGAAGAGGCGTTCGATGCGCCCGACCCACGGCCACCGACGCCGGGAGCGCTCGTCAGGAAGCGGGCCTGAGCAGCCGCTCGAGCTCGGCCACCGTCGACACCGGCGCCTGACAGGCGAACGCGCGACACAGGTAGGCCGCGACGTCGCCACGCGAGGGCCGGCCTTCGAGCACTTCGCGCGTGATGGCCGGAACTGGAGCTCCCGCCACGTGCGCATGCAGCGCCACCGTCGGCAGGTACGTCTTCGCGAAGAAGTGCACGAACGGCGCGAGCGCGGGCTGCGAACCGACGACCGTCACCTCGGGAGCTCCATCGACGAGCGCATCGGCCGCGAGCCACAGATGCCCGACCGCCATCGGCTGCTTCGTCAACTCTGCGTGCACCTGCTCGAGGTACAGCCGCGCCTGCTCGAGGTGACGTGGCCTTCCCGTGAGCGCGCCGAGCGTCACGAGCGCCTCCGTCAGCGTGGAGGCTCCTGAAGGAAACGCGTTGTCGTGCAGCACGTACGTCGGCACCAACAGGTCGCCCTGCCCCTTCGGCGCTGCCAACCACGCGCGCTTCGACTCGTCCCAGAACGAGCGCACGGCCAGGTCGACCAACTGCTCTGCCGCTTCGAGGTACCGCGGCTCGAACGTCGCCTGGTACAGCGCGACCAGCCCCGACGCGACGTCGCCGAAGTCCTCCAGCATGCCGTCGATGCGCGCGACGCCGGAGTGAAACGAGCGCCACAACCCGCCGTCCGACTTGCGCATTCGGGTCAACAGGAAGTCGGCCGCACGCCGGGCCATCGCGAGCCAGTCGGGGCGCTCGAACACGCGCGACGCGAACGCGAGCCCACGAATCGTCAGTCCATTCCAACCTGCGAGCACCTTGTCGTCGGTGCCGGGCCGCACCCGCCTCGAGCGCACCTCGAGCAGCTTCTGCTTCGCGCGCGCGAGCGTCTCGTTGACCTCTTCTGCACCAACGACCTCGAGCACAGAGGCGCCATGTTCGAAATTGCCGCCGTCGCGAACGCCGAAGTGCGCCTTCACTGCTTGCGCTTCTTCCGGCGTGAGCACCGCCTCGAGTTCGTCCGCGCGCCAGACGAAGAACTTCCCTTCTTCACCTTCACTGTCTGCGTCTTGCGCCGCGAAGAACGCGCCCTCGGCCGACGTCATCTCGCGCGCGAGCCACGCGACCGTCTCTTCGACCGTCTTCTTCCACAGCGGCCGCGGCGCCACCTGCCACGCCTCGGCGTACAGATGAATCAGCTGCGCGTTGTCGTAGAGCATCTTCTCGAAGTGCGGCACCAGCCAGCGCTCGTCGACGCTGTACCGATGAAAGCCGCCGCCGAGCTGGTCGAACACGCCGCCCTTCGCCATGCGCTCGAGGGTGAGCAACGCGGGCTTCAGAATCGACTCGTCACGGCTGCGCCCGAAGCCACGCAGCATGAGCGCGAAGTTCATCGGGTTGGGGAACTTGGGGCCGCGCGTACCGAAGCCACCGAACTCGGGGTCGATGCGCGAGGCGAGCGTTCGCGCCGCCGTCACGACATCCTCCGGTTTCAGACTGGCAGCCGGTGCTCCATCGAGGCCCCACGCGGCGTACTCGGTGAGGCCCTGCTCGAACTGGTCCGCCTGCTGGAGCAACTCCTGGCGCTCCTTCGCCCACGCCTCGGCGATGCCCGACAGCAGCGACTCGAACCCGGGCAGCCCATGCCGCGGGCCGGGCGGAAAGTACGTGCCGCCGTAGAACGGCTTCTTCTCGGGCGTGAGGAACACCGTCAGCGGCCAGCCGCCGCCGCGCCCCATCAACTGCACGACGCCTTGATAGAGGTGGTCGAGGTCGGGCCGCTCCTCGCGGTCGACCTTGATGTTCACGAAGTGCGCGTTCATCACCGCGGCCGTCGCCGGGTTCTCGAACGACTCGTGGGCCATCACGTGGCACCAGTGACAGGCGGAGTAGCCGACCGAGAGCAGAATCGGCTTCTGCTCACGCTTCGCCTTCTCGAGCGCCTCGGCGCCCCACGGGTACCAGTCGACGGGATTCTCAGCGTGCTGCCGCAGGTACGGAGAGGTCTCGGACGCGAGCCGGTTGGCCATGCGCCCTGTTAACCACGATGGCCCCGACGCGCTTCAGCGATACAGCTGCGGAACGCGCGAGGCGTTGACGACGTGGGCCCAGTCGACCGGCTCGGCGCGCGCGCCTTCACGCGGGTTGTCGGTGCCCATCGAGCGACCGTTGCCCAGGTAGATCTCGATGTGCGACGCCTTGCCCGGGCCGATGCCGCGGCTGTTCGGGTAGTGAATGAAGAGCAGGTCGCCCGGCTTCAGCTCCGAACGGGAAACGCGCGAGCCGGCGAACCGTGCCTGGTACCCGGCGGCCGTCGTGCGGCTGTCTGAGACGCCAGCCTGCTTCAGCGCGTAGTGAATGAGGCCCGAGCAGTCGAACGCGCGCGGCCCTTCGGCGCCAAACACATACGGCTTGCCCGTCTGCGCGACGGCGCTGTTGATGAAGCGCTGCACCTTCGCAGGCGACGAGCCGTTCCCCGTCGTGACCGGGCCAGGCCCCGTCGCAGCGAAGTCGCTCTTCCCGTCGAAGTACTTCGAGCTGCTCGAGCCGAAGAGCTGCTTGCTGGTCTTTGGGCCGACGACGCCGTCAGCGCTCAGGTGCTTCGCGTGCTGGTACTTCACCACCGCGGCCTTCGTCTTGCGGCCGAACACGCCATCGACGCCGCCCGGGTCGAAGCCCGCGGCCTTCAGCGTCTTCTGCAATCGGCTCACGTCTGAACCACGCGTTCCTACGGTCAACATGAAGGCTCCTCGCTCGAAGACACTTCATTGTCGGGCCTTGTGCGTTCTCATCCTTCAGCTCGGCTGGAAAACGAGCTGACGATTCGTCCCGAATTTCCACGCTCATTTCCGCGCCTGCTGTGGCGAGATGGCGCGCATGTCGCGCGACGTGCAGCACTTCGAAGCCCTCGGTCGTCTGCTGGAGCTCGAGCGGCGCGCCGAACGTGAACGCCTCGCCACCGAGAAAGCAGCGCTGCCGCTGGCCGAGCTCGAAGCCCGCGGCATCGTGGTGCTCGACGTGGAGTCCATCGAGGAGCGCATCGGCCTCGGTGGCCGCACGCTCGTCACCTTCGCGCGTGAAGACAAACGCTGGCTGCGCTCGAAGCTGCACGTCGGCGACGTGGTGACGGTGAGCCCACGCAAGGCGCCCGTCGAGGCTCCGCCCTCTGGCATCGTCACGCGCGCCACGCGACAGCAGCTCGAGATCGCGTTCGACCGTCACCCGCCTCCGTTCGTGGGAGAGGGCCGACTGCGCATCGACCTCGTCGCCAACGACGTCACCTTCGATCGCGCCCGCGGCGTGTTGAAGAAGCTCACCGAGATGACGCACGGGCTCGCGAGAGACCGGCAGCAGCTCGTGCTCGGAGCCATGGCGCCACGTTTCGAGAAGCGCCCCACCTTCACGCCCTCACGCGCACTGAACCCGGAGCAACTCGACGCCGTCTCACTCGCGCTCTCGGCCCGTGACGTCGCCCTCGTGCATGGACCGCCCGGTACGGGCAAGTCGACGGTGCTCGCTGAGATCGCCGTGCAGTGCGTGAAGCGCGGCCAGCGCCTGCTCTGCACCGCCGCCAGCAACGCCGCGGTCGACCACCTGCTCGAGCTCTGTCTCGACGCCGGGCTCGAAGCGATTCGCGTCGGCCACCCTGCGCGCGTGTTGCCACACCTGCAGCAGCACACGCTCGACCTGCTCGTCGAAGACCACGACGACCGCATCACCGCCCGAGAGATGTTCGACGAGGCCTTCGAGCTGCTCGGCTACGCGAGGAAGCAGCAGACACAGGGCCGCAGCCGCACGCGCTTCTCGAACGCCCGCGCCGCGAAGAGTGACGCCTATGCCCTGATGGATGACGCCCGCGTGCTCGAGCGAAAGGCCGTCGAGTCCGTCATGGGCCGCGCGCAGGTCGTCTGTGCGACGTTGTCGATGCTCGATGGACACGTCTTGTCGAATCGCTCGTTCGACATCGCGCTGCTCGACGAAGCGACGCAGGCACTCGAGCCACTCGCGCTCGGCGCGTTCCTCAAGGCGCCCACCGTCATTCTCGCTGGCGACCCGAAGCAGCTCGCCGCCACCGTCATCTCGATGGAGGCGCAGAAGCAGGGCCTGGGCACCTCGCTGTTCGAGCGCGTGCTGAAGGACTTCGGCGACGACGTCAAACGCATGCTGAAGGAGCAGCACCGCATGCACGAGCAGCTCATGCGCTTCCCCTCGCGGGAAATGTACGCGGGTGAATTACGCGCCCACCCTTCCGTCGAAGGCCGCGTGCTCTCGGCCGTATTGACCCCTGGTGCCGTCGTCGACGCGCCGCCGCTCCTCTTCCTCGACACCGCCGGCAAGGGCTTCGACGAGTCGCGTGAGCCCGGCACCGAGTCGCTGCGCAACGAAGGGGAAGCTGGGCTCGTCGTCGCGCGCGCGCGGGAGCTCATCGCCGCGGGCCTGCCTGCCGAGGCGCTCGCCGTCATCACGCCGTACTCGGCGCAGGCGTCACTCATTCGCGAGCAACTCAGCGACGTGCCGACGCTCGAGGTCGACACCATCGACGCCTTCCAGGGCCGCGAAAAAGAGGCCGTGCTGCTCTCGCTCGTACGCAGCAACGGTGAGCAGCAGGTCGGCTTCCTCGAAGACCTTCGTCGCATGAACGTCGCCATCACCCGCGCGAAGCGTCACCTCTTCGCCGTCGGAGACAGCGCGACGCTCACCGGCCATGCCTTCTACGCGCGCTTCATCGAAGAGGCGCAGACCCAACAGGGCTACCGCTCGGCGTGGGAGTGGAACCCGGGAGAACCGTCGTGAAGCGCATTCTCGCTGTGCTGGTGATGGGGTTGGTCGGCTGTGGGCCCACGACGATGGTCGACTTCTGCAAGGAGAGCGCGGCGCGCACCTGCAAACGCTTGTTCCAGTGCGGTGGAGAGTCGGCGACCTCGGTCTACGCCGACATCGCCGCGTGCACCGCCGACATGCAGATGAAGACGAAGTGCGAGCTGTTCACCGACTCCCCGTGCGACCTCGACGCCTCGAAGGCGAACGCGTGTCTGTCGGCGGTCGACCAGTTCCCCTGCACCGCCATGTCAGCAGAGTCGGCGGCAGCGGCCACTGCGGCGTGTCGCGACCCCGGCATCTGCAAGCTGCGCGCAGGCACGATTCAGTGCCGCGGCAACACCAGCAGCGCGACGAACGACACGTGCAGCTACACGCGCGGCGAGTGCACCGATGGAAAGACGTACGCCATCACGTGCAACGCGGGCATGTGCACGTGCTCCACCGACGGCGCGAACGGCGCCACGTTTCAAGACGCGGGCTTCTGCAACAAGTCGTCGCAGGACCGCTCGGCGCTGCTCAAGTCGAAGTGCAACGTGACGGTGTTCTGAGGCGCAGAGCCGTGTTCCGGGTGGGCTGATTGTGTAGGGTGCGCGCCCGCATGCGCCTCTCCCTCCCTGTCGTCGTGTTCGTGCTCGCCGCCGTCTCGGCCTGCACCTGTGGGCCCACCTCTCGTCCCTGCTCATCGACCTCGGAGTGTGGCCAGGGGCAGGTCTGCGTCGGCGGCCAGTGTCGCGCGGGCTCGACGGGCGGCGGCTCGAGCGGCGTCGGCGGAGGGCTGAGCGGTACGGGCGGTGGCTCGAGTGGCACGGGCGGCGGCGTGGGCACGGCGGGCGGCGACGCGAGCGGTGGTGGCTTCGGCTCGGCCGGTGGCGACCCGTTCGAAGAAGACGCGGGGCAGATCGACGCCGGGGTCATCGACTACGACGGCGGCTGTGGGCCCATCATGCCCGGCAACCCACCGTTCCCGCGTCAGTGCTCGGCGGGCACGACCAACGAGTGCGGTGGTGCGACCGACACCTTCCTGACGTCGCGCGGCGTCGCGGCGGCACGCCTCAACGGCAATCAGGGCAACGGCTTCGATGACGACTGTGACGGCCTCGTCGACGAGGGCTGCCTCTGTCTGCAGGGTGGCACCACGAAAGACTGCTACCTCGTGCCCGCGACGCAGGTCGACCCCAACACCTCGCAGCCCGTCGGCTGGTGCACCAGCAACGCGAAGGGCTCGGTCGACTGTGCGGGCACCGAGATTACGAGCTGGTCTGGCGTCTGCCGCGGCGCTCAACGGCCGCAGGTGTTCGACTCGTGCGCGCCCGGCGACTTCGACTGCGATGGTCTCTCGGGCAACAACCAGACGGCCGGCTGCAACTGCCCGACACAGGTCGAGTGCCCCACCGCGCCGCTCATTCTCGCGCCGTACCCGAACCCCAGCTCCCTGCCGCAGATCGACGGCACCATGTGGATCAAGGACGTCGCGATGCGAGGCATGGCCCGCGACTGGACGTGGACGGTGCTCGGCGGTGACTGCGACAACGTGCTGCCCTTCCCCACGTTCGCGCTCTACTCGCAGGCCAACTCGGCGGCGGGTCGCATCGGTGCGCGCACGCCCGTGCGGTTCGACATGACGACGATGCCGAACCGCTACGTCGCGGCGCCCGGCCAGCCCCTCATCGCGATTCAGGCCGCGCGCGGCATGATGCCCGGCGCAGGCACCGTCTACCCGGCGTTCGGGCTGTCGGGTGACTACCTCGTCCAGGGCGAGTTCACGCTCAACGGCACGCGCCACGTCTGCACCCAGCGCGTCGAAGTGCGCGCGCCGGGCATTCGCGCCGAGCTCTGCTGGGACTCGGTCGGCGGCGTGGGCACCTCGGGCAACGACATCGACCTGCACTTCGCGCGGCTGCAGGGCGCCTCGTGCGGCAACAACCAGGGCTGGAACCTGACATGCGCGAACGGCTCCGGCGGCCCCTACCAGGACTGTTACTACCTTCCCGCGAGCGGCTGCCCCTCGGGCGATCCACGCTGGGGTTACGCAGACTCCGCCGCGTCGACGTGCCACGGGTGGTCGAGCCGCCGCGCTGCTGCCAACTGCACGAACCCGCGCCTCGATCGTGACAACGTCACCTGCGATCGCTCCGTCGCCGACCCCACCTCGGGCACGTTCTGCGGCCCCGAGAACATCAACCTCGACAACCCGAACAACGGAGACACGTTCGCCATCGGCGTCACGCACTACGGCAATCGCGGCGGCGGGCCCGAGTCGAAGCCCCACGTGAACGTGTACTGCAACGGCCGCCGCGTGCTGTCGGTCGGCTACAACCCGGCGACGATGCAGCAGTGGCCGTTGCTCCGCACGCCTGGCGCTGACGACAACGGCGACTTCTGGACGGCGGCGCTCGTGAAGGCCAACGTCACCGCGGGCAACCTCACCTCGTGCGACGTGACGCCCATTCCTTCGCGGCACGCCGACCCGACCCGAGATGGGCCCGTGGCCATGGTTGGCGCTGGAACGGGCGTGTGCGTCGACTCGTTGATGAACCAGACGCCCGCGCCGAACCAGTTCAGCTTCACCAGCCGCCGCTTCATCGACAACGCCACGACGCAGGCCGGCCCCGTCGGCACCCTGCCGATGATGCCCGCCAACTGGTGCAAACACTGACCGACGCACTCTGCAGAATTGTGTGAGTGCGCAGGTGCAGCGCTCCAAACCTGTTGAAACGCCTCGCCGTCGAGGCGGCATGGCTCGTGCTGTGACGGGTCCTCCGTATGGAGACTTCGACCTTGCCCACGCTCGAGCAGCTGAACGGAATCTGGGTCGTTCGACTCGAACGAGAGAACGGCAAGGTGCAGGAGTACCGCTGCGCGACCGAGCAGCAGGCCCGCGCGCTCGCGCTGGTGCTGGCCCCGAAGCCACAGCAGCTGCACTGATCAGAAGTGCTGAAACCCGCCGCGCGCCGCGAAGGGTGCTCCATCGACGACGATGCCGCGCGTGCGCGTGACGGCTCCGATGGGGAAGGCGCCGTACCCCAGCTTCTCGAGGTGCTGCTCGAAGGCCTTCGCGCGTGAAGGCGGAACGGTGACGGCGAGCACGTAGTCTTCTCCACCGGTGAGCGCGTGCTGGTGAACGTGCTTCTCGGTCTCTGCCCAGAGCAGCAGCGCCTCGAGCACCGGCAGCGCGCCCGAGTCGAGCGTCATGCCCACGCCCGACGCCTCACAGACGTGCCCAAGGTCCTGCACGAGGCCGTCGCTCACGTCGATGGCCGACGAGGCGAAGCGCGACGCCTCGAGGCCCCAGCGAACGTGCGGCGCAGGAGCGCGTTGCGCGAGCACCAGCGCCTCCCAGTCTTTCTCGAGCTGCAGCTTCCCCTTCGCGTCACGCTTCGCGCGCGAGAGCACCTCGAGCCCCGCCGACGCGCTCCCGAGCGGACCGGAGACGTAGACACGATGGCCAGGCCGGGCGCCACTGCGCGTCATCGGGCGCCGCCCCTGCGGAACCTCTCCCGCGACCGTCATCGTCACCGAGAGCTGAAGCCCGCGCGTCACGTTGCCCCCGATGAGTGAGACGCCGTGCGCTGCGGCGAGCGCGGCCATGCCTGCCGAGAGCTCGCGCAGGTCTTTGTCGGCGATGTCGTCTGGCAGCTGCAGCGCGCACAGCGCCCACGTCGGCTTCGCGCCCATGGCCGCGACGTCAGACAGGTTCACGGCGAGCGCTTTGTGGCCCACCTGCGCGAAGCTGAACGTGCGCCGCGAGAAGTGAACGCCCTCGACGAGCGCGTCGGTGGTGACGACCTGCTGCCGCTTCGTGGGCGGCAGCACCGCGGCGTCGTCACCCGGCCCGACAGGAGACGGGCGACGGGCGAAGGCTTCGAGGAATGCGTCGATGCGCTGGAACTCGTTCATGGGTCGACTCCCTGGCGTGGCTGATTCTCGCTGCGGGCGGAGACTTCGGCAGTGATTTCGACAGTGCGACTTCAGGTCTTCGGCACCGGCGCGACGATGAAGCTGTTGACGCGCTGGCCCGGCACCAGGCGCTCGTTCGAGTCGAGCTGAATGACGACCTCGAGGATCTTGGTGTCGTTGCGCTCGACGGGGTCGTCGGTGCGCACGTTCTTGCGGCCGAAGCGGCGGCCGACCTCGACCACCTTGCCGTTGAACTTCTGCGCGCCGAAGGCATCGGCCGTCACCCAGGCCGCGGCGTTCAGCTGCACGCGAGAGATGTCACGCTCATCGACGTCCATGCGGACGCGCAGCGTGCGGGTGTCGCCCATCACCACCAGCGGGTCGCTGCCCTGAAAGCTGTAGAGCTCGCCTTCGCGCACCTTCACCTGCAGCACCTCGCCGTCGATGGGCGCGCGAATCGAGAGGCGCTCGACCTGCGCCTTCGCCTGGGCGACGCGGGCCTCGGCGCCGAGCACGCGGGCGCGCGCGAAGGCGATGTCTTCACCACGGCTGCCGGCCTCGGCCGCGCGCAGGCGGGCCTCGTTGGCTTTGAGGGCCGCCCCATCCTGCTGGGCCTGGCGACGGGCGCGCTCGAGCTCGTCGGGCGTGGCGGCGCCAGACTTCGCGAGCTGCTCGGTGCGGGCGGCGACGCTGGCCGAGAGCTCGGCGCGGGCGCGCGCGGCCTGCGCGTCGGCGTTCACCGCGTCACGATCTTCGACGCGAAGGCCCTTCAGCGTGCGGGTCAGGTTCGCGCGCTCGGCGACCGCCTCGGCCTCGGCCGACTGCAGCTGCGCGAACTCGACGCCGTTCTCGAGCTGCACGAGCACGTCGCCCTGCTTCACCTGCTGGCCTTCTTTCACCAGCACCTGCTTCACGAGCGCCGTCACCTGCGCGGCCACCCGCGTCTCGCGTTGCGCGGGCTCGACGATGCCGTTGCCTCCGATGAGGGCGCCCTTCTCGGGCAGCGGCTGCTTCTCGTCGGCGCCTCCGACGCGGCTCTGCGCTTCGCGGTCGGCCTTGAGCACGTCTTTCTGAATCGGCACCGTCAGCGGGCCGGCCTGCGCGGTGCGCACCATCTGGAAGCCACAGGTGCCGAGCGTGAGGGTGAAGAGAGCGATTCCAAGCTTGCGGAGCATGAGCGTGTTTCCTCGTCAGTGATTGGGAGCCGGCACGATGAGCCCGTCTTCGATGTGCACGGTGCGATCGGCCAGGTGGAAGATGCGGTTGTCGTGGGTGACGCAGACGACGGTGTGACCGCGCTCCGAGCAGAGGTTCTTGAGCAGCTGCGTCACCTGCATGCCCGACTCGGCGTCGAGGCTGGCGGTGGGCTCGTCGGCGAGAATGAGCGGCGGCCTGCCCGCGATGGCCCGCGCGATGGCGACGCGTTGACGCTGGCCACCCGAGAGCTCGTCGGGCCGCTTGGCGAACTTGTCCTTGAGGCCGACGGCCGTGAGGATCTCGCGCGCCTCCTTGATGGCGGCGGTGTGGCCGTAGCCGCGCAGCTCGAGCGGCACCGCGATGTTCTGCTCGGCCGTCAGCGCGCCCATCAGGTTGTGGCCCTGGAAGATGAAGCCGATGTACTCGAGGCGAAGGCGGGGCAGCGCCGACTCCTTGCGGCCGTGCAGGGCCTCGCCGAACAGCCACGCCTCGCCCTCGGTCGGAGACAACACGCAGCCCAGAATCGACAGCAGCGTCGTCTTGCCGCTGCCCGACGGGCCGACCAGCATCATGAACTCGCCCTGCGCCACCTGCAGGTCGACGCCCTTGAGCGCTTGAAAGGCGAGCGCGCCGGTGCCGTAGACCTTCGTGAGGCGCTTGATGTCGATGGCGAGCGGCTTGCCATCGGCGGCCAGTGCAGGAGCGCTCATCGGAACACCATCGCGGGCTCGAGGCGGTACAGCCGGAAGAGCGCCAGCAGCGACGCCAGCAGACAGACGATGACCATCAGCGCCACCGTGAGGCCGAACATCTCTGGGTACAGCACCGGCGTGAGCTGCGGGTTTCGCATGCCCTGCACCATGCCCGACACCGCGCCGAGGCCCATGAGGCTACCGACGAGCGCGTAGACGATGGCCTGCGTGAAGAGCAGCAGCGCGAGGTCGAGCGTCGTCGAGCCGATGGCCTTCAAGGTTCCGAACTGGCGCATGTTGTCGATGACCGACGAGAACATCGAGAGCGCGACGGTGATGAGGCCGACGAGCAGCCCCATGAACGTCGAGGTGCCGAACGACAGGCCAATCTGCGTGCCCGTCACGATGTACGTGAGGATCTCCTTCATATACTCGCCGCGCGTCATCACCCGCGTGTCGGTGAGCGCCTCCTGCAGGCTCGCGCGCACCACCGTCGGGTCCACCCCCGGCTCGACGCCCACCATGATGAAGGTGTGTTTGTCGGCGGGCACCTTGAGGATCTCGCGGGCCAGCGTCTGTTCGGCAAACGCGTAGGCAGGCGCGAACGGCAGCAGGCCCCACGTGAAGCCGACGACCTGCACCTTGTGGCCAGCGAGCTCGCGCACACTGCCAAGGTTCAGCCCACCGAACTTCTCGCGCTCGGCGTCCTCCACGATGATGGCGTTCGGCGCGAGCAGCGATGACGCGTCGCCCTTGAGCAAGTTCCACGGGCCACCGGCGAAGCGCGGCGCGCGGGCTCCGACGAGCGAGACGGGTTCACTGCCACCGTTGGGCAGCACGAGGTTCGCGGTCTGCAGCACCAGCGGCTCGGCCCATGCCACGCCCGGCGTCGCGCGTGCGCGGTTCAGCTGCGCGTCGCTCAGCGGCTTGCCGCCCTGAAACTGCCGCGTGCCCGGAGGCGTCACCCAGATGTCGACCTGCGCGTTCTCGACGAACATGCGGTTCTTCCCGAGCAGCGCCAGGAAGGTGCCCATCTGGAAGTTGCCGAGCAGCACCGCGAAGACGACGCCGAAGAGCGTGCCCGCGAGCTTCAAATAGTCGTGGAACATCATCTGCACGCCGATGCCCGCCATCGTTCGCACGCGCGCGAAGAGCGAGGCCCGCGTTCGAATGGGCGCCGCGAGTGAACCCGTCACCGTCATGGCGTCACCTCGAGAGGAAGGCCCGCCGACAGCCGAAGCGACGCGCGCGCGGTGGCGAGGTCGAGCCGCGCAGAGATGTCGTTCATCTCGGCCGAGAAGAGGTCGCGGTCGGCTTGAATCACGTCGAGCTGGGTGGCGACGCCGGCGGCGTTGCGCTCTTTGGCGAGCGCCTGCGCACGGCGGGTGCTCTCGATCTGCGCGCGTGACGCCCTCACCTTGGTGATGGCCGCGCGCACCCGCTGCCAGTCGGAGTGAATCTGATCGACCGCCGCGAGCCGCGCCTTCTCGGCGTTGAGGCGCGCGGTCTGCTCCGAGGCGCTCGCGATGCGAAGGCCCTGAACGCTGCCGAGGTCGGCGCGCCACGAGAAGGTGACGCCCGCGTTCCAGACGGCGGCCTGGTTCTGAAAGCCCGTCGCGTTGGTGAAGCGCTGCGTGAACTGCGCGTTGAGCGTCGGCGCGAGCGTCGCTGCAGCGGCTGTCCACGAGCGGGAGGCTGCGGTCGCGTCATGCTCGGCGGAGGCGATGGCGGGCAATTCACCCGCGCGACCTTCGAGCTCGGCCAGCGGCGGCTCCGGGTGCAGGTCATCGACGGGGAGCGCTGCGTCTTCTCCCGGCTCCAGCCCCGACACCGTGCGCAGCGAGCGCCGATTGTTCGCGAGCAGTGCCTCGGCGTCGGCCACCACCTGCGTGTTGCGCTCCACCTCGGCGGCCGCGCGCACCAACTCGAGCTCGGTCGCCACGCCTGCTTCTTTTCGGGCGCTCTGCTGCTCGACCTGCGCCTTCGCGACGGCCAGCGACTTTCGCGCCGAGTCCAACATGCCTCGCGCGCCCGCCCATGAGAAGTAGGCCGTCACCACCTGGCGCCGCACCTGCTCCTGGGTGAGCTGCTCCTTCGACTCGGCCGCGCTCGAGCTCTCGGCCGCCGCGCCCACCTTGAGCCACTTCGACACGTCGATGAGCGGCACCTCGGCCTTGAGCGTCGCCTCGAGCTGGTCGCGCGGAATGATGGTGATGGTCTGCGTCGACGTCGCGCCGGTCGGAATGTCGACGGTCGCCGCGTACTGGTTTCGCGTGTACCCGCCGTTCGCCGAGAGCGAGGGCAACAGCACGCCCCACTGCTGGTCGAACGAGGCCCTGGCCGAGCCCGCCGCTTCGTGGGCGATTCGCGCGTCGACGTTTCGGGTCTGAGCTGACTCAAGAAATGCCGTCAGCGGCTGCCCAAGTGCCATCGAAGGAGCAATAAGGAGGAGCAGTGTCGGGCTGTATCTTCTCACGATTGATTGCATCAATAACCCCGTCGATGAAATGCGCAACCCGTTCCGCTCGAGCAGCCTCGATTGCGTAGTACCAATGAGTGAATTAATAGTTTCGCCGTGGCACGACCCCGTGGCGCCAGAAACGCGGACTACGACGAGCAGCGGCTGGCGCTCGCGCGCAAGGTGCGTGACCGGGTCGTCGCTGCCGATGGGCTGCGGGCGTCGCTGCGCGAGCTCGCGGCGGCCGCGGACAGCTCGGTGGCCACGCTCAAGCACTACTTCGGCGACCGTGAGGGCGTGCTGCGCGCGGTGATGGAGAGCCACCACATCGACGCCGCGCCCTACCTCGCGATGGCCTCGACGCCGCTCGACGGCGGTGACGTTCGCGCCTCACTGCTCGACTACCTGAAGCGGCTCAAGCAGGCGTGGTTCAAGTACGGCGTCGGCGTCATTCAGTCGTCGGCGCTCGCCGGCGGGCTGTCGGCTGCGGGCGTGGGCCCCTCGTACGTCAACCACGTGCTCGAGCCGTTGCTGGGCACGGCCGAAGCGCGCCTCAAGCGGCACATCGAGCTCAGAGAGCTGCCGCCGATGAACGAGCGCTTCGCGGCGCTGCAGCTGCTCTCACCCGTCGTGCTCGCCCTGCTCCACCAGGACAGCTTGTCGGGAGCCACCTGCCGGCCGCTCGACCTCGACGCCTTCTTCGACGCGCACGTCGACGCGTTTCTCCGCGCGTACCCGCCGACGAGCCGCGGCCGAAGCTGACTCAGCTGCCGTTCAGGGCGCCACGAAGGAACAGCGAGCCCGCGCTCTGAAGGCTGCTCTTGAGCGCGTTGTCTTCGCCCGCGCCCGAGCCCCACATCGTCAGCGCCGCCAGGCAGTTGAGCAGGTACGCCTCGCCCAGCATCGCGGGCCCACGCGTCGTCTGCACCTCGCCCTTCGTCACGCTCCGCTCGAACACGCGCGCGATGGCCTCACGCAGCGAGCCGTGGCGCGCTTCACGAAAGCGCTCTGCCTCGACGCGCAGCCCCGTCGTCATCGCGTCGATGACGAGCGTGCGGTGCTCACGCCACTGCGTCGCGAGCAGCTCGGCCACCTCGTCGAGCACCTGCGCGATGGGCATCGAGGCAGGCAGCTCGTCGAGGCGCCGCACCACCGGCTCCTCGAGCCGACGGTTCAGTTCGATGAGCACGTCGTCTTTCGTCGGGAAGTGGAAATAGAACGAGGTGCGCGAGAGGCCGGCGACGAAGGTGATGTCGTCGACGCGCGCCGTGCGAAAACCGTCTCGCCGGAAGATCTCGATGGCCGCGTGAAACAGACGCTCCTTCGACTCTTCGCGCTGCTTGTCGCGGTGGGTGAAGTGGGCTGTCACGGGAGGGTGGGCCTTACCGTGTGAGGTTCGATCCGTCCCTTCGACGTGCGTCGATGAGGAAGGGAACGACGCGCGTCAACGGGCGGGAGCAGTGAGCCGGGCGCGCTGTCACCTTCGAGCCTCGGCGCGCACTTCTTGCGGCCCCCACTCCGACAAACAGGCATGCTCCGGGCGTGGCACTCGACAAGCCCATCAAGTTCGGCCGGTACTTTCTGCTCAAGAAGTTGGCGGTCGGCGGCATGGGCGAGGTCTGGCTGGCGCGCGTCGAAGGTGACTCCGATGAGCAGCCGCCCATCGTCGTGAAGCGACTGCTCGCGCACCTGAAAGAAGACCAGGAGTTCGTGAACATGTTCTTCGACGAGGCCCGCATCGCGGCGGCCCTCGACCACCCGAACATCGCGCGCATCGAAGACCTCGGCGAAGTCGCGGGCGACTACTACATCGCGATGGAGTTCGTTCACGGCATGAGCTTCGGCGACGTGGTGAACGCCGCGCTCGAGGCCGGCACCGACATGCCGGTGGCGCTGAAGTGCCGCGTGGTGGCCGAGGCCGCGGCCGCGCTCGACTTCGCGCACAAGGCGACGACCGAAGCCGGCGTGCCGCTCGAGCTCATTCATCGTGACGTGTCGCCGCAGAACATCATGGTGGCCTTCGACGGCTCGGTGAAGCTCATCGACTTCGGCGTCGCGCGCGCAGCGAACAAGCTGACCCGCACCGCCACCGGCATCATCAAGGGCAAGTACGCGTACATGTCGCCCGAGCAGGCGTGGGGCAAAGACCTCGACGGGCGCTCCGACCTCTTCGGCCTCGGCATCGTGCTGTGGGAGGTGCTGGCCCTCGAGCGGCTCTTCAAGCGCGAGAACGATACGGCCACGCTGCGCGCGGTCGTCGGCGCCGAGGTCGAGCCGCCGTCACGCAAAGAGCCCACCGTGCCCAAAGCGCTCGACGCGGTGGTGCTCAAGTCGCTCGAGCGCGCCGTCGACACGCGGTACCAGACGGGCGGCGAGTTCAAGAAGGCCATCGAAGCGTTCCTCACGAAGCAGCGCCTGCCGGCGACGCGCGCCCACCTCGCCGCGTGGATGCAGAAGCTCTTCCCCGAAGAGGCGCGCACGCCGCTGCCCTCGCACCCCGAGCCGTCGAACCCGGGAGAGCGCTCGTCACCGGTGCTCAAGCCCGCGCTCGAGAACCCGAAGCTGCCCCGCTCACGCGTGCTCGACGTCGCCGAGCTCGAGCAGCGCATCGGGTCGGCCGGCACCTCGGGCATGCGCGGTCTCTTCTTCAACGCGCTCAGCGCCGCGGTAATGAAGCTCGCCGGGCCTGTCGCAGACCAGAAGGTGCGCAAGGCCGCCGTCGAGCCGAAGCCGTGGGTCGATCAGCTCTCGTACCCGACGAGCGAGTTCTTGCGCATGTTGTGGAAGGCCGTCGAGCAGGTGCTGCCGAAGGCCCGCAACGTCGACGAGGCGTTCGAGCTGCTGGGTGCCTCGATGATGGACGCGCTCGTGCGGTCTCCCTTTGGCCGCGCGCTCGAAGGCCAGAAGGAGCGCTACCCCGAGGCCATCATGAAGCCGCTGATGGCGACGCTGAACCCGATGATCGCTCCCGGCCAGCGGCTGGTCTCGAGCGTCGAGAGCGGCAAGACGGTGCTCGTCTTCAAAGAAGAGGTGCTGCCGATTCAGCTGTACATCGGGCTGCTGCGTTCGCTCGTGCAGGCCTTCTACAAGCTGCCCATCGAGGCGCGGTGGGAGAAGCCCAGCGCACAGCGCATCGAGCTGAACATTGCGTGGTGACATGAGCACCAGCTACGTGCACGGCAGCACCGACGAGCGTGAGATCGCCCGGCTCGAGAAGCAGGCGGCGTGGACGGCGGGGTTCTCGTTGCCGCGCTTCGACGCCAGCCCCGGTCACCGCGTGCTCGACCTCGCGTGCGGCGTGGGCGCGATGGCGGCGCAGGTCTCGGCGCGCTTCCCCGGCATCGAGCTGGTGGGCCTCGACCTCTCGGCGGCACAGCTGCGGGCCTGTCGTCGGAACCACCCGAGCCTGCCTGTGACACGCGCCGATGGCGGCCGCATGCCCTTCGCCGACGAGACGTTCGACCGCGTGCACTGCTCGTGGATGCTGGAGCACGTGCCAGCGCCCGAGGCCATCGTGCGTGAGGTGCGCCGCGTGCTGCGACCGGGAGGCCGCTGTCACTTTCTGGAGGTCGACAACGAGTCGTTCACGACGCGCCCGTTCCTGCCAGACGTGCACGAGCTGCTGAGGCAGTTGAACGCAGCGCAGGTGAAGGCCGGTGGAGACCCGACCATCGGGCAGCGGCTCGCACAGGTGTTCGCGGGCGCGGGGTTTCACAGCGTGACGATCGAGCCCGTCGCGCTTCACGGCTCGCACGCCGACGTCGCGTTCCTGCAGGGCTTCGTCGACGAGTTCGCCGAGATCTTCGAAGGGCTCGACGAGTCCCTCGGACCTGAAGCGCAGCCGCTCATCGAGCGCGCGACCAGCCAGCTGCGCGGCGTGATGTCGAACCCGACGGCCTCGCTGCACTACCAGGCGTGGGTCGCGCAGGGCGTTCGGTGACGAGGTCGTCCTCGCTCCTGCTATGACCGCCCGATGATTCGAGGCCTCTCTGCCCTGCTCGTCGTCTTCGCGAGTGCGTGTGGTCCCCAGTCGCTGCGTGTCGTCATGAACGCCGAGAACAACTCGGGCCAGAGCGGCTTCGCGGTGCTGACGGCGTTGAGCGCCTCGAAGACGCGCGTGGAGGTCGACATCGCCGCCAGCAACGACTCGCGGCCCCAGCCTGCCCACGTGCACGACGGCCGCTGCGGAGAGATTGGCGCCGTCAAAGCTGGCCTCGCGAACCTCGCGCCCGACGCGAAGACGATGGGCCGCTTCACCTCGACGACCGAGATCGACCTCGGCCTCGACGCGCTCCAGAAGGGAAGCTTCGCCATCAACGTGCACGACGTTCGCGACTTCTCGCTCTACATCTCGTGCGGTCAGGTGAACTGATGGCGACCTTCGAGCGCGCGCTCATCACCGGGGCGTCGAGTGGGCTCGGGCGTGCGCTGGCGCTGTGGTTCGCGAAGCGTGGCACGACCGTGTACGCAGCGGCGCGCAGAGCGGACCAGCTCGAGTCGCTCAAGGCGCTCGCGCCCGACACGATCATTCCCTTCGTGCTCGACGTGGCCGACGCCGACGCCGCGCACGACAAAGTGAAACAGCTCGACGAGTCGTGCGGAGGGCTCGACCTGGTCGTCGCGAACGCCGGCGTCGGTGACGAGATGACGGCGGAGCAGCTCGAGTGGAAGCGCGTTCGCAAGGTGCTCGACGTCAACGTGATGGGAGCGACCGCCACGCTCGTCGGCGCCCTGCCCGGCATGGTGAAGCGGAAGAAGGGCCACCTCGTGGGCATCAGCTCGCTCGCGGCCTTCCTCGCCCTGCCCCGGTTCGGTGCGTACAACGCCTCGAAGACGTACCTGACGGCCTGGCTCGAGAACCTGCGCCTCGACGTCGAGCAGCACGGCGTGAACGTCACCGCGATTCACCCGGGCTTCGTGAAGAGTGAGATGACGGCGAAGAACCGGTTCTCGATGCCGTTCCTCCTCGAGACGGATGATGCGGCCGCGTTGATGGGCCGGGCCATCGAGCACCGGCGCGGGTTCTTCAGCTACCCGTGGCCGACGGCGTTCGTCGTGTGGCTCGCGACGTCACTGCCCAGGCCGCTGCAGCGCTTCATCGCCCGTCGCGCGACCTGACTCCAGCGCGCGAACATCGCTGCGGCTCAGCCGCTCGAAACGAATGAACACGGCGACGGCGACAACAGACAGCCCCGCGGAGAGGCCCCACCATAGACCCACCACGCCGAGCTCGCCCCGCACGCCCAGCCACCACGAGAGCGGCAACCCGATGAACCAGTGCCCGATGACGTTCGCGATGA
>JBEOKA010000195.1:0-4116 GCA_040275325.1 Myxococcaceae bacterium | reverse complement strand
ACGACGCTCTTCCGATCTGCCGACCTGCGCTACCGCATTGCAGGGGTCTACGAGCGCATGGGCAGTCTCCACTCGGCACTCGACGAGGTTCGGCGGGGTCGCCTGCTCGACACACCCGACGGCGCCCGAGCCCAGGACCCGTGGGTTGCTCGCCTGGAAGCGGCACTGGCACGGGAGTGACCATTTGCCCGACTGGTTTGAACATCGGGGCCACTCGGTGGTACTGACGACGTCGTGTCCGCTCAGACTCCGTCCGAGGTTGTTGGCAGCAGCGGCGTGGACCTGCGCTTCTATCTGCGAGTCCTTCTCAAGCGGAAGTGGCTGATCCTCCTGGTCTTTATTCCGATCGTGGCCGCGACCTCATTATGGGCGCGGAGCCAACCGAAGGTGTACGGCGCGCAGATCTCGCTGATCATCGATTCGAAAGAACCGCGCTTTCTCGACAACCAGATTCAGGACGTCAACAGCGACTCGACCTCGGCGTTCTGGGCCAACAAGGAGTACATCGAGACGCAGTCGAAGATCATCACCAGCCGAGCCGTCTCTCAGCGGGTCGTCGAGAAACTTGGGCTGAACACCGACCCTGAGTTCCTCAACCTGATGCGGCTGCCTGAAGCGCAGCGGGCCGAGGCGATGAAGCGGGTCGACGCGGTCGCCATGGTTCAGGGAAAGATCCGGGTCGAGCCTCAGAAAGACTCTCGAGTCACGTACATCAAGGTCGAAGACAGCGACCCCAATCGCGCGGCGTTGTTGGCGAACGAGGTGGCACAGGCCTACGCCGACGAGTCGATGTCTCAGAAGCTGAAGGTGACCGAGAACGCTTCGAAGTGGCTCGATGAGCGCCGCGATAGCCTCTCGGCGTCAGCACGCGCGAGTGAGCTGTCCCTGTACAACTTCCGCAAGCAGTCCGACATGCTGAGCACGTCGATTGATGACCGCGCCAACATGGTCTCGGCCCGTCTGAGCGCGACGAGCCAGGCCTTGACCGACGTTCAGCTCAAGATCGCGGGACACAAGGCCAGAGTCGCCGCCATTCGCAATGTTCAGCAACAGAAGGGCTCGGATGACTCGATGTGGGCCGAGGCGCTCCCCGCAGCGAGAGAGAACCTGACGCTGCAGAAGCTGAAGGACCGCATGCTCACCCTGCGAACGGACTGCACCGAACTGCAGTCTCGCTACTTCGAGCAGCACCCCAAACTCTCGGAGTGTCGAGACAAGCTGGCGCTCGTCGAGAAGGACTTTCAGCGCGAGCTGGGGAACCTCGTGATGGGCACCGAGGCTGAGCTCCGTGAGGCAGTCGAGAAGGAGCGCAATCTTCACGTGCTCTTCACTGAAGCGCGGACCGAAGCCTTCGAGGTCGAGAAGAAGAAGCTCGAGCTCGGCCGACTCCAGCAGGAGAGTGATAGCGCGAAGCGGCAATACGAATCAGTCTTCAAGCGCCTCAAGGACATCGAGTTGTCGGGCTTGCTGCGGACCTCGAACGTGCGTGTGCTCGACGCTGCGCGACCCTCGATGGGCCCGATTCGTCCCAACGTTCCGCAGACCACCCTGTTCGGTGTGATTGCTGGCCTGGTTGCCGCGATTGGCCTGGCGCTGATGCTCGAGTTCCTCGACTCGTCGGTCACCAGCCAATCAGAAATCGAAGAGCGGCTCGGCCTGACGTTCCTGGGCTTCGTTCCCTCCATTCCGCCGACTGAAAGCAGCACGAAGGACCTGCACATTCACCGAGAGCCGAAGTCGCACATCGCCGAGTGCACACGCGCGGTTCGTACGAACCTGCTCTTCATGTCGCCAGACAAGCCGATCAAGCGAATGCTGGTGACGTCGAGCGGCCCACAAGAGGGCAAGTCGACGACCGCCATCAACCTGGCCATCGCGATGGCGCAGAGCGGCCAGAAGGTGCTCCTCATCGACACCGACATGCGGCGGCCTCGCCTTCACAAGGCGTTTGGCGTGCCCAACGACGTTGGTGTGTCGTCGCTCGTCGTTGGTGAGGGAAAGCTGGACGAGGCCATCAAGACGACCGAGGTGCCGGGCGTCTATTTGTTGCCGTGCGGTCCGGTCCCCCCGAACCCAGCCGAGCTGCTCCACACCCGCGCCTTCGGGGAACTTCTCGAGACGCTCGATGGCATGTTCGACCGGGTCCTCCTCGACAGTCCCCCAGTCGGCGCCGTCGCCGACGCCGTCGTGTTGGCCACGCAGGTCAATGGCGTGGTGATGGTGCTCAAGGCTGGTGTGACCAACCGCGACGTCGCGAAGCGAACCTTGCGCGCGCTTCAGGACGTCAAGGCGACGATGCTGGGAGCCGTGCTGAACGACGTGAACCTCGAGCGGTCGCGCTACGGCGACTACTCGTACGGGTACTCGTACCGCTACTACGGCTACGGAGAGAAGAACGGCTGACGCCGTGTTCTTTCTGCTCTCGAAGACGCTCGACCTGCTGATCGACCCATGGTGGTGGGGCGTCGTGCCCGTCGCGGCCGGCGTTGCCCTGCTCATTCGTGGTCGACGACGCAGCGGCGCCACCCTCGGCTTGGGCGGTCTGGCCGTTTGGTGCGTGATGAGCTTGCCCGCCGTGTCGAACAGGCTCTGGCACACGCTCGAGGCTGGCACCGTGTCGACGATGCAGCCTGGTGTCACCTATGACGCTGTGATTCTGCTCGGTGGCACCGTCGCGGCCTATGGCGCAACGCCCGAGACCGTCTCGTGGGGTGACAACGTCGAGCGCCTGACGGTGACCTACGACCTGCTTCGCCGAAACCAGGCGCGCTTCGTCATCGTGAGCGGTGGCGGTCTGCGTGAGGGGATTCCCACCGAAGCGGAGTACCTCGCCAACCAGCTCGAAAGCTGGGGCATCGAGCGTGACCGAATCATCATCGAATCAGCGGCGCGGAACACGGCTGAGAACGCGCAGTTCTCGAAGGTTGTTCTCGAGCAGCGAGGTCTCACCCGGCTGCTGATGGTGACGAGCGCCTTCCACATGCCACGGGCCGTTGGCTGTTTCGCCGCGGTCGGGCTGAGTCCAGACGTGCTCCCCGTCGACTACCGCATGCGGGTGCCTGAGGAAGACCCGCACTGGCTGCCGCGCGCGGGCTATCTGGAAGATTCGGCCAAAGCGGTTCGGGAGTTCGTAGGTCGCGTGACCTACCGACTGACTGGCAAGGCGCGTTGACGCTCAGGCTGAACGGGCGCGGGGCCTGCTGACGACCTGGTGAAAGAGGTCGACGTACTGATCGACGACCTGTCGGACCGAGAAGTTTCGCTCGACGTGAAGGCGGCCGGCCGCGCCCATGTCTGCACGCCGCTCCGGCGGTTGACTCGCAAGCGCGAGCAGGTGAGGCGCCCAGTCGTCGCCCGGTTGAACGAGCGTGCCTGCAGCCGAGTTCTCAAAGAGGGGCACGTTCGCTCCGACGGCCGACGCCAACACAGGCACACCGCAGGCCATGTACTGCAGCATCTTGAAGCCGCACTTCCCGCGGGTCTGCTCGGTGTCAGGCAGGGGCATCAGCCCGACGTCGAAGCTTTGCAGGGCCATCAGCTCGCGGTCGTCGCTCCAGCGCCACTGCTCGACGAGGGGGTGCGAGGCGTATTCGGGCAGCACGCCGTTCGAGACGACCCTCAGCCGCGCGCGTGGGAGTCGGGAGATTGCCTCGAGCACGGAAGGCATCACGCCACGCAGGTGAGTGAAGTTCGAGGCTGTTCCCATCCAACCGACGACGAACTCTCCAGTGTTCGCGTGTCTGGGAGCGGGCTGGTACTTCCCGGTGTCGACCACCGTGGGAATGAGGGTCGTCTTCCCCGGCGCGAGCGTCTGGGCCGCGAGGTGCGCATTGCCGGCGATGACGTGGTCAGCCGAGGCCACGGCTTGACGAAAGGCGCTGGCTCTCGTGGGCGAGTGGGCGCCATCGGGTGCGAGGTAGATGGCGTCGTCGAAGTCGAAAATCGAAGGGGTGCTTCGGAAGCCTCGGAGCCATTCCGGAAGGCCGGAGAACGCCAGCGTCGTCTTGTGCTGGTAGACGAGGTCGTGACCGCGCTCGAAGACGAGCCGCCCCGCCCGCCGCGTTCTTCCATACAGCTTGTAGAGAGGCGCCCAAGCTCGATGGTGCACCTCGTTGT
>JBEOKA010000194.1:0-17034 GCA_040275325.1 Myxococcaceae bacterium | reverse complement strand
GGCGTCACCCACCGCTGCGTGAGCGCGACCGGAACGCCGCCGACGGGCCCGATGGACATGTGCTTCCAGCCCATCGCGTTCACCTCGTTCCCGCTGGCTGTCGGTGATGGGCTCAAGACGTTGAGCGTGTGGTTCCGCGACGGGGCGAACAACATCTCTGCCGCGCCGGCCACCGACAGCATCACGCTCGACACGGTGGCGCCGACCATCTCGGTCATGGGGGCGGGCCTGGGCCTCGCGGGTGGAGCCTCGAGCACCAGCTCCCTCACCCCCGTCTTCAACCACCTCGCGAGCGACGCCACCTCGGGCCTCGCGCAGGTCTGCACTGGCGACACCTCTCCGCCTACCAACTGCGTCGCCTCCACCAGCACGCCCACAGCCTCGCTCCCCGCCGGAGATGGCCCGAAGACCGTCTTCATTCGCGTGACCGACGGCGCAGGCAACGTCTCGTTCACCCTCAGCGACAGCATCACCCTCGACCAGACCCCGCCGACCGTCACTGGCCTCAGCATCAACGGCGGCGCGACCTACACCAACAACCTCACCGTCTCGCTCACCAGCGTCGCGACCGACGCCGTGCAGATGCAGCTCTCGTTCGATGGCGCCCTCACCTTCCAGCCGCGCGTCGCGTACGGCTCGCCCGTCAACACGACCCTGCCGCCGGGTGATGGCCCTCAGCCGGTGCACATGCGCGTCATCGACGCCGCGGGCAACGTGAGCGGCAACTCGCTCGACAGCATCATCATCGACACCACGCCGCCGACGACGACCATCAACATCAACAGCAGCGCGCGCTACACGCAGGTGGCGGCCGTGACGGTGACGTTCGCGCCCAGCGAGAGCGGGAGCGGCCTGGCCCAGCGCTGCCTCAAGGAAGCGGCCGTCGGTGCCGCGGCGCCAGCCTCTCCCACCGCCGCCGACCCGTGCTTCGTCACCTACACGCCGACCGCCATGCACACGCTCGCGGCGCAGGGTGACCGCCGCGTCTACGGCTGGGTGCTCGACGGCGCTGGCAACGTGAGCGCCACGCCCGCGACGTACGACATCTTCTACGACTCGGTCGCGCCCACCGCGCCGTCGGGCCTCGTCGTCACCCCCGGCCACCGCCAGCTCACCATCACCTGGACGAACGCGCTCGACGCCTCGAGCGGCGTGCAGGGCTACGAAGTGGGCCTGGGCTCGGTCAGCGGCGGGCCGTACGGGTTTGGCGCGCTCGTTACCCCTGGCGTCGGAACGACCAGCGTCACGCTGTCGCTCCCCAACGGCGTCGCCCAGTTCGTGGTGGTGCGCGCGAAGGACAACGCGGGCAATACGGGCCCCAACTCGCCTCAGGCGACCGCCACGCCCCGCTGGCCCTTCGCCGTGCAGAACCGCCCCGCGAGCGGCATGCAGCTGCGCGGCATCGCCTACCACTCCGGCGCCAACCGCTACTTCGTGTCGGCCAACGCGGGCGGCCTCTACTCCTCCGACGACTCGATGGTCTCGTTCACGCGGCGCGACCCGATGAGCGACGCCAACATCGACAGCGTCTACGTCGACGGCAACAACGACGTCTGGGTGGTGGGCGTCGGCGGCCACCTCGCGCGCAGCACCGACGACGGCGTCACCTTCTCGACCCTCGTGAACAACGACACCGCGCTCCCGAAGCGCGACCTGCTGGGCTTCACCTACGCCGGCCAGACGGGCACGTTGCCGCTCATCAGCTCGTGGTGGGTCGCCGTCGGCAGCGCGGGGCGAATCGTGCGCGGCTCGACCACCCTCTTCAACGCGGTGCCCACGTTCGACGTCGTCACGTCACCGACGACCGCGAACCTCACCGCGGTGGCGCGCTGCTCGAGCTCCATCGGCGGCTGCGCTGGCGCCGGAGTGCTCATCGCCGTCGGCACGGCTGGCGTGGCGCTGCGCTCGACCGACAACGGCGCGACCTGGAGCACGCTGACGCTGCCCACCGGCTACACCACGACGCTCAACGCGGTCGTCGCGCTGCCCAACACCAACACCATCTACATCGGCGGCGTCACGCCCTCGGGCCACGGCGCGCTGCTCACGTCGAACAACGGCGGCGTCACCTTCACCGAGGTGTCGGGCTTCACGGACCTCACCGAGGTGAGCGCGCTGGCCGCCGTCGGCACCGAGCTGTGGGGCGTCGGCCGCGCGCCGACGACGCTCGTCTTCCGCTTCGCCAGCAACACGCGCACGGACATGACGCTGCCCGCGCCGAGCAACCAGACGGCGACCTCCATCGTGGCCCGCTCGACGACCGAGCTCGCGACGGCCGGCTTCGGAGGCGACGTGCTCTTCACCTCGGCGCCGCCCACCTTCGTCAAGCGCAACCTCGGCGCGTCATCGAGCACGATTCTCAAGCTGTCGATGCCGGCGACGTACGCGAACAGCCTCTGGGCGTCGGGGCTCGGCGGTACGGTGCTCTTCTCGAGCAACGGCGGCACCACGTGGACGCAGCAAGGCGGCGGGCCGCTGACCTCGAACACCATCGACGCCATCGAAGCGGTCGACATCAACGGCACGCTCGCGGGCACGCTGGTCTTCGCGGCGGGCGCGGCGGGCGCCATCTGGAAGTCGACCAACGGCGGCACCACGTGGGCGCCCGACCCCGACACGGGCATCGTCACCACCGCCATCATCGACCTCGCGTGCCGCTCGGGCACCAGCTGCTTCGCGGTCGGCGCGAACAACACGGTGCTGACGTGGAACGGCTCGAACTGGGTGGTGACCTCGACGGGAGGAGCCCGCACCTGGCGCGCCGTCGCCGCGTGGACGTTCAGCGCCACCAACCGCGCGGTCGTCGTCGGCAGCACCGGCGGCCTGCAAACCCTGACGGGCACGACGTGGACGGCGCGGCCCGACATCAACGCGGCCATCGACTTCCGTGGCGTCGCCAACAAGAGCGACGGCGCAGGCGTCGTCATCGCCGTGGGCTCGGGTGGCTCCATCTACAAGTCGACCGACTTCGGAGCGACCTTCACCCAGCGCACCTCGGGTGTGGCCGCGACCTTCGAAGACGTCGCCAACGTCGCGGGCACCTCGACCTGGTACGCGGTGGGCGGTGGTGGCACGGCGCTCAAGTCCACCGACGATGGCGAGACGTGGGTGCCGCTGCTCACGAACGCCTTCGACTCCATCAACTCCGTCTGCGCGGGCTCCATCGCGTCGCGGGTGTGGCTCGGCTCGACGAGCGGCACGATTCTCTTCAGCGGCAGCGGCGGGCTCTGACCCTCACGAGGTCGGGCCGAGGGAGGTCCCGAAGCCCACGCTGAACGAGACGCGAACAACCAAGGGTCAGGCCGCGTCGCGCCACTTCAACGACGCAGCGAGCAGCGCATGGGCCCGACGCAGGCGTGAAGCAACGGTGCCTTCGGGCAACCCGAGCGCGCGCGCGACTTCACGACGCGGGAGGCCAGCGCAGTAGCTGAGCACGATGACCTCTCGCAGCTCGGGCTCGAGCGCGGCCAGCAGCGTGTCCAGCTGCGCGCAGAGCCGGCGTCGCTCGACGACTTCATCTGGAGCGCCGGTCGCTTCTGGCGCCGCGGCCTCCACCAACTCCGCGAGCTCGTGCTGCCGTCGCTGCCGAAGTCGACCTGCGACCTTCGTGGCCACCGCGCACAGAAAGGCGCGCTCCCTGCCGGGCTCGATGTCTTCGTGGCGGCGCGAGGCGATGACGAAGACCTGCTGCAGGCCATCGTCGGCGTCTGCGGTGGCCAGGCCGAACCGACGCAGCACGCGCCAGACGTCGTCGGCGAAGCACTCGAAGAGCACGCTCATCGTCACGGGGGTCGTGAGGGCCGTCATCGGCATCACCGTAGAAACTCAGACCGGCGGTCTCGCGCCGTTGAGCTTCACTTCTGCGCCACCACTCGCACAGGAGCGAAGGCGCTGAATCGGTTGGTCGTGGCGCCCGTTCGGCTAGAACTGGAGCGTGCTCCGCGTCTCGCTCGAACGCCTGCTCGACTCGCGCGCCGGCCGCATGTGGTCGGGCGGCGACGCGATGGCGTACAGCCCGGAGCGCACGGTGGTGGGTGTCACCCTGCCGCGCAGCCTGACGTCGGACAGCCTGCTGCCGGTGGCGAACGTGGTGGAGCAGCTGGTGCGTGACCGCCGGGAAGCGCGTGTGCTCGTGCTCGATGTTTCCCGCGTGACGCCGGCCGGCTGTGACGAGGCCTCGTTGGCCAGCTTCCAGCGCTTCGTGGTGAGCCCGCTCACGCAGCACCCCGACCGCGTGCGCTTCGTCGCGATGGTGGGCGCCGAGGGCCTGGCGCAGTGCGCGCTCGTCGGGGCGGTGGTGGCGGCGAAGCCGTCGTTCTCGTGGGCCGTGTACCAAAGCCTCCAGCTCGCGCTGAGCCACGTGTCAGAGCCCGCGCCCGTGTGGGTGAACGAGGTGGTGAGCGCGGTGCGCAGCGAGCTGACGCCGCTGGGACTCGTCTCTCGCGTGCGCGCCGTCATCGGAGACGCGCCGAACCTGTCGATCCGCGAGGTGGCGCAGCGGCTCTCCATCGCGCCGCGCTCGCTGCAGCGCGCCCTGTCGGCGTCGGCGACCAGCTTTCACGACGAGCGGGTCGAGGTGCGGCTCGAGCTGGCGGCCAGCAGGCTGGCGCGCACGAACCAGAAGGTGAGCGCCATCGCGCGTGAGGTGGGGTACGCCTCGTTGCCGCACTTCCTCACGGTGTTCCGGGCCCGCTTCGGCACGTCGCCGCGGGCGTTCCGGGCACGGCACGCGAAGGAGCAGTCGTGACGATGGCGGTGCAGACGCCATGAGCGGAGGAAGACCTCTGGTGCGCGGGTTGGCGCTGCTCAACGACCTCGCGGCGATTCGCGCGCTGCATGGAGAAGCGCCGGTGCTGCGCTTCGTCGAGCGCCTCACGCCGTCCCAGCGCGCCGAGTACGAGGCGGGCCTTCTTCCCGGCCGCTGGTACGACGAAGAGCTTCAGGCTCGTCTGTTCGCGGCGCTGGGGGAGCAACTCGACGACGCCAGCCTGGTGCGCGTCGGAGTCGCCATCGTGAAGTACCACGTGAGTCGCACGCAGCGGTTCCTGGCGCGCATCGCAGGGCCGAGGCGGCTCATGCAGCGCTCCTCGGGGTTGTGGTCGTACTGGCGCGACAGGGGCCGGCTCGTGGTCGAGGCGCTCGACGACACCTCGGCGCGCGTCGCCGTGCTCGACCATCCCGTGATGGCGTCGCCGGGGTACGCGCTGATCTACGGCGCCGCGTCGGCCTACGCGGTGTACCTCTCGGGCGTGCGCGAGGTGCGGGTCCGCGTCGATGTGGAGCAGCCATCACGCATTGTCGCGCACGTGCATTGGGCGCCGCATGCGGAGAGTGCTGCAGGCTTTCACTCCATCGACGCGGCGGTCGAGACGCTGCCCGACGTGCTGGGCTGAACGCGCGATAGCTCGAAGGCTCAAGGGCGCTGGGGGCTCACGTGCGCTCCGAAGCCTCGAGAGATCAGGGCACGTCGAATCGGCAGCATCCCGAGTCCGACGACCGCCGCCGAGGGTGGTGCCTCTCCAGGGTGGTGTAAACCTGTGGTCGCAAACCTGTACACAAGTTGACGTCAACTTGTTGAACGAAGCCGCTCCGCGGCAGAGCGTGACGATAGAGCTGTGACGACCGTCGAGACGAAGCGATCGAGAATTCGGAAGCATCATTGAAGCCGTCCAGCCTTGTGAGACCGAGACGCCGGATGGAGCCGGCGCTCGGCAACCACAAGGAGAGACACTGATGGGCGCACTATACGACAGGATGTCGAGGGACCTGAAATTGCGGAACCTCTCAGCGGGAACGCATCGACAGTACCTGCGTTGCTGCAAGCACTTCGTGAGGTTTCACATGAAGTCGCCCGAAGTGATGGGCGCAACGGAGTGTAAGGAGTTCCTGGCGCACTTGCAGCAGACGGGGATGAAGGTGGAGTCGCTGAAGCTGAACGTGGCTTCGCTGAAATTCTTGTACAGGGTGACGTTGAATCGTCGCGCCGAGGCAGACCAACTGGCCTGGCCGAAGGTACCGCAGAAGAAGGTGGTGGCGCTGAGCGGGACGGAAGTGGAGCGCGTGCTGAGGGCGGTGCGGAGTCTTGTGCCGGCTGTGGTGTTGACGGCGGCGTACGGGGCGGGGCTGCGTATTTCAGAGGCTTGCCGGCTGAGGGTGGAAGACATTGACGGGAAGCGGAACGTCATCCACGTACGGCAGGGCAAGGGGCAGAAGGACAGGTACGTGATGCTGCCCGCTCGACTGCTGGTACTGCTACGCAAGTACTGGGTGGCAGTGAAGCCGAGGAATGGGTGGCTCTTCCCGGGACGCGGTGATGGGCACCTCACGCCATCAGCGGTGCGACTGGCGCTGAACGAGGCGATGGCCGTCTGCAACCTGCAGAAGAAGGTGACAGCCCACGTATTGAGACACTCCTTCGCGACACACCTGCTGGAGGCAGGCAATGACATACGCCTCATCCAGGTGCTGCTCGGCCACGCGTCGGTGAGTACGACGGCACAGTACGCGCAAGTCAGCACCGCACACGTTGGGCGCGTCATCAGCCCGTTGGACTTGTTGGGCACGAAGAAGGGCGAAGTCCTCGGCTAGCGCGTGCACCTGGTGGCGGTGCCCGTGCCCGAAGAGGGGCATGGGCCGCCTCGGCCAACGGTGGGTGCCATCGCGCGCGCCCACGGTGAGGCCCTCAAGCGACAGCACGCGCTGACGGAGGCCCAGCGAAAGGTGCTGCGAGATGTCGCGGCCTGCAGGACGCCAGTCCTGGGCGGGCGTGTCGACGTGTGCGCGCGATGCGGTGACGAGAGGGTAACCTTCCACTCGTGCCGCAACCGGCACTGCCCTGGATGTCAGGCGCTTTCCCAGGCGCGGTGGATTCAGGGCCGCATGGCCCGCCTGCTTCCCACCGACTACTTCCACGTCGTCTTCACCGTGCCTGACGACTTGCTCGCTGCACTCGCGATGCGGAACCGTGCCCGCTTCTTCGACATCCTCTTCGCGGCGGGCAGCCAGACGCTGCTGGCGCTCGGCCACGACGAGAAGCGGTTGGGCGCAATGGTGGGCCTCACCGCAGTGCTTCATACGTGGACGCGCGACTTGCGTTTCCACCCGCACCTCCACTGCATCGTCACTGGCGGCGGCCTCGACGCTGACGGCCGGTGGCGCGCGACGAAGCGCGACTACCTGTTTCCAGTGTCTGTGCTGTCAGCCCTCTTCCGCGGAAAGGTGGTGGCTGCGCTCGACGAGGCCTACCGCGAAGGGCGCCTCGACGTGCGTGACCTCGACGGCTTCGGTGTTGATGCACACGCCAACGATGTCTCGTGGCGCCGTCTCAAGCGGAAGCTCTACCGCACGAAGTGGGTGTCGTACGCGAAGCCTCCCTTCGCCGGCCCCGAGTCGGTGTACCAATACCTCGGGCGCTACACGCACCGAGTGGGGCTCTCCAACCATCGGCTGCAAACTGTCACCGACAACGCCGTCACCTTCCGCACCAAAGGTGACGCGACGGCGACGCTGCACCCAGTCGAATTCCTGCGGCGCTTCGTGCAGCACGTCTTGCCGCACGGTTTCGTCAAGCTGCGACACTACGGACTGCTCGCACCGGGCAACGTCAACACGAAGCTCGTCGCCGCGCGTGGGGCACTCGACTCCACCCAGACAATGATTGCGTCCCCCGAGCCAGTGGACATCACCGCTGAGCAGTCCTGGGTCGAACTCTTCCGCAGACTCACCAGCATCGACCTCAGCCACTGTGCAAGGTGCGGCGGCGACATTTCTTCACGGGCGCTCGAGCGCCCAGCGCTGAAAGACACCTCGTGAGTCTCGACACTGGCGGGCCCATCGTCGGGCAGACAGAGCGCCGTCGCGCGCGTCGGACTTGTCTGTCTTCTCGACGCCCGGAGCGCTTCAACGCCTGCACTCAACGCGCTGGATGCACTCGCCAGAAGTCTCAACCCTGTGCACAGCGCGCAGGACACGGACTTCGTGGTGCCCCTGCGGAGCTTGCTGCCCAATAGCAGCCTCCGTGCCCGGCTTCGCTCAACAGGTCGTTTTCGCGCTACACATCGTGAGTGGGTCGACGACCGTCATCGCGAGCGCGCTCAAACGCCTATTGGTTGTCACTTCTCCGACCACTTGTTTACACCACCCCGGAGAGCCTCCCACCCCGGCCGGGCCTTCAATCATTGCCATCTCCCCGCGCACGCGGAGCGCGTCAGGCAACGCCCCGAGCCACGCTGACGGGTCGAGCACATTCTCAAATCCTCCGCGATGAGGAACCCGCCGCCACTCACCCGCGCGCGTCTTCGGCCTGGTTCGAGCGGTGCGTCTCGAGCATCTCGACTTCGTCGAGGCGGCGGTCGACCAACTGTCTCGAGGACTCGGCCCTGCCGTCGTGGACGACACGCAGGAGTTCGACACGCGCTCGGAAGAGCGCAGAGCGGGGCGCGTCGACGAAGGAAGTGACACCGCGACCTTCTGGCCGGCTCGATGCTCAGGCTCAGCACATTCTTCGCGCCCGGCCCTCACTCGAGGCCTCGAGCACCCGCCACCATCATCGCTCCTCAGAGGCTCACTCTCCCGTGAACGTCGGCTCCCGCTTCTCGAGGAACGCCCCCATCGCCTCGAGCAGGTCCTTCGACGGCAGGAACGCCGAGTTCCACAACGCCACCGTCGCCAGGCTCTCGCGCGCCGTCGCCTCCGACTGCGCGTTCATCACCTCTTTGATGCCGCCGAGCACGAGCGGAGAGTTCTTCGCCATGCGGGCCGCCATCGCGCGCGCGTGCATCAGCAGCTCGGCCTTCGACGGCAGCACCTCGTTCACGAGGCCGATGCGCAGCGCTCTCGCCGCGTCGAAGTCGTCTCCCGTCAACGCGAGCTCCCGGGCCACGCCCTGCCCCACGATGGCCGGCAGCCGCGCGAGCGTTCCCACGTCGGCCACCATGGCCAGCTTCACCTCACGCACGCTGAACTTCGCGTCGGCCGAGGCGAGCCGCACGTCGCACGCCGTGATGAGGTCGACGCCGCCACCGATGCACCAGCCGCTGACCGCCGCGATGACGGGCTTCCGGCACCGCGCGACGGCCGTATTCGCCTCCTGCATGCGGCGAATCGTCGCCAGCAACTGCTGCCGCGCCTTCGCCCCGCCCTCGGGCTGCAAGAGCCCCATCAGCTCACCGGCCATCGCCGCCAGGTCGAGCCCGAAGCTGAAGTGCTCTCCCGCGCCCGTCAGCACCACCACCCGCACCGACTCATCGGCGTCCAGCGCGGCAAAGAGCTTCGGCATCTCACTCCAGTACGCCGGCCCCATGCGGTTGGCCTTGCCAGTCGGCGCGAGCGTGACCTCGGCGATGCCCGCGTCGATGGAGACGGTGGCGCAGGTGAACTCGGTGAACATGGGCACTCCTTCGGGAAGTCAGGGCCGCGGCTCGAAGGCCCTCACGTTCTTGTCGATGCCTTCGCTGATCTGCTCGAGCGGCAGGTCGTTCTCGTCATCGCCGAAGGGGTCTTCGATCTCCACGCCAATCTCTTCGATGCCGAAGAGGATGTACGAGACGAGGTAGACGATGAGCAGGTTCCACCAGCCGAAGGTGCCCACGAGCGCCAGCGGCAACGTGGCGCAGTAGATGACGAGCGCGCGGCGCAGGTGCACCACGTAGGCGAACGGAATCGGCGTCTTGTGAATGCGCTCGCACGCGCCGATGCAGTCGACGAGCTGGTGGCAGTCGGCGTCGAGCGCAGTGAAGACGATGTCGCTCACCTGCTTGCTGCGGTGCGCTTCTTTGAGCTGCTCACTGAGCGCAGTGCAGATGGCGAGCGGCGGGTGCGACTTCGCGAGCGCGCGGCCGGAGTCTTGATGTGTGAACAGCTCGGGCGCGCTCCACTGCTTGTTGCGCAGCAGGTGCGTCGCCGCAGGAGGAAACGCGCGCACCAGCCGCAGCACCGTCTCGAGCCGCTCGGGCGTGTCGTGCAGGTGCACCACCGCGTTGCGCGCGAGGTTGCGGCAGGTGTTGACGATGGCGCCCCACAGCTTCCGGCCCTCCCACCAGCGGTCGTACGAGGCGTTCGTGCGGAAGACGAGCAACAGGCCCAGCGCCGTCGACACGATGCCGTGCACGCCCATCACGTTCGACAGCGAGAGCGGCAGCACGAAGAAGTGCAGCGTGGTGAACACCGTGGCGACCATCGTCACGTAGAGCGAACGCAACCCGATGACCTGCAGCATCGAGCCGCGCACTGCGAAGAACGTCGAGCGCCAGACGTGGGGGTCGTACCGAACCATCGAGCCGGTCTAGCGACGGGGCGGGCTTCCCCAAAGGAAAAGCGGCTCAGGCCGCGCGGGGCACGGGAACCGGCGCTTCGCTCGGCACCGCCTGAATCACCACGTCCATGCCCGACGACTGCAGCGCGGCCAGCTGCGTCTCTTCTCCAACGGTCAGGAAGACGGAGCGGCTCACCGCATGCCGCCCCGGCCCCGCGTGCACGTTGCCGAGCGTGAGCCGACCATTGGGCAGGCCCAGCTCGCGCGCCACGATGGCCGCGGGGACATCACGAAAGAGGATGAGCGTGGGCACGGCGTCGCTGGCGAGCGCGCGCGCGTCGAGGGCCGCGAGCGTCGTGTGACGAACCTCGACCGAGTCGGGCACCGCGAGGCCCATGGCCGCCTGCGCGAACGTGTCGGCCGCGGTGGTGTCGTCAGCCACCACGACGCGCGTCACCCGCAGGTACGGCAGCCAGGCTTCGATGACCTGACCGTGAATCAACCGGCTGTCGATACGGCTGAGAACAATCACGAGCCACCAACCGAGAAGCCCCCACCAGCGACCGAAACCCTTACGCAGGGTCAGACCCCGCCGCCACGGGAAACGTTCAGCCGGGCTTCATCGACCGTTCAGTTGGGCGTTCAGGCAGCTGGCCGTTCAGGCCGCCGGAGCCCGCGCTCGCAGCAGCTCACTGGCGCAGGTGATGTTCTTCTGCCCGTACTGGGCCAGCTGATGAGCGAGGTCGCGCAGTGAGACCTCGGCCCGCAGCGAGTTGGCCTTGAGCAACATGGGCAGGTTCACGCCGGTGACGACCTCGATGCGCGCCTGCTGGCACAACGAGAGCCCCTGGGTGCACGGGCTGCCGCCGATGAGGTCTGCGAAGACGAGCACGCCTTCTCCGTCATCGACCGACTTCACCGCGTCACGCATGCGGTTGCGAATGTCGTCGGGGCTCGACTGCGGCTCGACCGAGAGGGTGGCGACGCGGGGCAGGTCTCCGACGATCTGACGGGCGGTCGCGACGAGCTCGTCGGCGAGACGACCATGCGATGCGACGACGAGACCGACCATGGACAGCTCCCGGGACCCGCGACCTGCCGGGCGAGTATCGCTGTGTTCTGACGAAAGCAACAGCCTGCGACCCGCCCGCATGCCCGCGTTTCGGTGCGAGTGAACTCAGTACTGGCAGGAGACGGTGGCCGAGCTGGGGCGTGGTGAGAGCGTCAGCGGCGTTCCCGTACACATGGCGGCGTTGATGCGAACCCGGCCCATGCCACCGCCGCCTCCACCGCCACCGCCGCCACTCGGCCCGCCATTGCTCCCCGCCAGCCCGGGCGCAGAGGCAGCCGAGCCCTGCCCTCCATTTCCGCCACCGCCACCGGGTGCGATGGCTCCGGCTGCGGGCGTGTTGGTGAACCGATTGCCAGCAGCGCCCGTCGTCGAAACGCCGTTACCGGCCTCGCCTGCGCCACCGCCTCCACCGTTGGCGGTGAGCCTTCCACTGACGACGACGCTCGGAGCCTCGAGCAGAATCGCGCCGCCGCTTCCACCGCCGCCTCCACCCGGCCCGTCGACGGTCTCGAGGTCGGCGTCGCCACCGATGCCCCCCATGCCCACGCTGCTGATGCGGCCACGAACCGTGAGCGAGCCAGCGGTCGAGAGCTGGAGCGCCCCACCCGCGCGGCCTCCCGCGCCCGGCCCCTGCAGCCCGCCGCCGTTTCCGCCCTGACACCCACCACGCAGCGGCACCAGCTCGACGTTGCCCGAGACGACACCTGCAGCGCCACCCAGCGCCTGGGCGCCATCTCCGCGCCCGCCGTTGAAGCCCACGGTGCCGAAGCTGCCTCCAGCACCACCACCACGCGCGAAGTTGCCGGTGATGCCACCGTCGCCGCCACGACTGCCCAGACACGCCGTCGCGTTGTTGCCACCCGGACCCGAGACGGACGCCGGAGCTGGTTGCCCCGAGACGTCGATGGCGCCTGCGATGTCTGCGGCACCCGTGACGGCGATGATGATGGGGTAGCTGCTGCCGGTGAAGGTGAGGACGCCGGCGTCACCAACGAAGAGCGAAGGCGTCGACAGCAGCAGCGCGTTCATGCCGCCCGGCTGGGCAATGACGCGTGCCGCAGGCGTCACCACGCCACACGTCGTCGTCACCGTCATGCCTGCGTCGGGGTTCACCGTGATGGTGGTGGGGCACGTCACGACGAGCGCCGGGCCCGCGTCACGAGGCACATCGGAGTCACGGAAGTTCGACGGCACGTAGGGGAAACGCGAGCAGGTGCCGAAGCCGTCGCAGGTGCCGTTGGCGCACGCCGTGCCGGCCGTGGAGTTGCGAATGTCGCAGCCACCATCGACGAGACACGAGGGCCCGAGAAAGCGGCACTCGCCGGGGTTGCAGCTCGCCGTCGGCCCGGCCTGGCAGGCGCCTGCCTGGCACGTATCTCCACGCGTGCAGTCGTTGCCGTCATCACACGCGGTGCCGTTGGCGAGGTTGGCGAAGAGACAGCCTCCGTCGGCCTCGACGCACGTGCCCGTCGCCGCCTTGCACTTGTCGCTGGTCTGCGCGCACACGACGGCGCGCCCACGACAGCCACCGTCGGCGGCGCAGGTGTCTGACTCGGTGCACCGCACGCCGTCGGTGCAGCTGGCGTTGACGGTGGGCGAGTAGCTGCAGACCGCCGCCGGCTCGGTGCAGCTGCCGCTCGCGGGGAAGCAGCCGTTCATCGGTGGCGTGTTGCAGGTGACGCCGACGCCGCCCTGACACGCTCCACCCTGGCAGGTCTCACCAGTACTGCACGAGAGGCCATCGGTGCACGCGCGCCCGGTGCAGTCGCCGTCGGCGCAGTCCTTGAACGTGTCACCGTCGTTGTCCTGGTCGTCGTTGCAGAGCGTCTCCATGGGCTGCACGCACATCAGGCCCTGACACGTCGAGAGCGCTGCGCAGGGGCGCGTGGCGCAGTCGGAGTCGGCGCAGTTGAGCTGGTTGTCACCGTCATCGTCGACGGCGTTGGAGCAGTTCAGCTCGACGCACACCGTGCCCACACACTGAGAGCCGCCGTCGACGCCGAGGCCGCACGCCGCCGACGCGCACATGGGGTCGAGGCAGTCGGCGAACGTGTCGCAGTCTTCGTCGACGCCTCCGAAGCACCGCTCGGGGTTTCCGGGGAAACGCTGGGGGTTCAGGTCGTCGCAGTCGACGCCAGCGGGAGCGCCGTCACCGTCCTGGTCGACCGGCCCTGCGTCGATGCCCGCATCGCTCGATGAGCCGCCGTCCATCACTCCGGCGTCGAGCGAAGTGCCTGCGTCGGGAGCGCCGGCGTCTCCCGTTCCTGCGTCGTCGCCTGTCGAGCCGGCGTCCATCGGCAGGCCAGCGTCGAGGGAGCCTGCGTCCGCACCGCCCGGCCCACCATCGAGGCGGCCGCCGTCACTCGAGGCGCTGCGCTCGAGCACCAGCGTCACGGTCTGCGTGCCACTGGAGGGAAAGCTGAAGCGCTTCGACGCCCGCTCTTCGGGAACGGTGGGCGTGCACGCCGAGCCCTGCCCGCCCACCGCCGTCACCAGCACGTCAGGCGCGTCGTTCTCCTGCAGAATGCCCAGCGCCACCACGCCGTTCGCGTCGAAGGGCTTGGGCCCCGCCAGCTTCGTGCCCGTGGCGTCTTCGAGGGTGAGCCGAACGCAGGTCGAGGTGGTGCTGCCACGCTCGACGCTGACGAAGAGGGCGGCGCCGGTGAGCGGTCTCGGGCCGCACGCGGCCATCGCGAGAATGAGGATGAGAACGGAGAGGCGGTGCGCGAGCGGGGGAACGACACGCATGCGGCCATCATGCGCGATCTGCGAACCAACACACGCTTCGCGTCCACTCGCGTGATGGGTGTGACACCTACCTTCAGCCAGCGAGCGTCACGGGCCGGGCGCTCACGAAGCGCGAGATGACGCGCTGCAGGTCTTCGGGCCGCACGGGCTTGGCGAGGAAGTCGTTCATGCCCGCGGCGAGGCACTTCTCGCGGTCTCCCTCCATGGTGCCTGCAGTGAGGGCGATGATGGGCAGCTGTGCTCCCTGCTCCTGGCGCAAGCGCCTCGTCGCCTCGAAGCCGTCGAGCACCGGCATCTGACAGTCCATGAAGACGAGGTCGAAGGCCTGCCGCTCGAACTCGGCGATGGCGGCGGCGCCGTTCTCTGCGACGGTGACGAGGCAACCCAGCTTGCCGAGCAGCCCGCGAATGACGCGCTGGTTGATGGTGTTGTCCTCGGCCACCAGCACGCGAAGGTTCGTGAAGGGAGCAGCCACCTCGACGGCGCGGTTGGCCACCGGCGTCGGCAGCACCAGCGCACGCACCACGGCCTCGGTGATGGCCCTGCGCCGCACGGGGCGGCTCAAGCGGAAACACCCGGGAGGGAAGTCCACCGCGGTCGTGCGCTTCGAGGTGAGCACGCCCACCTTGCGATGCGGCGCGACGAGCCTCGCCGCCAGCGCGCGCGCCGCCAGCCCATGCACCTCGTCGTCGACGATGACGGCCTCGAACTGCTCGGCCTTCGAGAACGCCTGCAGCTCGGAGTCGGCCACCTCGACGAGCGCGCCCGACTCGACCAGCACCTGCTCGAGGCCCTGACGCGAGGTCGACGGCGGCGCGACCAGCAGCACGTGACGGCCCGCGAGCGGCCCGGGCGCCGACGACGAGGGCACCTCTTCGAAGGTGAGGTGCACCGAGAAGGTGGTGCCGGCCGGGCTGGTGGTGACGTCGATGACGCCGCCCATCAACGCGACGAGGCGCTTGCAGATGGCGAGGCCCAGCCCGCTGCCGCCGAAGCGCCGCGTGGTGCTCGAGTCCTCCTGCGCGAACGAGTTGAAGAGCCGCGGCAGGGCCTGCGGCGCGATGCCGATGCCCGAGTCCTTCACCGAGAGCGACACGACGCGGCGGCGATGTTCGTCGAGGGCACCCGTCGCCAGCTTCACCTCGATGCGCCCCTTCTCGGTGAACTTCACCGCGTTCGAGAGCAGGTTCAGCAGCACCTGGCGCAGGCGCGTCGGGTCGCCCAGCACGCGGTCGGGCGCGTCACGCTGCGCGAGCACCACCACCGACAGGTCCTTCGCCTCGGCGGCGTCCGACACGACGGCCACGGCCTCGTCGACGAGGTCGCGCAGCGAGGTGGGAATGTGCTCGAGCGTCACCTTGCCGGCCTCGAGCCGCGAGAAGTCGAGAATGTCGTTGAGCAGCGCGAGCAGCCCTTCACCGCACGCCCGCAGCGAGTCGACGTACTCGCGCTGCTGCACCGAGAGCGGCGTGTCGAGCAGCAGGCGGGTCATGCCGATGACGCCGTTCATCGGCGTACGAATCTCGTGAGACATCACCGCGAGGAAGTCTGACTTCGCGCGCGCGTACTCGACGGCCGAGTCACGCGCCTGTTTGAGCCCCTCTTCGTAGTGAACGCGCTCGGTGAGGTCGTGCCACTCGACCAGCAGCACGCGCTGCGCGCCGAAGGCCTGGGGCGTGAGCGTCACCTCGACGTTGACGTCGACGCCGCTCGCCGTGCGCAGCACCCAGTCGTAGCGATGGCTGCCCTGCTCGAAGGCGAGCGCCTCCATCTCGGAGGCCTTGGCGTGACTCGTGGCGCCGTCGGGCTGCGTCGTCGGAGAGAACTGCGGCGTGCTCAGCCGCAAGAGGTCGGTCTTCGAGCGGTAGCCCAGCAGCGCCACCGCGGCCGAGTTGCAGTCGACGATGCCCGTAGCGTCCATCAACAGGTGTGGCGTCGACGACTGCTCGAACAGCAGGCGGAAGCGCTCTTGAGACGCCACGCGCTCGGTGATGTCGGTGAGCTGCCAGAGCTCGCCGCCACCGACCGAGGTGCAGTGAATCTGAACGAGGCGCTCCCAGCCGTCTTTGCGCGTGATGGGCGCGGTGCGTGCGTCGAGAAAGCCAGACGCGCGGTCGACATCGTACAGCTCGCGCACCATCGGCCCGTCGTCGCGGTAGAGCGCGTTGAACCAGGCCTCGAGCGTCGCGACCTCTTCGCCCGAGTAGCCGGTGAGGCTGCAGGTCTGCGCGTTGGGAACGAGGCGCTCTCCGACGACGGCGACGGCGGCGGTCGGCAGCGCCATGACGATGCGCACCAGCTCTTCACCTGCCGTCGAGGGAGAGAGCAGCCCGGCGATGACGCACGCGACCTGACTGAGCGCTTCGATGTGGCTCGCCGAGAACGCGTTCGGGTGCGGAGACATCGCCCACAGCGTGCCCACCACCGGCCGATGATCAGACGCCTGCAGCGGCAGCCCGACGAGCGAGCGCACCTGCAGCGCCTTCACCACGGCGTGTGAACCGAACTGGCCGTCGGCGGTCGCGTCGCGGGTGAGCACCAGCGCCTTGACGATGGGGAGGTGGCCGCCCGGGTCGTCGACGCCCCATCGGGTCTGGGTCGCCCCGGTCTCGACGAGCAGCGCGGTCGCGGGGGTCAGGGCTGCCGCGAGGGCAAGCGCCTGATCAATCGCGAACTGACTGCCTGAGCCCTCCCGAGGCGTCTCCATCGCGCCTCACTCGGTGCAAGGCGTGATCCCCCTCGGGGGTGCGCCAGACGCCTGACGGCGCTGATCCGCTCGTTCGTCGCGGTCGCCTTCGGCTGTGACGAGAGATGCACGTCGACGAATTCGGCCTCGTGACCGCCTCACTCGCTGGGCTGATCCGCTCGTTCGTCGCGGTCTCCTTCGGCCGTGAAGAGATGCACGTTGACGAATTCGGCCTCGTGACCGCCTCACTCGCTGGGCTGATCCGCTCGTTCGTCG
>JBEOKA010000193.1:0-4319 GCA_040275325.1 Myxococcaceae bacterium | reverse complement strand
GTGTCGCGAGTGGTGGCGGTGTCGCGAGTGGTGGCGGTGTCGCGAGTGGTGGCGGCAGCGCGCCGACGACGGGCCCGGGCGCGTGCATGTCGAGCGACGTGTTCTCGTTCTGCTCCGCGGCGCCGCGGCTGGGACGACCGCCCGACGAGAGCACGCTCATCGCGCAGCTCGCCGCGCAGTACCCGAACGAGCTGAACCGCTGCGCGCGTCACAATGACGAGTTCAAGCGCATTGCCCTCGCGGCCCTTCGCGCGAGAGATCCACGCTGGGGCAACAACCTGGTGCGCGGCACGCCGGGCGACACCAACGGCAACGTCATCGGCTACTTCTACGGCAGCGGTGCGCCGACCGAAGGCAGCCCGCTCACGATGCTCGTGGAGATCGTCAGCAACTGCGAGACGCCTTCACCCACGGGAGCGCGGACTGCGACGTGGCGGCTGGTCGCTCCGCAAGACAGTGACGTCGGCCGCTGCTGCCAGCCCGTTGGAGCGGTCGGCGTCGACGCGAAGGCGTGGACGCTGCTGAACACCGGCGTCGTCAGCGGTACGGGCGGCGGATCAGCGGGTGGTGGTTCGTGTGGCGACGCGTTCTCGACGAACTACTGCATGGGCTCGCGCACCCCGCCGAACGAGTCAGCGCTGATTCAGCAACTCGCCGCTCAGCACCCGACCGAGTTCTACAACTGCGACCGGCACCAGGATGACTTCCTGCAGATCGTCGTGCGGGCGCTGCGCGCGAGAGACCCGCGCTGGGGCTTCAACTGGGTGCGCGGCATGACCGGCGACTCGAACGGAGACGTCATCGGCTACTACTACGGGCCCGGCTCGCCGACCGAAGGCAGCCGCTTCACCACCATCGTCGACATCGTCGGAGGCTGTGGCGCCGCAGGCAGCGGAGAGTCGGTGACGTGGCAGGTGTACGGCGAAGCGAACTCGACCGAGTGCTGCGCGCCCGCGGGGGCCGAGGCGTGGACGATGGTGCCGCTGCGGTGAGGTTGGTGGCTGAGGTAGGGTGAGGCATGGCCTCCGCAGCGACTCAGCCCTTGATGACGTGGAAGGCTTTCGTCGAGTTCGAGAAGAACAGTGACGAGAAGCATGAGTACCTGCGTGGCGAAGTCTGGGCGATGGCGGGTGGCACTCCTGAGCACGGCCGACTGGCCGCAAGAGTGATGCGACTGCTCGGAAACGCGCTCGATGGAAGACCTTGCGTGGTGATGTCCTCCGACGTTCGCGTTCGTGTCCGCGACACGGACCGCTCGACGTACCCCGACACGTTCGTGGTCTGCGGCAAGCTGATCACCGACCCCGATGATGACAACACCATCGTGAACCCGGTCGTCATCGTCGAGGTGCTCTCACCCGGTACCGAGGCCAGCGATCGCGGCGAGAAGTTCGCGCACTACCAGCACCTCGAGTCGCTGAAAGACTACGTGCTCCTTTCTCAGAAAGAACGTCGCGTCGAGGTCTTCTCTCGCGGCGCCGGAGCCTCGTGGCTGATGACGCCGTACGGCCCGGGCCAGAAGGTTCCGCTGCCGTCGCTCGGCATCGAGCTCGACCTCGACGCGGTGTATTTCAACCCGTTGGGCTGATCCGCTCGTTGGGTTGATCCGCTCGTTGGGTTGATCCGCTCGCTCGTCGCGATCGACTCGGCCGCAAGACGACCCTGGCTCCAGGTCGGCCTCGTGACCGCCTCGCTCGCTGGGTTGATCAGCGGATCACGCGGGCCGCGATCTTCCACCGCGTCTCGGGCGCGCAGCGCTCCTGCCAGGTCACCACCAGCGCGTCTTCGATGAACGCAAAGCTCGGGTGCGCGGCTTCACAGAGCACGTCGAGGTCGAGCGCCACGGGCGGGCTCGGGAAGCCGGGCCGCGGCGGGCCACCGAAGTCGCTGAACACGACGCCGCCACCGCTGATGTACGGCGCGACCGCCAGCCGAACGTCTCCGTTGAGCGAGTACGCCAGCACCATCATTCCGCCGCGCACTGCGAACGACCACCCCTGCGTGTTGGCCGTGACGACCGTCGTGGTCGAGGGGAAGTCGTCGATGCGAAGCACCTGAAGCTGCGGGCTCGTCGACCGCTCGACGATGACGTACGGCAGGTCGGGGCCACAGCTTGCACAGTTGGGAGGCGCCGCTTCACCTGCAGCCACTCTCACCACGTTGGTGATGGCCGGCGTGTTCGTCTGCGCCACCCAGCTGATGCCGACGCGCTGGAACACCGTCAACGAGCGGGTCGGGCCGCTCACCAGCGTGAGGTAGTCGATGGAGCCCGTCGCGGTCGTGGGCTCGACGAGCGTGTTGGTGAGCACTGTGTTGCTGACGAAGGCGTTGCCGACCGTGTCCCAGTTCTGCAGCACCGCCGTGCCGCCATCGACGCGAATCTGGCTCCACGCGTCCTTCACCTGAAACGCAGCGCCCGTCATGCGCGTCGGTGGCTGCCAGACTCCGGCGCGGTCTCGCTGGGTGACGAGCTCTCCTTGCAGGCCACCATCGCCCGCTTCGAGCGAGACGAAGAGCGACCCGCCAGCGAAGAAGGCGCGGTTGCCATTGGGCGGGTTCAGCCCGGCGGTGAGCTGCGGCATCGGCTGACTCTGGAACGAGAGTGAGCACGCGGCGCCGCACCCTGCGTCGGGCACGAGCGGGTCGAGCTCGAGCGAGTGAATGAAGTTCGTGCCTTCACGCCCGACGACCTCGAACGCCTGAACGGCAGGCAGCGGCGGGTTCCAGCGCGCCAGCTCGTCCTTCGGGAAGGGGCCCATCGACGCGACGACCGGCCGCGGGTCTTCGAAGTCGGCGGAAGAGACCCAGGGCCCGACCCACTCGGGCTCGACCAGCACCGAGGCCGGGCCTGTGAGCTGAAGCGCTGCGGTGGTGCGAGGCGGCGTGGCCTTGTCAGTGATGCTGCTGGTGAAGCTGCACAGGGCTCCCGTTGGCAGGCGCCCGCGTGGCGCGACGAGTGCGTTGCTGCCCCAGGCCTCGAGGCGTGGCGGCATCACCGTGGAGGGCGTGCAGCCACCACTGACGGTGGCTTCGCTGCCAATGGGCTCAGAGAGGCGAAGGACCGAGCCGAACGGGCTCATGCGGCCATTCTGGATTCCCGTCGAGAGCAGCTCGGGGTCGATGGCGTCGCGCATGATGACTGTGACGTTCGTCGTCAGCATCGTCGGGCTCAGCGGCGGCGCGCCGATGGCGGTCATCGAGCAGGCGAAGGTGCGCGTGGGGCCCGAGATGACGGGCGCGACGAACTGTGGCGTGAGTGAGTTGGCGCTGATGAGCGGCAGCGACGGAGTGCAGCTCCACGACACCAACGGCGAGGCCGTGACCGGCGCGACGCTGCCGACGAGCGTGTAGAGCAGTGGCGGTGCGGTGACGGCGATGGTCATCGTGTTGCCCGCGTCGATGCTCCAGTTGTTCGGGTTTCCACCGCGCACGACGAACGTTCGGCTGAACGGCGCTGAGGTCGAGCCGATGCTGTTCGTCACGCGCAGGTCGACGGTGCCCAGCTCGTCGGGCGCCATGAAGGTGACTGGGGCGAAGGTGACGTATGCGGTCGGGCCTCCGTCGGCGACGACTGACGAGACCGAGCCCGAGCTCGTCCACTCGTAGCGCAGCGCGAGGCCGCCATCGTCGATGGACTGGCTCTGGAAGGTGATGGTCTGGCCGCCGAAGAAGACGCCGCCGTCGGGCGTGAAGCGTGCGAGCGGCGTGGAGCCGACGGCGACCCGGGCGACCGCCAGGTTCGTGCTCGAGCGGCCGAAGCGGTCGGTCACCACGAGCGAGAACTCGAACACGTTCACCGTCGTCGGCGTCGTGAAGCGCGGGCTGTGCGCGGTGACGGTGTTGTTGTCGCTGAGCGTGACGGTGGGTGAGCCGGGCAGCTGCGTCCACGAATAGGTGAGCGGCATCTCTCCGCTGCTCGTGTCGCCGAGGAGCGTGGCCGGGCGGCCGGGCACGATCACCTGCGGCGGACCGACGGCTGCAAACGGAGTGAGCATCGCGCTCCCGCCCGCAGCGGATCCGCCAGCGGTCGCGGAGCCGCCAGCGGTCGCGGAGCCACCAGCCGATGCGGATCCACCAGCGCTCGCGGAGCCACCAGCACTCGCGGAGCCACCAGCCGACGCGGATCCACCGGCCGATGCGGAGCCACCTGCGCTCGCGGATCCACCAGCCGATGCGGAGCCACCTGCGCTCGCGGATCCACCAGCACTCGCGGAGCCACCAGCGGTCGCGGAGCCACCAGCCGACGCGGATCCACCGGCGGTCGCGGATCCACCAGCCGACGCGGATCCACCAGCCGACGCGGATCCACCAGCCGACGC
>JBEOKA010000192.1:0-12496 GCA_040275325.1 Myxococcaceae bacterium | reverse complement strand
ACTTGCGCAGCAAGCGCACCGATCTCATCGCGCTCTATGGCATCGAGGTGCTCAACGCGCAGGAGATGGAGAAGAAGTACGGCCAGCCCCCCGCGCGTCTGAAGAACTGGCCGTGGCGAAACGGTGGTCAGCAGTTCATCGCGGTGGCGAACGTCTCAGGCCGCGCCGCGATCGTGGTGCTCAAGTACGTGGGCTCGACGTGGCAGGTCATCGCCTACCACGACTGATCAGCTGACCTTCGACGTGAACTCGGCCAGCCGCGCGAGGCCCTTCTCGATGATCGCCTGCGACGTCGCGAACGAGAACCGCAGGTAGCCCTCGGCGCCGAACGGCTCACCGGGAACGGCGGCCAGCAGGAAGTCCTCGAGCAGCGCCTCGGACAGCTTCAGCGATCCGGTGATCGTCTGGCCCTTGTACGTCTTGCCGATCAGCTCTCCGACGTCGGCGAAGCAATAGAACGCGCCCTCGGGCCGCGGGCACTTCACGCCGGCGATCTTGCTCAGGCCATCGGCCATCACATCGCGGCGCTTCTGGTACTCCTTCACCATCGCGAACAGCGGCTCCTGCGGGCCCTTGAGCGCGGTGACGGCGGCCTTCTGGATCACCGAGGTCGCGTTCGAGGTCGACTGGTCCTGCACCATCTGCATGCCGGCGATGAGTTCCTTCGGGCCAGCCGCGTAGCCGAGCCGCAAGCCCGTCATCGCGTAGGCCTTCGAGAAGCCATTCACGACGACCGTGCGGGGCGCGAGATCGGGCGCGACGTTGGCGATGTTGTGGAAGCCACCCTCGACGTAGAGCAGCCGCTCGTAGATGTCGTCCGACACGAGCAGGCAGTCGTGGCCGCGCACGGCGTCGGCGATCGCGAGCAGCGTCTCCTTCGAATACACGCCGCCGGTCGGGTTCGACGGGCTGTTCAGAATCACTGCACGCGTGCGCGGGGTCAGCGCCTTGCGAAGCTGCGCAGGGTCGGGAGCCCAGTTGTTGTGCGCGCTCGTCTCGACGATCACCGGCACGCCATCGGCGAGGCGAACCATGTCGGGGTAGCTCACCCAGTACGGCGAGAAGATGATCACCTCGTCGCCCGGCGAGAGCAGCGCCTGGAAGATGTTGTACAGCGAGTGCTTTGCGCCGACCGACACGAGGATCTGCTCGGGCGTGTAGTCGAGCTTGTTCTCGACCTTCAGCTTGTCGACGATCGCGGCCTTGAGCTCGGGAATGCCGCCGGTCGCGGTGTACTTGGTGAAGCCCGTGTCGAGCGCGGCCTTGATCGCGTCCTTGATGTGAACGGGCGTGTCGAAATCGGGCTCACCGGCGGCGAACGAGACGACGTCGGCGCCTTTCGCGGCGAGCGCCTTGGCCTTGGCGTTGAGGGCGAGCGTCGGAGAGGGCTTGGCGCTCTTGAGTCGGTTGGCGAGCTTGATCATGACGGCGTTCATTCCTTCTTCGCGTACTTCGCGCGCAAGCCGGCGGCGACGTTGGCAGGCACCAGGCCGTCAACGTTGCCTCCGAAGCTGGCCACTTCACGCACCAGGTTCGACGAGACGTAGAAATAGTCTTCGCCCGTCATCATGAAGACGGTCTCGAACTCACGGTCGAGTTTGCGGTTCATGTTGGCGAGCTGAAATTCGAACTCGAAGTCGCTCACGGCGCGCAGGCCGCGGAGCATGACCTTGATGTTGCGCTTCTTGCCGTAGTCGACGAGCAGCCCCTGAAAGTCGTCGACCTCGACGCGCGCCTCGTCAGGGAACGCGTCGCGAATGAAGGCCTTCCGCTCGGCGACCGAGAACAGCGGCGTCTTCTTCGGGTTCACCGCGATGGCCACGATGAGCTTGTCGAACAGCTTGAGCCCGCGCTGAATGAGCGACAGGTGGCCGTTGGTCAGCGGGTCGAACGAACCGGGGTAGATGGCGACTGACATCGGCGCGGAGCGTCGTTCACACGGCCGGATCGGTCAATCGGAAGATCGAGACGATCGTCGCTCCGAACGTGCGCTCGTCCTCGCGCAGCCAACGCCCTTCACGCTCGGGCAGCGACTCATTCTTGTCATGCTCGATCACGGCCACGCCATGACTGACGACAATCGGCTCGAGGGCGCGCAAGACGTCGAGGCCCGCCTTCGCCGCATAGGGTGGATCAGAGAAGACCAGCTCGAACTGCGCGCCACGCGCCACCAGCGTCTCGATCGCCTTCGTCACCGGCAACGGCAGCACTTCGACCTTCGCGTCGAACCCCAGCGCTTTCGTGTTCTCGCGACACAAGCCGATCGCTTCACGGCCTGAATCGACCAGCACGGCTTTCACGGCACCGCGAGAGACAGCCTCGAGGCCGAGCGCTCCCGTTCCCGCGTAGAGATCGAGCACGCGCAGGTCGTCGCAGGTCTGGCCCAGCACGTTGAAGATCGTCTCGCGAACCCGATCAGCCGTCGGCCGCGTCACGTCCGAGCCCTTCGGTGTCTGAAGCGTTCGCCCTCTGGCCGAACCCGCGACGATTCGCATGCCACGCGGGAATACCTTTCCCCTCTTCGCCCTGCACGTCTCTTGTCCACACTTCGGACAATGATGGGGTACACCTGTCTCGGAATCAGACGAGGCACCCTCCGCCATGGACTACGAGCGCTACCAGAACCTGCACACGATCGTGATGCTGCGGGACATCTTGCGGAAGTGGTGGCGCGCCGAGCTGTCGTTCGCCGACAAGAGCGGCCAGGTGATCGAGTGGACGAAGGGCCCGATCACCCCGCCTCCGAATGACTTCTGCCGGCTGTCGCTGTTCTCGAAAGAGGGCTTTCGCCGGTGCTGCTCGTCGGTGCGCGTGCTGCACGAGAAGTTCAAGGCGTCGAAGAAGCTGCGCCGAAGCCAGTTTCACGAGTGCCATCTGGGCTTCACGATCGTCGGCGCTCCGCTGCACATCAACGGCGAGTACGAAGGCATGCTCTTCGTCGAGGGCTTCTCGCGCCAGGAAGTGAGCCCGCGTGAGGCAGAGCAGCTCAAGACGAAGATCGCCGAGCTGAACCAGGGCGCGACCGATCTCGAGCGGGCCATCGAGCGCGTGCCCGTGATGGATGAGCGCGAGGTCGAGAAGATCTGCGACCTGCTCGAGTTCGGCGCGAACGAGATCGGCAACTTCGAAGCAGAGCTGTCACGCAAAGACGAGACGATTCAGTCGCTGTCGACCGAGCTGACCGATCGCTACAAGTTCGAGAACATCATCGGCCGCAGCCAGTCGATGCTCGAGGTGTTCCGTATTCTCGAGCGCGTCTGCCAGTCGGACTCGACGATTCTCATCAACGGAGAGTCGGGCACCGGCAAAGAGCTCGTCGCGCGCGCGATTCACTACAACGGGCCGCGCAAGGACAAGCCGTTCGTCGTGCAGAACTGCTCGGCCTTCAACGACAACCTGCTCGAGAGCGCGCTCTTCGGTCACGTGCGCGGCGCCTTCACGGGAGCGCTGCGCGACAAGAAGGGCCTGTTCGAAGTGGCCGATGGCGGCACGTTCTTCCTCGACGAAGTCGGCGACATGTCCCCTGCCCTGCAGGTGAAGCTGCTGCGCGTGCTGCAGGAGGGCACGTTCCTTCCCGTCGGTGGAACGGCGCCGAAGCAGGTCGACGTGCGGGTGATCTCGGCGACGCACAAAGATCTCACCGAGCTCGTGAAGAAGAGCGAGTTTCGCGAAGATCTCTTCTACCGCCTGAACGTCATTCGCATTCAGGTGCCGGCGCTGCGCGAGCGCAAAGACGATCTGCCGATGCTGGTCGATCACTTCATGCGCAAGCACAAGCGCGACGGGCAGAAGGCGCGCGGGCTCGCTCCCGAGGCCATGTCGGTGCTGCAGAGCTACCACTGGCCAGGGAACATTCGAGAGCTCGAGAACGAGATCGAACGGCTGCTCGTGCTGGGCGGCGATCAAGATCAGCTCACGCCCGATCTGCTCTCGAGCCGAATTCGCGACACGGTCAGCGGAGCGAACGGCACCAACGTGATTGGCAGTTCGCGCATGGCGGCGGTTCCAGTCGGCCGGTTGAACGACGCGGTCGAACAGCTCGAGCGAGACATGATCTCGCAGGGCCTGCAGCGCACGAAGAACAACAAGAGCCGCCTCGCACGCGAGCTCGGCATCAGCCGCTCCAACCTGATCCTCAAGATCCAGAAGTACGGGCTCGAGAAGCCCGGCATGACCAGCAGCGAAGACGAGGAGGCCGAGGCCAGTGCCTGACGGCGGATCGCGGTTCTTTCACCAGTCGTTCTTCACCACCGATGACGGCGCGCCCTTGTGGTTCGAGGAGCGTGGTGACGGCCCCGGCATTCCCGCGGTGCTCAACGACGGCCTCGGCTGCGACGGGTTCATCTGGCGCTACCTCTGGGAGCCGCTCACCGCGCACCGCCGTGTGATGCACTGGAACTATCGCGGCCACGGGAAGAGCGGCGTGCCGACCGACTCCACGCGCATCGGCGTCGAGTACACGTGCGACGACATGGCGCGGTTGATGGATCACACGAAGATCGATCGCGGTGTGATCTTCGGGCACTCCATGGGCGTGCAGGTCGCGCTCGAGTTTCACCGCCGCTACCCGCAGCGCGTCGCAGGGCTCGTGCTGCTGTGCGGCTCGTACGGAACGCCGCTCGACACGTGGCACGATCACTCGTTGATGCGCATCGCGTTTCCGCGGCTGCGCGCGATGGTCGAGAAGTTCCCTGACGTCGCGAAGCTGATCACCTCGAAGCTCTTGCGCACCGAGCTCGCCGTCGAGTTCGGCATTCGCACCGAGCTGAACCCCATTCTGCTGAACCACAACGACTTCCACCCGTACATGGAGCACCTCGCGAAGATGCACCCGCTGTACTTCGTGAGAACGCTCGACTCGTTGAAGGATCACTCGGCGCTCGATCACCTGCCCGAGGTGAAGGTGCCGACGCTGGTGGTCGGTGGCGAGATCGACAAGTTCACGCCCGTGTGGCTGAGCCAGCGCATGGCCGAGCACCTGCCGCAGGCGAAGTACCTGTTCGTGCCGGGTGGCAGTCACACCGCGCCGCTCGAGCGGCCGGGCCTCGTGAACGACGAGATCGAGCAGTTCCTTCAGACGCTGAAGTGAAGCGCGCCCCCTCGTTCAGAAGTACGGCGCTGGCCGGTCGGTGCGAATGATGAAGCGCTGCGCCGAAGGCAGTCGCGTGCCGTGTCTGACGGCGTAGCCAGTCTGCCCCCCATCGACGAGGCCGGCGTCTGCGCCACCGAGGTCCGTGAAGGTGGCCACTCCTGCGAGCGGCGTCGTGGTGCCCACCGTCACGCCATTGCGCAACCAGGTGACCGACGGCGCGGTGGTGACGACCGAGAGCGTCGGAGTGAAATCGCTGGTCCAGTCATCGACGTTCGAGGCGCCCAGGTCGCTGCCGACGTCGAGCACCGGCGGCGCGTCACAGAGGTTCGAAGCAACGGCGCTGCCCATGTCGAAGGTGATCACGTCACGAAGCTCGACGCACGGACCGGCCACCGACTGGCGGCAGTACCGGAGCGTGAGCACGCCTGTCCCCGGGAGCGGCGAGATGATGTTCGTGGTGCGAAGCATGATGTCGATGTCGAAGATCAGCCCTCGCCCGAGGAAGCGCGTGTTGGTCCGCGTCACCGCGATTCCGCTCGCGATGTCGGTGACGACGATGCGCGCATTCGGGCCAGCGTCCGTCGAGAGGCTGAGATCGTAGGTCGCCACGCCGCTCTCGATGCCGTTGTCGACGACGGAGAACGTCGCAAACGAACGCGGGAGACCGACGCCGACCTGCGAGCAGAGGCTGAGCGCTCGAAACCCGGCGTCGAGGGACATCTCTCGAATGATCGGAGGCGGCAGCGCACAGCCAGTGCTCCCGTTTCCGAGGAGCGGCGCCGGACAGTTCGAACAGGTGAACGAGCCGACGGTGTTGGTGCAGGTCGTGTAGGGGTGACAGCCGGTCGGGCACTCGTTGATGTCGACGCACTGCCCGCCGACGTTGGGCTGATAGCCAGCGGGGCAGCCCGCATCGACACCATTGCCTGCGTCGACATTGCCTGCGTCGACATTGCCTGCGTCGACATTGCCCGCGTCGACATTGCCCGCGTCGACACCGTTGCCCGCGTCGACATCGCTGCCCGCATCGACATCGCTGCCAGCGTCAGTACCGGCATCGAGAGCGCTACCCGCGTCAGTCCCGGCGTCGATAGGGCTGCCCGCGTCGAGATCACTGCCCGTGCCCGCATCACGGCCCACGCCTGCGTCGGCAGCACGCCCCGCGTCAGAGACCGGAATCAGACTGCCAGCATCTTGCTGAACGAGGCCCGAATCAGAGGGCTCAGGATCAACGGGTGGTGCGCCGCAGCCGGCGAGCACGGCGAGCACGAAGATCGGGAGCGAAGCGCGAGGAGCCATGACGTGGCTCACTTGTTAACTCCGCCGCCGAACGCTGCTGCGTGCAGACTGATTGTCGCGCGTCGAGGCGCTCAGTCGTCACCGCGACAGCGCAGTGAAGACCGTCACGTCGAAAGACTCCGCGCTGCGCGAGAGCCAGGGGCATGCCGGAATCGGCAGATCGACGCAGCAGAGCCGAAGCGGGCGGCGCACCCGCTCCAGCTCGTCGAGGAACGTGTTCAGGCGATCGCCGCTGAACGGGCAGTAGAGGAAGAAGACCGTTCCGTCGTCGAGGCGCGCGTCGCCTTCGCGGGTCTTCACGCGTTCGAGCCCGAGTCGGCTGGCGAGCGCGCGGGAGGCCTCGACCAGGTGCGGCTGAACTTCGAGGCCCAGCGTCGAAGCTCCGGTGAGCAGATGAACGAGCGTGGTGACGCGACCGACGCCCGAGCCGACGTCGACGAAGAGGTCTGTCTCGCTCACGCCAGCGAGATCGATCGCGCGCAATACGGAATCGATCGCACACGGAAGATATGGAACGGCTCCGCGTGGCAGCGCTGGGCCGTCGTCAGCGACCTCGTCGAGCTCGAACAGCCGATCGACCCAGGCGTCTCGATCGCGCGGCGGAATCGTGTTCAGGGCGCTGCGAACGAGCGCGGGTGTTGCCTTGCCTTCGAGCACGAGGGCTCGGACTGCCGCAGCGTCCTCCACGAAGAGGCAGTCTACTGGTGATGCGTTGGCGCGTGGGCTCAAGTGTCGCTCGCGATGGCGAACTGTCCCGATCATGCGCGTGAGCTGACGACTGCTCCGCTGGGCCGCGCCTGTCCGTTCTGTCGTGGCGTGTTGGTCTCGTTGCCCGAGCTCGAGACGACCGTTCGCGAGACCACGACAGTGATCGAGGTGGAGTCACGCCTCGACGCCCTGCCCTTCAAGAAACGGCGCCCGTGCCCTGACTGCGCCGTGACGATGACGCCATGGCGCATCGGCCGCCTCGAGGCGTGGGTCGAGAAGTGCCCGTCGTGCGAGCTGCTCTGGGTCGAGGCGTCTGATCTCGCGTCGCTGAAATTGGTGACGAAGACGATCGCCCGACAAGACGCGTGGGCCTCGATGGACACGAAGTCGCGCACCGAGATCGCGCAGGGCCTCGCCGATGTACCGAAGCCGATCGCGCAGCCCACCGCGGGTCAGACGGTTCAGGCGCTCGTCGGAGTGCCGGTGCTCACCGGGCTCGAAGGCGCGCAGCGATCGATCGCGACGCTTCTCTCGGTGCTGTTGCTGATCCTGGTGTTCGTCGCGAGCCTCGTGTGGCCCGAGACGTTCGGCTTCGAGGCGCTCGCCTATCGCGCCGACCGCGACTCGCTGCTGGGCGTCGTGCCCGCCGTGCTCGCCCATGATGGGGTTGGCCACATTCTCGGGAACCTCTTCTTCGCGTTCCTGTTCGGCGATGCGCTCGAGCGAAAGAGCCCGCACTGGCTCGTTCCCGCGATGCTCTTCGGCGGCGGCGCGCTGACGCTGTTGATCGATTCGTTCTTCACCGACGCTCGCGTGCTCATCGGCGGAGCGAGTGGTGGCGTCTTCGGCTTGATGGGGCTGACCCTCGTGCTCCAGCGGCGCGGCAAGTGGATGGTTCCGCTCCCCGGCTTCATGAGCGCGCAGCTTCCGCTCCCGTTCGTGATGACGCTCTACGTGGGCTTCGATCTCTGGGTGGCCTCACTCGGAGACTCGGGCATCGCGTGGCTCGCCCATGGCGCAGGCTTCATTCTGGGCTTCGTCGGCGGGTTCGCCAGCGAGCGACTGCAGGCGCGGTGACTCACGTCTCGCACGGCACTTCCGCTTCGCACCGTGGGCAGGTCGCCGTCACCGTCGCTCGCGTCGGAAGCCTCAGGCCCTGACAGCACACCGTGCACCGGAACGAGACCTTCCCCGCCTCGAGCCGATAGAGCTGATCGGGCGTGAGCGCTGAAGCGCGATTCCGTCGCTCGGCCAACCACCTCGCCAGTCGATACCCAAGCCGCCGCCACCAGCTCGCACTCCGGAGCGGAGGCGTCGTCAGCTCCCGTCGCGCCAGCCGTTGGCCTTCTCGTACCGCGTCACGGGCAGCAGGGCTCTCGAGCGCGTCGTGCAGGTGCCCGAAGCCAGCCCTCGTCAGCGCGTAGCCAACCTCGTCGGGCGTGAGGTAGCCCATCTGATTCACCGTCGTCGTGATTCGCACGGCGTCGACCATCTGCTCCTGGTGCTCGCTGACTCTGAACGTGTCGGCCATGACGGCGCCAAAGCCGTAGAGCACCGCGGTGGTGTCGGTGAGAATCTCGGCGGCGAGCCCCGACTCCGGGTGCAGCCCGTGACGGTGCAGGAAGATGTGCGCCACCTCGTGCCCGAGGATCGCGCTGATGATGCGGGGCTGCGTTCGAAACTCGCTGCGAAGCTCGACGAAGAAGTCCCGCTGGCCGGGGCCTGCGAGCTCGACACGGCCCGCGGCCTCGAGCTTCTCGACGAAGGTCACGACGACGACGCCGATGTCGAGCCGGTACACCGCAGCGATTCGCCGGGCCAGGGTCTGCACGGCGAGCACCGCGTCGTCGACGGGAAAGCCACGATGCCCGCCCCACGCCTCTTTGGGCGGTGGCGGAAGCTGGCCTCGACGAATGGCAGGCACCAGCACGCCCAGCGCGTCGCGAACCAGCCCGATGCTCGGAAAGCCCCGACGCCCCAGCATGGGCGCGACTCTGGGCTCACCCGGCGCGCGCGTTCAACACCTGCCGAACCGTCTCACTCGTCGCCAACTGCCCGGCGTCAACCTGCTTCTTGAGCGCGTCGAGTTCGGCCACCAGCGCGTCACCGAACACCACCCGAATCTCGTCTCTGGCGCCCTCGTACAACGTCGGCCCCGTGTTCGCGCACGCGAGGTCGTCCTTCACGTCAGAGTTCGGCCGCATCACGCCCTTGTCCCAGCACACCGGGAACAGCCAGCACACCATCGGCTTGATCGAGTGGTAGTCGCGCTTCGTCGCCATCGCGAACGCGTGAATGCCGCACCCGCGCCCCTTGCGATTGAGGAACACACAGGCCCCATTCTTCGTGTTCGCCCGCACGAACTTGCCCGTCGGGTACTCGGGGTCTTCGAAGACTTCGCTCTTGAACCACTCGGTCGAAGGAATACCGAGGAACGGCTCCAGCTCGGTCTTCAGCTCGAGCAGGCGGTCGCGCTCCCCCACGTTCACGTCACAGCCGTACTGGCAGCAGCTGTCGTGACAGAACGTGCACTGCATGCAGTGCTGGAAGTACCGCAGGGTGAAGATCTCGCTGTCGACGGAGTGCAGCGCAGGAACGGAGCGAATGGGCAGCAGCATGGGTCGGCGCCGACTATGGGCAGGCCACCCCTTGTCGCAAGTCCTATTCAAGGCCCGGCAACCCGTGTAGAGGCCGCCGCGCCATGTTCCCCCGAGAGAAAATTCGCAACATCGCCATCGTCGCCCACGTCGACCACGGGAAGACGACCCTCGTCGATCACATGCTCCGTCAGGGCGGCGCCTTCCGCTCGAACGAACAAGTCGCCGAGCGCGTGATGGACTCGAACGATCTCGAGCGCGAGAAGGGCATCACGATCATGGCCAAGAACACGGCCATCTTGTGGAAGGACCACCAGATCAACATCGTCGACACGCCCGGCCACGCCGACTTCGGCGGTGAAGTCGAGCGCGGTCTGCGCATGGTCGACGGCGTGCTGCTGCTCGTCGACGCCGCTGAAGGCCCCCTGCCCCAGACGCGCTTCGTGCTCTCGAAGGCGCTCGGCCTCGGCCTCAAGACGGTGCTCGTCATCAACAAGATCGACCGCAAGGACGCGCGGGCGAAAGAGATCCTCGATCAGGTCTACTCGCTCTACATCGACCTCGGCGCCGAAGAGAAAGACCTCGAGTTCCCCGTCATCTACGCCATCGCGCGCGAGGGCAAGGCGTCGCTCGAGCTCGACACGCCCAGCCCGAACCTGCAGCCGCTGTTCGACAAGATCGTCGAACACATCTCGTGCCCGCCCGCGCCAGACCCGGCCGCGCCCACGCAGCTGCTCATCGCCAACCTCGACTACGACGACTTCGTGGGCCGCATCGCGATCGGCCGTATGACCGCCGGGCGCCTCGCGCCGAACATGCCTGTCGCCATCGCGCGCGACGGCGGCAAGATCGAGCAGGGCAAAGTCGTGAAGCTCTACGGCTTCTCGGGCCTCAAGCGCGTCGAGATCGCCGACACCGGCCCGGGTGAGATCGTCTGCGTCGCTGGCATCGAAGATCTGTCGATCGGCGACACCATCACCAGCATCGAGAACCCGCAGCCCCTGCCCCGCATCAAGGTCGACGAGCCGACCATGATGATGGTCTTCCGCGTCAACGACAGCCCGTACGCCGGCAAAGAGGGCAAGTACGTCACCTCGCGCAACCTGCGTGATCGTCTGCAGAAGGAGTCGTACCGCAACGTCTCGATTCGCGTCGAAGACACCGAGAGCCCCGACGCCTTCCGCGTGGTGGCTCGCGGAGAACTTCAGCTGGCCGTCATCATCGAGACCATGCGCCGCGAAGGGTACGAGCTGACCGCGTCGAACCCCGAGCCGATCATCAAGGAGATCGACGGCGTTCGCCACGAGCCCATGGAGCTGCTCGTCTGCGATCTTCCCGAGATCTCGATCGGCGTCGTCACCGAGCGCCTCGGGCCCCGTCGCGGCCGCATGGTCGACATGGTGCAGCTCGGTGGTGGCCGTACCCGCGTCACCTACCGCATCCCTGCGCGTGGCCTCGTCGGCTTCCGCAGCGAGTACCTGACGATCACCAAGGGCGAAGGCCTCATGTCGTCGCAGTTCGACGGCTGGGAGCCGCACATGGGTTACATCCCCCGCCGCTCCAACGGCGCCATCATCGCCGACCGCCTGGGCGACTCGATTCCCTACGCGCTCTTCAGCATTCAGGAGCGCGGCAAGCTCTTCGTCGGCCCCGGCGTTCAGCTGTACGAGGGCATGATCATCGGCGAGCACGCGCACCCGAACGATCTCGACGTGAACGCGAGCCGCGAGAAGAAGCTCACCAACATTCGCGCCGCCGGCCGTGACGAGAACGTCATTCTCACGCCGCCGATCGAGATGGGTCTCGAGAAGGCCCTGGAGTGGATCGGCTCGGACGAACTCGTCGAAGTGACGCCGAAGTCGATTCGCCTGCGCAAGCGCATGCTCGGCTTCAACGATCGCTACCGCGCCGATCGCGAGCGCAAGCGTGAGAAGGAGGGCTGACGCCCACCGCCCGCTTTGACGCATGATGCGGGCGTGAAGTGCTGGTTCGAGCGGGTGGCCCCGTTGGGCGATGTGATCGACCTTCCCGACGGGAAGGCCACGCTCGTGTTTGGAAGATCGTCGAAGGCCACTCTCGTCTTTGATGATGCGCTGATCTCCTCCAGGCACTGCGAGATCGCCGGCGACGGCGTCTTCTGGCGGGTTAAGGATCTCGGCACCGAAGCGGGAACCCGCGTCAATGGGCGGCCCATTCGGTACCCGCGCGCGCTCTTCGATGGCGACGTGCTCCAGTTCGGTCTGGCCGAGCTGAGGTTCCGCTCCGAGGTTCGCGCCGATGATCCCGTGCTGCGTGAGGCGATCGCGCGTGACCCCGATGCGGTGGAGCCGTGGCTCGTCTACGCCGACTGGCTGCTCGAACGTGGCGACCCGTTGGGTGAGCGCATGGCGGCGGCGCGGGCTGGCGGGCGGCTCGATCATGCCTCGTGGCTCGGCCCCCTCGGGGAGCGGCTCTTTCAAGGTGAGCTCCAGATCGACTGGCACCTCGGCCTCGCGCGCAAGGCCACCTTCAGGCAGGTCGTCGGCCAGCTGCCGTACGACTGGCACGACGCGGTCAGCACCCTGCTGAGGACCCGGGTCGCGCAGTTCCTCAGGGAACTGGTGATCGACGTGCCTCGCCTGCGCCCCGGCCCAAGGCCCCTCGAGACCGAAGAGCTCATCGACGCCCAGCGAATGATCGCCAGCCTGCCGACGCTCCCGTCGACGCTGGAGCGGTTGTCACTCGGCTACCGGCTCGCCGAACGGCCCCAGGCCCTCGCCAGCATCGAAGAATTGGCCCAGCGGGTTCCGCGCCTGCGTGG
>JBEOKA010000191.1:0-2963 GCA_040275325.1 Myxococcaceae bacterium | reverse complement strand
GACGTATTGGAAGGCGTCGGCCAGCTTCGAGCAGGGCGGCGTCACCGGCAGCATCGAGCAGAGCAACAACGACTGGGATCTGCTGTTCGGCAACAACAAGGGCAACGATCAGGTCGATCTCTTCCAGGTGAACACCGTCGTCGACGATCGCAGCTTCATCGTCGATCTCGGTGAGATGCCGTTCCGTGAGGCTCCCGCCACCATCGACCCGCTCACGATTCCGCCGCAGACGATGGTGAACATGGGCGACGTCGCGAAAGACGACGTGCGCCAGCGCGACTACGTGCCGGTCGTCGAAGGCCACGTGTATTGGGTGCGCACGGCTGATGACGACTCGCGGCTCATCACGCTGGTCGGTGTGCAGAAGCACGTGCGCGGGCAGTCGGTCACGCTCGCCTGGTTCCGTTCGAAGGAGGCTGATCGCTTCGTCTTCGACTGGCCCACGAAGTAGTACGGTGGGTCGCCACGCTGCTGTGCCTTGCGCTCCTCGGGTGCCGAACGATGCCTGCTGCCCTGCCGACTCCAAACGCGACCCTCGAACAACGCTTCACCGCCTGGGAAGCTGCCGGCCCGACGGGAGACGAGGCGCACCGCGCGAAGCTGCAGAGGCTCGTGACGGCGTTGAAGACCGAGTACGCGCGACGCGGCGCCATCGACGTGCTCTTCGTCTGCACGCACAACTCGCGGCGAAGCCACATGGGGCAGTTGTTGGGAGCCGTCGCTGCCGCGCGCGCTGGTGTTCCCGTTCGAACGTTCTCGGGCGGCACCGAGGCGACCGCGTTCAATTTACGAGCGATCGCCGCGCTCACGCGTGCCGGCTTTCAGATCGACGGCGCCGAGGCGAAGAACCCGCACTACCGCGTCACCTGGTCGGCATCGGCTCCCGCGGTCGAGGCGTTCTCGAAGACCATCGATGACCCCGCCAATCCATCATCCGACTTCGTCGCCGTGATGGTCTGCAGCCAGGCCGACGCTGCGTGCCCGTTCGTGAAGGGCGCCACCCAGCGGGTCTCGGTGCCCTACGAAGACCCGAAGGTTGCTGACGGCACGCGCGAAGAAGCGCAGCGCTACGACGAGCGCGTCGAGCAGCTCGGCCGCGACCTCGCGTGGGTGTTTCGTCGGGTCAAAGACTGAACGTCGGGCGCGACGTCGTTCGTCGAGCACCGCTTGAACAACCGCCCTCGATCCAGTCCGTCGCTCGCGCGGTAAGTGAATGCTGGTCTGCGGGCTGCCGAGCTATGTTCGTGGCCATGCGCGCACTGGTCTTTTTCGCTGCATTGGGGCTCTCTTGCCTTCCCGCCAACTCGGAGTTCGAGGTTCGGCATGACGGCCTCGTGCCCGCGAACGACGCCTGCTCGGCTCCGCAACCACTGATGTTGAACGTACCGGTGACTGGCACGCTCGTCGATGCGACCGTCAGCGCTCCGTGCTCAGGTGAGCCAGACGTCATCTACAGCTTCACCAGCCCGGTCGCTGGCACTTTTCAGGCGACGACCTCTCCGGATCCGCAGAGCATTGTCGGTGACGGTGGCTTGGCGCCATCGGTCTTCGTCATCACGAACTCGTGCGATGCAGGGCCGTGTCTCGGTGACAGGGGGCCGTCAGTCAACTTCCGGGCGGCGGCAAGCACTCCGACCACCATCGTCGTCGCTTCAAGAGCAGCGGTCAGCTTCGGGCTCGTCGTCACGCCGATCTCGCCCCCAGCCAACGACAGCTGCGCTGCACCCGCAGCGCTGTCGGTCGGAGTTCCGGCAGCGTTCGATCTCGCGAACGCAGTCGACGATTCGCGCTCGGGCTCCTGCAGCTCGTCTGGCCTTGGCGACATCTTCTTTTCATTCACCCCAGTGCAGAGCGGCAGATACGCCTTCACGAGCCCGTTCTCGATGAGGCTCAGCGCGGCGGGCTGTGACACCGCATGCATTGCCGTGGGACTTGGTGTTCTCGAGGTGACCCTGGTGGGGGGCACGACCTACTTCCTCGCGGTCGAGGGCCGCCCGCCCTCGACGACCGGATCGCTCGTGGTTGACCAGCTGACGGTGCCCTCGAACGACACTTGCCTCGGGGCACAAGTGGTCTCGCTGAGTTCGTCGGTGAGAGGGACGACGACAGGTGCGTCGTCCGATCTCGCGTGCAGCGGGGGCTCAGCAGACGTGTTCTTCCAATTCACGCCCCCACAGAGCAGTCGGTATGAGGCGAGGGTCTCGGGCACCGACGCTGGCTTCAGCCGGGTCGCGTTCGAGACCTCGTGCGCCTCAGATGCGGGCTCGCCGTGTCGCTACGGGGTCGATGCCGTTCGGGCTGAGCTGTCAGCGGGCACTCCCGTGTTCATCGTCGTCTCGTCCTACCGAGCAACCTTCGATCTCGGAGTGCGCGAGGTGCCGCTTCCGTCGAATGACGATTGCGCGAACCCGGCGACGCTGACCCCGGGACTCACGATTTCGCAGGCCCTCGACCTTGCGACCGACCAGTTGCCGGGTGGCTTGTCGCGAGATGGCGGGGTTCCATGCGGGGCGGCGGGAGAACCAGAGCTCTTGTATCGATTCACGGCCCCGGCGGCAGGCACGTACGGCATCTCGACCGGAGCCTACGCCGCCATCAGTGTCTCTTCCGTTTGTGGGCGGTCCTGCACTTCTCCTCAGTACACGAACGGTGGAGTCACGTTGAATGCGGGTGAGACTGTCTTCATCGTCGTCGAGGGCCCTCAAGGGCAGGTCGACGTGAGCGTGAACCAGGTCTTCCTCTCAGATGCTGGGTGGCGGTGGGCGGATGGTGGAGTGGGCCCGCAGTTGGACGTCGATGGGGGCGCGTTCCAGGGCCAGGGAGGAGGCGGCGGTGGATTCCCGACCGCTGGCGGCGCAGTCGCGGGTGGCCCGGCCGGGGGTGGTTCCGTGGCCGCAGGTGGTGGGGCCGCAGGTGGTTCGGTCGCAGGTGGTTCGGTCGCAGGTGGTTCGGTCGCAGGTGGT
>JBEOKA010000190.1:0-24234 GCA_040275325.1 Myxococcaceae bacterium | reverse complement strand
CGGCGTTGCCACCTGCGGCGTTGCCACCTGCGGCGTTGCCACCTGCGGCGTTGCCGCCTGCGACGTTGCCGCCTGCGGAGTTGCCACCTGCGACGTTGCCGCCACCGGCGTTGCCGCCTGCGACGTTGCCGCCACCGGCGTTGCCACCTGCCACCCCGCCATCTGAGTCAGCCACACCCTCACACCCGGCGACGAGAAGAAGCACCAGCGCGAGCAGGCTTCGCATCTGCGTGCTCCTACCATGAGACACCGGCCCATACCGGAGCGGCTGTACAATCCACCCGTGACACCGCTCCTGTCGCTCGCCGCGCTCGAGGTCGCCTGCGACGAGGGCGTCACGAAGCACCTCGAACGCCTCGAGCACGAGGCGCTGGCCCGCCCACCGAACGAACGCTTCGTGCTCGAACGGGTGAAAGAGGCGCTCTCGATTCACCTCGCGCTCCTGCAGGAGCGCCCCGATGCGCTGTGGCCATTGCTGTATTCACACTGCGCGTTCGTCGACTCTCCGCGCGCGAGAACGTTCGGGGTCAGCACGCCCGGTGCCGAGATGCCGGTGAACGAGCTGGTCGGCCGGTGGCTCTTCGAGCGACGCGCGCTCCACCCCGACACGCCCTGGCTGCGTGCGCTGACGCCGACGACGCCATGGGGCGGCGCGCTGTTGGCCGAGCTGCGCCGCTTTCAGGCGCCGGTGCTGTCGGTGATGACCGAGACGACCGTCGACTTCGAGGTCGGCCAGAACGCGTTGGCCTGGCGCTTCCTGACGGGAGAGACCAACCCCACGAAGCGCCATCGGTGGTCGTTACCGCAGACCTTCGCCATGCCGGCGGGTGGTGGCCTCACGTTCCAACGCGGCGACGACGTGCAGTGGCTCATCCCTCCGGGGTGGACGGTGACTGACGTGAGCCGTCGCGCCGACTGCGTGGTGTGTCAGGGCTCGGACCTCGACGAGACGTTCGCCTTCGTCTTCGACGCGCGCACCGGCGAACAACTGGCGAGCATCGAGATGCGGGTGTCGGTCGCTCCGGCGCTCTCGACCGATGGCGCGCACCTCGTCTGGCAGACCCGTGACGGCATCGTCATGGTGCGAACCCTGGCCACGGGGCTCGAGCAGGGCGTTGCGGCGGCGCCGGCCTCGTCACTCTCGGTCAGCCCCTCCGGCGCGCTCGTGGGCACCGTCGAAGAGGGCGTCGTGCGCGTACGGCGGGTGCAGCCGCTTCCCGCCGCCGCGAGGCCCTTCGTCGATCGCAGCGTCGGCCCCCTCTTCTCTCCCGATGGCAGCGCGCTGCTGCTGGGCCAGTACGTGCTCGACGGCAACGACGGCAGCGTCAAGGCGACGCACTCGCACGTGCACCGCGAGTACCTCGAAGGCGGGCCCGCGCCGTACGGCGTGTTCCTCGGGCGGGAGCGGCTCTGCGTGTCAGAGGCCTTCACCACCGAGACCCTCGAGCTGTCGACCCGTCACGTGACGAACTTCGCGGGCGTTCACGCCTCGCTCGCCCACCGGGTCGCCTGGTCTGGCGACGGGCGCGTGTTCGCGAAGTGCCAACGGCAACGATCAACCGTGACACTCCACACCCAGCACGGCCAGTCGACCGTCGAAGCGTCGGGCCCGCTCGAGGCCATCGCGCTCGATCAACTCGGCGCCCAGCTCGCGTTGCTGCACACCGACGGCACCGTCGAGCTGCAGGCGGGCGGCACGCGGCTTCGTCGCTTCCCCGGAGCGACCGCCCTCGCCTTCATCGCCGACGATCGCGCCATCGCGGTCGGCAGTCGAACCTCCACCGTCGTCATCGGCCTCGACGGCACCGAGCGGTGGAACGCCAACGAGCCGTTCGCGCCCGTCGGCCCCCGCCGCTCACGCGTGGAGTGGCTCTCGGGCCTGCGCCCGCCCTCGCTCGCCGAGTCACTGTGGCGCAGCGTCTCGAACGGCTTGCTCGTGGTCACGAAAGGCAGTGGTCGGCCAGCGGTGTTCCCTTCGTTCACCGCCGAGTGGGTGCCTTCTCCCTCGGGCGCGACGCTGGTGAGCGGCACCACGCTGCTCACATGGGAGCCGACTTAGAAAAAGTCGAGGCAGGTTGCTTCGCCAGAGGCATCCGGCCTAGTCCGTCGCACCGCAATGAGCAGCCCCATCAGCCTCACCGACCCGACCACCGTTCCGACGTACCGCTCCACTGCCTTTCAACGGTTCATCGAGTCGCTGCTCTTCGACCCGCGCGACGCCGTCTTCGTTCGCCTCTGGCTGCGCTCGTTCGTGCTCGTCGGCACGGTCATCGGCCTCACCTTCTGGAAGTTCTCGTGGTGGGCGGCGCCCTTCGTCTTCGCGTTTCAAGTCGCGTGGATGGCGCCTCCCGTCATTCTGATGCTGCACAACACGATGCACCGGCCCTTCTTCAAGCGCTGGCGCTTCATGAACCGCGTGGTGCCGTACACGTCGAGCGCGCTGTTCGGCATTCCGACTGGCTACATGGAGCACCACGTCGGCATGCACCACCAGGAGAACAACCTGCGCGCCGATCTCTCGTCGACGATGCGCTTCGACCGCGACAACTTCTTCCACTGGTTGCTGTACGTGGGCCGCTTCCTCTTCGCGATTCCCGTCGAGCTGTCGATCTACCTGGTGAAGAAGGGCCGCGCGCCGTTCGCCATTCGCGCCATCTCGAGCGACCTCGTGCACCTGCTCTGCATGGCCGCGCTCTGCTTCGTGAACTGGCAGGCGACGGTGGTGTGCTTCGTGCTGCCGTACCTCGCCGTGCGCTTCGCGATGATGGCGGGCAACTGGGGCCAGCACGCGTTCATCGACCCTTCGCGGCCCGGCGACAGCTACGTGAACAGCATCACGTGCATCAACGCCGCGTACAACGCGCGCTGCTTCAACGACGGGTACCACATCGGCCACCACGTGAAGCAGAACCGCCACTGGACGGAGCTGCCGCAGGACTTCCTCGAGAACCTCGAGCGCTACAAGAAAGAGGGCTGCGTCGTGTTTCGCGGCGTCGACTTCTTCATGGTGTCGGTGCTGCTGTGGACGAGGCAGTACAAGTTCCTGGCGTCGCGCTTCGTGCGCATGCCCGGCGACGAGCGCACCGACGCCGAGATCGTCGACTTCCTCAAGTCGCGCACCCGCGCCATCTCGGACGACGTGCCCGAGGGCGTGGTGATGAATGCCTGACGTCTTCACCCTCGACGGCGCGCGCTTCGACGATCTCGACGGCTTCTGGGACGAGGTCGAGCGCGTGCTCATTCCCGGCAAGCCGTGGGGCCGCAACCTCGACGCGTTCAGCGACGTGTTGAGCGGTGGCTTCGGGCTGCCCGAGGGTGGGTTTCAGGTTCGCTGGGTGAACGCGGGCCGCTCGCGCCGACAGCTGGGCTTCGAGGCGACGGTGAAGTGGCTCGAGGCGCGGCTGCCTGACGTGCACGCGTCGAACCGCGCGGAGTTCTCACGACGCCTCGAGCACGCAAAGCACCAGCGCGGAGAGACGTTGTTCGAAGCGCTCGTCGACATCGTGCAGCAGGCGGGGCACGGCGTGACGCTCGAGCTGGTCGACTGAAGCTCCAGTCACGGCGAGCACTCACACACGGGACACCCCGAGCTGTCCTGATTGAAGCCCGCGATGCACGTGAGACTGCAGGGCGGTGGCGTGCAGGTCGCGGCCGGAGCCGGCGAGCACTCGCAGAGGCCACAGCCAGACGCGGTGCGCTTGTACCCGAACTGACACGGCATCTGGCAGAAGGAGCCACCGCACCCGGCGTCACTCGGCGGCGCCGCGCAGGTGCAGACCGAGCAGCCACGAATGTCACGTGCGAAGCCGTGCGGGCACGCCAACAGGCAGTCGACGTCGACCTCACAGCCAGCGTCGATGGCACCCGCGTCACGTGGAGACCCAGCATCGACCGGAATCCCTGCGTCGGTGACGCCAGCGTCGGGCATCGCGCAGGCGCACCGTTCACAGCCCGCGTCGTCCCGCTCGAAGCCCGCGCTGCAGGCCAGCCCGCAGATCGTCGGCTGACACGCAGGGCCCGCGTCGACCATCGCGCACGCACACCGTTCACAACCGCGCTCGTCACGCTCGAAGCCACAGACAGCCCCCGCGTCGAGGGGTGCACACGTCGCCGCGTCACCGCACGGCAGCAGGCCAGACCGCGAGTCATCACCGAGCATCAACAGCCGATCACAGCCGCCCAGCGCCACCACCAGCACGAGACCGATCGTTCGCGTCGTCATGACTCAACGGGAGCCGTCACGGCGACGAACCTTTCACGCACGCCCCGAGCGCCTGGGCGACGAGCGCTGGCTGGGTGACCTCGAGCGGCGCCACGACCGCACGCGCCTCATCGCAGCTACCGCGCTCGACGAGCAGCTGCACCCACGCAACCCGGAGCGTCGGTGTCACGTCGCTCTCGGGTAACTGCTGGAGCGCCTCGAGCGCACGGGTGCTGTCCTTCGCCTGAAGCCACGCGCGGGCGCTGAGCACACGCGCCTCGACCGCGAGCGCCCCCTGGGGGAACAGGCGTGCGTGCTCGTCGAGCAGCGCCAGCGCCCGCGTGGCATCACCGGCGTTCAGCGCCGTGACGACGCGCTCGAGCTGAGCCGCTTCGCGCGACACGGCATCGGAGGTCGAGGGCGGCGGTGGTGCGACCTGCGGCCGCAAGGCGGGGACGACGCGGGTCAACGCCACGGTGCCCGCCGAGCCCAGCGCCACGCCACCCAGCAGCGCGAGCCCCAGCACGAGCGGCCCCACGCGCCGCGGTGGCGTGACTGCTGCACCCTCGAGCCTTCGCGCGACACGGGTGACGAGCTGCGGGCCCACGCTTCGTCCGGGGTCTCCACGTTTCAGGAGCGCCTTCATCTCGTCTGATAGCTCCGTCACGGTGAGTTCCTCTCGAGCGCCTCGACCGAGCGCGCGAAGCGTTGCCGCGCGCGGAACAACCATACCCAGATTCGATCGACCGGTACGCCCATGAGCCGCGCGACTTCCTGACCCGACCGCCCTTCGAGCTCAAAGAGCACCAGAATCTCGCGGTCGCGATCAGAGAGCGTCTGCATCGCCGCGACCACCAGCCGCTCAGCGTCTTTCTGCTCGAGCGCCTCGACCGCCGACGCGCTCATCGCCGCGACCCGATGCCCTTCTGCTTCAGGGCGTTGAAACCACCGGCGGAAACGCTCGACCCGCCGCCGCGTGCGCACCACGTTCGCCGTGATGCCGTACAGCCAGGCCTCGAGGTCGGCGACCGTGCCGAGGTCCGCCAGGCTGCGCTGCACCTTCAAGAAGACGTCGTGGGTGACGTCTTCGGGGTCGAGCCACGGTGAGCCCAACCGCGCCGCCCACCGCGCCACCGTGAGCGCGTGGGCACGGTAGATCTCATCGAACGTCGGCCTCCCGGCGCTCTCGACCTGGTCTCCCACGCGGGCAGTCATGGGGCTTGGCTGTCAGAGAGCCCTGACGCCGTCGAACCTTTCACCCAGTCGAAGCCGATTCCCACGAGCGCCGACGCCTCGAGGGTGGGAAGCGCGACGAAGCCAACGACTCCGCTGACTTCCACCCGCGTCTGGGTCGGCCACCAGCAGCCCTTGAGCCCCGTGAAGAGCGTGACCGATTCGAAGCGCCCGCCCGCGCGCAGGTGAGCGCAGCCGGCGAGGTCAGGCGTGACGGTGGAGTCGTTGCGCACGTAGCCCGCGGTACGGGCCCAGAGCGCGGCGACCTCGATCGAGAGCCCGGGCTCGAGCAGCACACGCTGCCACGGTGGCTGGTAGCGAACGCCGAGGGCCGCGCCGAAGCGGTTCCACGTGACCGACCCAGCGCCGAGCTCGACCGATCGCGGCAGGGCTCCCGTGAGTTCGAGGAAGCCTCCGAGCGCCCGGCCGCCGCCCACGCGAAGGCCCAGCGCGCCCGTGACCGTGCCGCTGCCCTGCGCGCGAACGTCGACGGAGGCGTTCCACGCCCACGGGAGCTCGACCATCGACGAGCTGACGTTCGTGGGAGTCGGGGCCCGCGCTGACACCTCACGTGGGCCCGAGCTGCTCGAGCCGCGGTCGACGGGAGCGAGCGCTGTCGGCACGGGGCGCTCGACCACCACCGCTCTGGGCGGAGGCTCGGGCACGCTCACTGGCACCACCACTGACACCCGCGTTCCTGCGTCGACCGGCGTGGGTGGTGGCGGCTCGGCGATCGACCCTCGCGGTGGCGGAGAGGACGGCTGGGCCGCAGCGCGAGTGCTCGAGGCGGAGTCGGCCGACTTTACGCCGGCGTCAGGGCTGGTTCGCGGCGAGGCCTCGAGCGTGGCGCCACCATCGAGCGCCTCGACGACGACGGCCGGCGTCGCCGGTTGTTCCATCATCCACGCGGCGAGCACCGTTCCTCCGAGCTGGGCTCGTTGGGCGCAACCGGGCGGGGCCTCCAGCACGCGCTCGCGAACCAGAACGCCACTGCGCGTCTCGAGGCGAACCAGCACCTGCGTCTTCGTCGACGTCACCACCCACGTGTGCTGCTCGAGGACGGACTGGCGAACGCTGCGCGTCAGCACACGCGCCACCTCTTCGCGCGTGGGGCACGGAGTCGCCGCCAGAATCACCGCCAGAAAGAACACCTGCGCTGTCTACCTGACCACGGCCCCCGGGCCGGAGTGCTCTCTTTCTCGAGCGGGTTCAGCGCAGCCGTGCACGGTACAGCGACGTCGCTCCGGAGTCGGGTCGGCCGACCACCGCGGTCGCCGCGCCGTTGGAGCTCACCGCCAGGCCCAGCCCTTCCTGCGCCATGATTCCAGTGCTGGTCAGGGGAACGATGTCGGCCAGCGCCGACCAGGTGTCTGACGCCGCGGAGTAGCGGAGCGAGCGTGAGGCGCGCAGCCCGCCGGGCACTCGATTGGTGAACCCGAGAACGAGGTTCCCAGCCGCGTCACGACCGGCGACCGGCGTCTTCAGGCCGTCACCCGTCGAGAAGTTGCCGGTGTTGTTCACGAGCGCGCCGCGGCTGACCCACGCTCCCGCCGGTGGCCTCGTCCAGTGAATCAGCTGGCTCGTGTACCCGAGGTTGGTCTCGACATAGACGCCGAAGATGTCGCAACGCCCGGTGTCGTCGATGAGCAGCGCCGGGTCACTGCCGTACGCGTTGGCGCTGTACGTCCACGCGGTGTCGAGCCAGGCGCCGGTCACGACGTTGAGTCGCCGAACGTAGAGTCTTCCGGGGAGCCCGGTCGTCGTCGCCGTGGCGAGCAGCGCGACGCCGCTCGTGTTCACCGCCGAGAGGATCTTCGCGAAGCCCGACGCAACCGCGATGTCGCTGGGAGCGCCTGGCGTCCACAACGAGCCGGCGGGGCGATGGTTGGCTTGCCAGCGCGGCGTGGCCGAGTTCGCGAGATAGAACGCAACCCACGTCGCGCCGTTGCTCGAGACGAGGGTGAGCGGACCGTTGACCGGGTCGTTGGTGCTCTCGAAGCCCTCGACCGCCGTGAACGTCTGCGCGGTGGGCGACCCCATCGCCGGCACGGTGTAGCGACGCGCGTAGCCGCTCCGTACGGAGGCGGCGGTGGGGCGCTCGAGCCACGCGATCTCGTACGCTCCCGGGCCGAGCGGCGCGACGGCGGGGGCGCTGCCCTCCTGGGTCGGGTCGCTCACGTTGCCAAGGCCGGTCCACGTTCCACGGGCGCGCGGCATGTTGGCCGGTGGGGGTTGGTACACGGCGGCCCGCACCACCCGGCCCGTGGTGCCGCTGAGCGGGGTCGACTGCACTTCGTCCCAGGTGATGAACAGCGTGCCACCCGGCGCGGCGGCTGCGCGAACGCTCGTGATGGAACCGGCGCCCGGCATGCCGCCCATCGCGAACGAGACGCCACAACAGTTCCAGTTCGTATCGGTGTCGTCATCTGCGCTGAACTCGGTGACGCGAAGTCGAGTGACGCCAGCCTCGGTGTACGAGCTGATGATGTGCGTTCGACCGGTTGCGTCTGCGATCACGGTGAAGGGCCCGTCGTTGGTGGGGTTCGCGCCATCGACGGGACCCACTTCGCGCCACGAGCGCAGCGACCCGAGCGCGACCTGCGCTGCCTGGCTCGGGGTGCTGCCCGTGCCGTTGGTGACGGTCACTGAGTACAGGTTGCTGATGGGGGTGAGGCTGAAGGGCATCACCGCAGGCGTGTACGTGTCAGCGGTCGCGCCCAGAACGGCCTGCGTGCCTTTGAACCACTGGTAGGTGAGCGGAGAGCCGTCAGGGCTCGTGGCTGCAACACTGAGGGTCACCGTGCTGCCTTCAGGAACACCCAGAGCGTCTTGAGGCTGCAGGGTGATGATGGGCGGACCGGCAGCGCCACCGGCCTGAGCAGCGCCACCGGCCTGAGCAGCGCCACCGGCCTGAGCAGCGCCTCCTGCCTGGGCAGAACCTCCTGCCTGTGCAGAACCTCCTGCCTGCGCGGAACCTCCTGCCTGCGCAGAACCTCCCGCCTGCGCAGAACCGCCAGCCTGTGCAGCGCCTCCTGCCTGGGCAGCGCCACCTGCCTCACCTCCTGCCTGAGCAGCACCTCCTGCCTGCGCGGAACCTCCTGCCTGAGGATCACCGCCAGCTTGGGCAAAGCCGCCACCCTTGGCGGAGCCGCCAGCCAGAGCAGCACCGCCGGCCTGAGCGGAGCCCCCCGCTTCGCCTCCTGCGCTTGCACCGGCTGCACCTCCCGCTGTCGATCCACCGGCAGCGGCTCCGCCTCCCGAGCTCGTTCCCCCAGCAGCGCCGCCCGCGCTCGGCCCCGCATCGGGTTCTCCGACCGGAGCTCCACACGCACACACCACCATCATCACCAGCACACTGGACCGAGCGGATCGCGCCATGTGCACGAGAGAGCCCGCACCGCTCGAAACCTTTCAGGCTCGCGAACCAGAAAACGAAATGCGGAGCGAGCCTCAGGGCGCTCCGCAGGCGAGCCAGTTGGCGAGATCGGTCTTCTGCTGCGTCGTGAGCGAGGTGGAGCCACGCGGCGGCATCGCGCCCGACGCCACCTCGGAGTCGACCTTGTTGAGGTGCGCACGAACCAGGGCCGCGCTCGTCAAGGACACGCCGTCAGACGCACCCGTGGTGCCGTGACACGACGTGCAGTTCGTCGTCATGAAGGCCTGCCCGAACGACTCCCAGGTGAGCGTCGAGTCAGTCGAGCAGGTGCCCGAGGTTCCGACGCCACACGCAGACAACGCCACACACGCGACCACGAGAATGCGGTTCATGCCCCACGGGTGGTCGGGGCACGACGAAACCGATCACCCGCGCGCGGCTTTCAGCGCCGGGCCCATCTCACGAAGGCGGTCGCTCGCCTGCACCACCGTCTCGATGAGGGCCTTCTGCACGTGCAGCCGGTTCTCGGCCTCGTCCCACACCGCGCTCTGCGGGCCGTCGATGATGTCGCCCATGACCTCTTCGCCACGGTGCGCGGGAAGGCAGTGGAGGAAGATGGCGTCTTTCTTCGCGAGCTTCATGAGCGCGGCGTCGACCTGATAGCCCGCGAGATCGGCGAGGCGCTTCTTCGACTCGGCCTCCTGGCCCATCGAGGTCCACACGTCGGTGATGATGACGTCGGCGTCTTTCGCGGCCTCGCGGGGATCGCTGACGAGGTGCACGTGGCCGGGCGCGAGCTTCACGACGTCGTCGGCCGGGTGGTAGCCCTTCGGCGAGGCGAGCTTGAGCTGGTAGTCGAACAGCTTCGCGCCCTCGGTGAAGCTGCGACCCATGTTGCTGGCCGTGTCGCCGATGAACGCGAGCGTCTTGCCCGCGACGGAGCCGAAGCGCTCCTCGATGGTGAAGAGGTCGGTGAGGATCTGCACGGGGTGGCCGCCGTCGGTGAGGCCGTTGATGACGGGCGCCTCGCAGTGCTTCGCGAACTCGGCGATGCGCTCGTCTCCGAAGGTGCGCATCATGACGACGTCGCAGTAGCGGCCGGCCACGCGCGCGGTGTCGGCGAGCGGTTCGCCACGGGCCATCTGGCTGTTCGCGGCCGAGAGATCGATGGCGTGGCCACCGAGCTGCGCCATCGCGGCTTCGAACGACAAGCGCGTACGCGTCGACGCCTTCTCGAAGATCATGATCAGCGTGCGGCCGGCCATGGTGTTCACGACGCGGCGCTGCTTGCGGGCCTCTTTCAGCGTGCGGGCGCGGTGGAACAACGCCTTGTGCTCGTCACTGGAGAGGTCGAACAGGTTCAGGAAATCGCGCTTCATGAGGCCCTCGTCGTGTGAGCGATTCGTATAGCGGAGCACGGAACGAAAGGGGCGTGCTCAGTGGGCCAGCAGGCGCTTCTTCGCGTCGTCGGCCGAGGTGCGCACCAGCTCGCCAAAGGCTGCCGACAGCTCGGCGCCCATGACCCCTCGTCTGCCGAACACCCGCTCGGGAAGCTGAGCCTCGAGAGACGTGCGACAGACGACCTGCGACTTCGAGAGGTCGACGAGCGCGTCGGTGCCGGTGATGCGACCGCCTGTGTAGCGCTCGGCTTCGATCACTCGCGGAGCTTCCAGGGTCAGCTGATGAACGAGCGCGTGCGTCCACTTCGGGCGGCGGCCACAGACGAACGCAACGAGGCCCTCGTCGAGCACACCGGCATCACCCGGGTCGCAGGCCGACCACTCCGGCGAGTGGGGAACCAGCGCGCCGAGCGGCTGCTCGGTCATCACGCGCGACGCATCGACGAAGGCGAGCTGCTCCGGTTCGACCGTGAGCCCCGGTGGACACACCTCAGGCGCGAGCTGCAGCGTCTCGAGCGCCTGTGCCACCTGCCCTCTCGCGCGATGAACCGTCTCGCTCACCTCGGTGCGCAGCGCGCTCACGACCGTCTTCGCGTCACCCGTCGGCAACGAGCGGCACTCGTCGAACTGGTACGCGTCACCGAGCACCTCCCAGCCGTTCGCGTTCACGAGACACAGTGAGTGCACGTGCCGCCCCTGCAGCAGGTCGGACTCGGTGAGCACGCGGTTCAGCTTCACCCCGCCAGGAATCACCTCGACGGAGCCCTCGCATTCGACGAGCGGCCGAAAGCCGGCGAGCCCTTTCCCGTGGTGGTACCAGTCCTTCGCGATCCAGCAGGCCTCGTCGAGCGTGAGCGACGTCTTCGTTCGCAGCTCGGCGGCGCGCGTCTTCGACTCCGAGCGCTCAGTCACCACCTCTTGCCAGCGACGCCAGGCCGCGATGCCGAGCGCAGCGCCAGCGACGAGCACGATCGACGCGATGACGGCTCCCGCCCGTTTGAAGCGGCGCATCAGGGCTCTCCCAGGCGATGGCCACGACCGAGGCGATCGAACTCAGCCCGTGCTCTTGCGGCGACGGCGGCTGCCCGCTCGGTGTCACCCACCGTCGCGACGAGCGATCCGAAGTCGAGCAGCCGACCAGCCTCGAGGGCGCGCTCGACGACCTCGACTCGCAGCGTCTCGGCCACACCGTCTCCGCGCAGGAGTCGCAAGAAGACGTGATCGCTCTCGAGATGCTCTGGCTCGATGACGCGACACAGGTGCGCCTGAACGAGCCGAACGAAGACCGACTGCTGAGCAGCCCCGCGCTTCAGCGCCGCGGTCATCGCGATCTCGAGCGACGCGTCGAAACGGGTCAGCTCCTCGAGCGCGCGCACCGTCAGCCGCTCGAAGACCTCGTCAGACAACCCCTCGCACCCGAACGCCTCGGCGAACTCGAAGTCAGGCGCTCCCAGGGGGAACTCACGGTGGAACGCGTCGATCGCTGCGAGCGCCGCCTCGACCCGGGCCGCATCACCCGACCCGAGCGCTGCGTTGATGGCAGCGACGCGCTCCCACGGCTCCATCGTCAGAGCGATGAGGCGGCGATCGACTCGAAGAGCTGACCGAAGCGCGGCACCGACTTCGCCTTGTCGCCCAGCGCCTTCGCTTGTGACGAGAGCGCCTCGAGCTGGGCCTTCACCGACGCCGGGCCAGTGCTGCCTGCGCTCTGCTTGCGGGCGACCGCTCCCGACGCCTCGAGCACCGACAACACGTCTGCGTCGATAGCGGGATCGATCGACTTCGCGAGCTCGACCGACACCTTCGAGAGCGCCAGCCCCTGCTCCTGGCACTTCCGCACCAGCGCGCCGACGTGTTTGTACGCCACGCGAAACGGCATGCCCTTCTTCACCAGCGCCTCGGCGAGATCGGTCGCCTGCGTGAAGCCTTCGTCGAGCCCCGCGCGGCACTTCTCGGCGTTGAACGTCACGTGCGGCAGCGAGAGGCGCAGCACCGACAACACGCCGTGCAGCAGCGGCTTCGTCTCGAGCAGCGGGCCGCGATCTTCCTGCAGGTCGCGGTTGTAGCCGCCGGGCAGACCCTTCACCGTGGTGAGCAGGCCCATCAGGTTGCCGATGGCGCGCCCCGACTTCCCGCGGATCAGCTCGAACACGTCGGGGTTCTTCTTCTGCGGCATCATCGAGCTGCCCATCGAGATGTCACCCGAGAGCGTGGCGAAGCCGAACTCCGAGGTCGTGAAGTCGATGAGGTCGGTCGACAGGCGGCTCGCGTGCACGAAGAAGCGCGCCGTCGAGTACAGGTAGTCGAGGGCGAAGTCGCGCTCCCCCACCGTGTCGAGGCCGTTCATGGTGAGGCGCGAGAAGCCGAGCAGCCCGCGGGTGACTTCCCGATCGATCGCGAGCGAGCTGCCGCTGATGGCGCCGCTGCCGAGCGCGAGCGCGTCGGCCTGGTCGAGCGCGAAGCCGAACGCCTGCGCATCACGGAGGAACGCGGCTCCGTACGACGCGAGCCAGTAACCGAGCGAGATGGGCTGCGCGCGCTGCCGGTGCGTGTACGACGGCATCAGAAGGTGGCCGTCCTTCTTCGCGCGCTCGACGACCTCTTCGATCAACTGCGTGAGCGAGCCGATGGCCGTGGCGACCGCGTCACGCACGTGGAGGCGAAGATCGGTCGCGACCTGATCGTTGCGGCTGCGGGCCGAGTGCAGCAGCGCCGCGGGCGCCCCGATGGTGCGGTTCAGCTCGACCTCGACGGCCATGTGCACGTCTTCTTCGTCGGGCAGCACCAGCGTGCCGGCGTCGTCGCGCTTCCACAGGTCGACGAGCCCGTCACGAATGACACGCGCCTCCTTCGCGGGAATGACGCCGGTGCGGCCGAGCATCGTCACGTGCGCCATCGAGCCGAGCAGGTCTTCCTTCAGCAACTGCCGGTCGAGGCCGAGTGAGGTCGAGAACGCCAGCACCTCGGGCAACAGCCCCGAGCCGCCTGATGCATCTGTCTTCGCGAGCGCCATGGTGAAACTCCTTCTTCAGACGAAATCAGCCCAGCGTGACGAGGCTGCCGATGCCCTGCTCGGTGAAGAACTCCGCGATGATGCTGTGCGGGGTTCGGGAGTCGATGACGTGCACCCGCTCGACGCCACGCTCGAGCGCGGTGATGGCGAAGCGCCCCTTGCGCGCGAGGTTCGGCTTGAAGGTGTTCGCCGCGATCTTCGCCGCCAGCAGCGTGGTCGTGAGCTGGCCGAGCAGCGAGTCGTCTTCGGTGAAGCCCGGCACGCCCACGAGGTACACGAGCTTGGCGGCCTTCGCGGCGACGGCGATCTCACTCGCCACCTGGTCGGGCTCGAGCGGCACCGTCGTGCCATCTTCGAGGAAGCCGACGGGAGAGATGACGGGCACGTAGTTGCGCTGCAGGAAGAGCTCGAGCAGCTCGGTGTTGATGCTGGTGACCTCACCGCGCGGCGCTTCGATGCTCGAGTCCTTCGCGAGCGTCGACTTGAGAAACGACGCATCCATTCCCGACAGGCCGATGGCGTGGGTGCCCGAGCGGTTGAGCAGCGTGACGAGCTCGGTGTTCGTCTGGCCGTTGAGCACCATCTCGCGGCTGCGCGTGTCGCCCTTCGAGGCGCCCTCGGGGCTCTCGCCGTGCACCAGAATCGGCACCATGCCGACGGCGCGCAGCAGCGAGACGTCTTGCGCGATCGACGCACGCAGCGAGTCTTTGCCCATCGCCTGACGGCCCAGCTTCAGCACCACGCGCTTGCCCGCGAAGCGCGAGATGTACGTGAGCGCCTCCGTCACCAGGTTCACCTTGAACTTCGGTGAGTAGTTCGTGAGCCGATCGTCTTTCGCGACGCTGCCATCGGCCGTGGGCACGAGCAGCGAGGTGTAGTCGGCGTTGATCTTCACGTAGTCGTACGAGAGATCGCAGCCCCAACCGACGGCCGCCTCCGTGCCCGAGCGCAGGTCGATCTCCACCAGCACCTCGGGAGCCCGCATGCGCGCGCGCAGGCTCTTGTGCCCAGGAACCGAGGGACCTTCGTTCGCGTCGTTCGCGATCAGCGGGCCAGGCGGCTCGCGCGGGTCGAACATGGGCCGCGTGTCGTAGACACAGACGCCCTGCACGGTGACCTTCGAGGCGGCAGGATCGACTGCGTACTTCTGGCTGCCGCAGCGCGCGCCGACGGTGGCGAGAATGCGCCCCCAGTTCGGGTCGGCGCCGAAGATGGCAGCCTTCACGAGCGTGGAGCCGGCGACGGAGCGCGCGAGATCGGTCGCGATCGCTCGATTCGGCGCTCCACTGACGCGCACCTCGAGCAGCTTCGTCGCGCCTTCACCATCACGCGCGACCTCTTTCGCCAGCTCGGCGCAGATCGACTGCAACTGCGTGACGAAGAGGTCGAAGTCGGGGCCGGGCTCGGTGATCTCAGGATTCCCCAGCGCGCCGTTCGCGAGCCCCAGCACCATGTCGTTGGTGCTCATGTCGTTGTCGACGGTGAGGTTGTTGAAGCTGCCGTCCATCGCGCCGACGAGCGCGCGCTCCAGCATCTGCGGCGAGATGGCGACGTCGGTGCAGATGAAGGCCAGCGTGCTCGCGAGCTGCGGCGCGATCATGCCCGAGCCCTTGCAGATGGCGGTGAGGCGCCCTTCTTTGCGCGCGAGCTTCACCGTGCGCGAAGCGACCTTGATGTGCGTGTCGGTCGTGAGAATCGCCTCGGCTGCCATCTCGACCGCGGCCTTGAGCTGGCCTTTCAGTCTCGGCAGCGCGTCGACGATCTTCTGCTTGGGCAACCGCTGGCCGATGACGCCGGTCGAGGCCATCAACACTCCAGCCCCGTCGACATCGAGCGCCTTGCCGGTGGCGGCACACAGCTCGGTGACATCGGCGAGCCCTTCGGGGCCCGTGAGCGCGTTCGCGTTGCCCGAGTTGATCAGCACCGCGCGCACGCCAGTCGCGGGGAGCCGCCGTTCACAGTCGATGATCGGCGCGGCCTTCGCGGCGTTGACGGTGAGCGCGGCGGCGGCGCTGCACGGGCGCTCCGAGACGATGAGGGCGAGGTCCTTCTTGAACGGCTTGATGCCGCTGTGCAGGCCCGAGAACGTGAAACCGCGAGCGATGGGCATCGAGTGGCCGCGACATACGGACGGTGTGCACAGATGATCAACCGTTTTCCCGGACCGGCCAGCGGCCTTCGAAGTATGTCGCGACCCACTGAGGCCGGCAGCGCGGAGAAATTCTGGTGCTCGAGCGTCTCGTGGCAGCTCTCGTCGTGGTGGTGGCCCTCGCGTGTGGCCCGAAGACCGTGAGCCCTGGTGGCTCGGCGGGAGGAGTGGGCGGCGGGCTGTCGGTGAGCGCTGGTGGCGCCGCGGCGGCTGGTGGAGCAGCTGGTGGCAGCGCTGTGACGGCAGGCGGCTCCGCGAGCGCGGGCGGTTCGGCAGCGGGTGGTGCAGCAGGAGGCGAAGTCGACGCCGGCGCGCCGACCAACTGCATCGTGACGCGCGCGACGACCTGCGGCAGCGACTGCGAAGCGCGCCTCTCGCTCCCGGGCGCGACGGACCGCTACTGCACCATGCAGTGCTCGACCGACGACGAGTGCCTTCCGTATGGCGCGACGCTCGGCTGCTCGCTCATCACTGGCGGCGCGTGCACGCCACGCTGCACGAGCCACGCGCAATGCCGCCAGGCGGGCTTCGGCTACTGCGATCTCGACGGCGGCACGTGCGACACGTTCCCCAACTGCAAGACGACGCCCGAGTGTGTCGCGCTCGGCTTCCGCACCTGTGACACGCAGAGCGAGCTCTGCTTCTGAGTTGATCGCCCGCAGGCGCAGCCGAACTGTTTTCGAGCCATTCGCCGACGACCGGGTAGAACGCGCGCATGGGCATCAAGCGCATCGCGATCAACACCGGCGGCGGAGACGCTCCGGGTCTCAACGCCGTCATTCGAGCCGCCACCCTCGCCGCCATCAACCACGGCTGGGAGTGCTACGGCCTGCGTGACGGCTTCAACGGCATCTTCTTCCCCGAGCGCTACGAAGACGGCGGCTCGGTGCGCCTCACGCGCGATCGCGTGCGCGGCATCGCCCACCTCGGTGGCACCATTCTCGGCACCACGAACCGCGGCAACCCTCTCAAGTACCCGCTGCACATGCCCGACGGCACCGTGAAGGAGATCGACCGCTCGAACGAGATCGTCGAGTACTTCGCGAAGAAGCAGATCGACGCGCTCATCTCCATCGGCGGCGACGGCTCGCTCACCATCGCGCACGCGCTCGCGAAGAAGGGCTTGCGCGTCGTCGGCGTGCCCAAGACCATCGACAACGACCTCGACAAGACGTTCACCACCTTCGGCTTCGACACCGCCGTCGCCTTCGCGACCGAGTGCCTCGACCGGCTGCACACGACGGCCGAGAGCCACCAGCGCCTGATGGTCGTCGAGATGATGGGCCGCTACGCCGGGTGGATCGCCCTGCACTCGGGCATCTCGGGAGGAGCGCACGCGATTCTGTTGCCCGAGATTCCCTTCAACCTCGACATCGTGGCCGAGAAGATTCGCCAGCGTGACGAGTACGGGCGCGGGTACTCGCTCGTCGTCGTCGCCGAGGGCGCGAAGGTCATCGACGGCCAGCTGTCGGTGCTCGCGGCGGCCGAGGTGGGCCAGGCCGAGCGACTGGGTGGCGTCGGTGAGCAGGTGGCCCGCGCGCTCGCGAAGAAGACGGGCAAAGACACCCGCACGGTGGTGCTCGGGCACCTCGTGCGTGGCGGCAGCCCGACGTCGTTCGACCGCCTCGCGGCCCTTCGCTTCGGCGCCGCAGCCGTGCGCGCGCTCGCTGATGGACAGAGCAACGTGATGGTCAGCCTCGCGCACCCGAACGTGCAGTACGTGCCGCTCGAGCAGGTCGCCGGCCGCATGAAGGCCGTGCCGCTCGACAGCGACACGCTGATGACCGGCCGCGACATGGGCATCTGCTTCGGAGACTGACTCCGGTCTCAGCGCAGCCCGGTCGTCTCGGGCCAGCCCATCACGAGGTTCAGGTTCTGCATGGCCTGGCTCGCGGCGCCCTTCTGCAGGTTGTCGATGGCGGCGATGCCGACGCAGCGGTTGCCCTTCACGGTGACGCCGATGGTCGTCTTCGGCGTGTTCACCACGTCGGCGATGCGCACGGCTTCGGCGTTCGCCATCAGCTTCACCAGGGGCTCCTTCGCATACGCGCGCTCGTAGGCCTGGCTCACCTCGGCCGCGCCGACGCCTTCGTTCAGCGTCACGACGGCGGTCGAGAGAATGCCGCGCTTCATCGGCAGCAGGTGCGGCGTGAAGACGAGCGACACCGGCTTGCCCGCTACCGTCGAGAGCGTCTGCTCGATCTCTGGCGTGTGCTGATGCGAGAGCACCTTGTACGCGCGGAAGTCGGCGTCGATCTCCATGAAGGTGAAGTCTTCGCTCGCTTTGCGCCCCGCGCCTGACACACCCGAGGCCGCGCTGATGACGATGGAGCCGAGGTCGATGAGCCCCTGCTTCACCAACGGCGCCACCGACAACGCCGCTGCCGTCGCGTAGCAGCCCGGGTTCGCGATGAAGCGCTGACCGACGAGGCGTTCGCGGAACAGCTCGGGCATGCCGTACGCCGATTGCTGCAGCAGCGCGGGCTCTGGGTGCGTGAACTTGTAGAACGTCGGGTACAGCGAGGCGTCGCGAAGGCGGAACGTGCCGGCGAGATCGATGACGCGGGTCTTCGGCAACAGCTTCGGCGCGAGCTCGAGCGACGTCTCGGCCGGCGTGGCGAGGAAGACGACCTCGCACTGCGCGGCGCGCTCGAGGCCGGCCTCGACCGACACGTACTGCGTGGCGCCCTCTTTCACCGCGACGCCGACACGCGCCTCGACCTGCTGACCGACCCAGCGATCAGACGTGAGGAAGTCGATGGTCACCCGCTCGTGGCCGAGGAGCAGCCTCGTGAGATCCAACCCCGAGTAGCCCGAAGCTCCGACGATGCCGACGCGCGCGCGAGTCATGAAACGCACATACGCAGCCGCGCGCCTCGACTTCAACAGCCGCGTCGAACGACCGCGGGCGTCGCCCTCACCAGCTCGAGCACCGAGCGCGCGTGCCGAAGCAGGCGCTCTCCTTCGGCGGTGAGCTGCATGCCCCGCGTGCTGCGCTCGAACAGCTTCGCGTGCAGCTCGTCTTCGAGCGCGTGAATCTGCCGCGTCATCGGTGGCTGCGAGACGAAGCACTTCTCGGCGGCGCGCGTGACACTGCCGGTCTCGGCGACCGCGACGAAGTACTCGAGCTGGGTGAGGCTCATGGCCGCTGGAGGATAACGAGTCATCGCGCGGCGCGCTCCATACCGATTCGGTATTGGCCGTGAACCCCGTGGGTGGCGCTTCATCGCGCCATGCCGCCCAGAGTCACCGAGAAGGAGCTGCACCACTTTCGCCGCGCCGGCCGGGTCGCCGCGAACACGCTCGCGCTGGTGGGCTCACGCCTGAAGCCGGGAGTCACCACCGCCGACATCGACGCGTGGGTGAGAGAGGACACGCTCCGTCATGGCGCGCGGCCGAGTCAGCTCGGGTACCACGGCTTTCCTGCAGCGGTGTGCACGAGCCGCAATGAGGTCGTCTGTCACGGCGTGCCGAGCGAAAACGACGTGCTGGGTGAAGGCGACATCATCAACGTCGACGTCACCAGCGAGCTCGGCGGCTGGCACGGAGACACCTCGGCGACGTTCTGCATCGGCGAGATCTCGAACGAAGCGCGGCACGTCGTGGAGACGGCTCGACGCTGTCTCGAGGCCGGCATCACGGTCGTTCGCCACGGCGCGCACCTCGGAGACATCGGCGCGGCCATCGAAGCGCTCGCCACAGAGGCGGGCTGCGACGTCGTTCGCGACTGGGGCGGCCACGGCATCGGAAGACAGATGCACCTCGAGCCACACGTCGCGCACGTCGGCCGCAAGGGCACCGGCCTCAAATTGAAGACGGGCATGGCCTTCACCATCGAGCCGATGATCACGCTCGGCAGACCCGAGACGCGCGTGCTCGCAGACGGGTGGACGGTGGTGACCGTCGATGGTCGCTGGTCGGCGCAGTTCGAGCACACCGTCGTGGTGACGCCCAACGGCTGCGAGGTGCTCACCGCACTCCGCTGAGAACGCACGACGCCCCCGGATGCGCGACCGTGGTGGTGACAGCGCCGGTGATGGGCGAGGTCGCGCTGGGGAATCCGATCGCTGTGCGTTTCAGCGGCCCGGGCCGAGCAGAAATCGCAACGCCACCGGCAGCCGCTGCGCCCAGTACGCCTCACTGTGCGACGCACCATTCTGCACGACGTACTTCAGCGTCACGTCGTCGGCGTACCCGCGATCTCTCCACGCCTGCGCGAGCTCGGCCGTATTCGTCACGTCATCCATCGAGTTCCCCGCGTTGCCGCTGTCGACGTACACCTTGACCGGGCGGAGCGGCGCGGCACGCAAGCCAGCGACCGACCCCAGAATCCACCGGTTGTCCCACCACGTCGAAGGAGACATCGCGCCCACGTTGCCGAACACCTCGGGCTTCTGAACTCCCGCGTACATCGAGATGAGCCCTCCCAGCGACGAGCCGATGACGACCGTGCTCTCGCGCTCCGGCCTGGTCCTGTACTCACGATCGACCGCGGGCTTGAGCTCATCGACGAGGAAGCGCAGGTACGTCGCGCCCTGCCCGCCCCCGTACTGCGTCGTGCTCGTCGGCGTGTACTCGTCGATGCGCGCGGCCGTGTTCTCGGGCCCCACCACGATGGCCTCGGCGATGAAGCCGTCGTTGGCCGTGCGGTTCATCGTCTCGTCGACCTGCCACTCGACTCCGCCGAACGCCGCCGAGCCGTCGAACAGGTTTTGCCCGTCGTGCATGTAGACGACAGGCGCGCGGAACGTGGTGTTCTCGAGGTACGTCGGCGGCAGGTACACCCAGACGCCGCGCGAGTTGTTGAGCGCCGCGCTGCGGAAGTCGACCCACCGTCGCGAGAGCTCACCCGTGTCGCGAAAGAAGCGGGGAAATATGTCGACGGTGGTGCCGGGCTTCACGACGTAGTTCGGCCCCTTCGACCACTCGGCCTCGTCGAGCCGCGGCTTGAACTCGAGCGATTCTGCGTGCGCGGGCACTGCGTACGTCCACGTGTCGGCGTCGACCTGCTGCATCGCCACGCCAGCGGTCCACGAGAGCGGAGCCAGCGCACCTCGAAGGAACATGCGCCGCGTCCCCGTCGGGTAGTGCACTCGAATCGTCGTCACCGCCGGAACACCAGCGTCGACGACTCCACCCGCATCGAGAAGAACCGAGCCGCCCGCCGCAGCGCCTCCGCCCATCGAGAACCCGCCGCCAAAGCCACCGAGCCCACCGCCCATCGGGCCCGCGTCGACGATCAGCGGCTGCGGGCTGCACGCGGCGAACGCGACGATGAGACACGTGACGGCGAAACGCATGGCGCGGCGCTTAGTCCTGCGCCCGTGAGCCGTCGACCTCGAGCCGAGCAACCGTGCGCGACGCAACGGAAATCGAAGAGCATGGGCGACAGTCAAGGCTGGGCTCAGCCGCCGTCCTGGGCGACACTCGCGACTCCCGATGGCAGAGCAGGTTCGTTGTGGTGTGACGTTCGACGCTCCCGCCGATCTCCAGGCGGGTGTCGGCGCACGCCTCGAACAGAGCGAAGTGTTCGTGCCCTGGCCCGATGAGGTCGCCGACGGCGCCGAAGCCGCCATCGACGTGATGCTGGCCAATGGCTCGCGGGTCGAGCTGCTCGGTCTGGTGAAGGGCTCGGACTTCGACGACCACGGCAACGTCGGCCTCGCCGTCACGCTCACCGAAGACTCGGTGAAGACGCTCAAGGCCTTCGTCGCGGCGATGCTGACGCCACCCGAGAGCCGCCCTTCTGGCCTCTTCGCCACCACGCGCTTCACGCGCCCCAAGACGATTCGCACCGTCGACGGCAAGGTCATCACCGCGCCGGGCGAACACGTCGAAGAGCCGCTGCTCGAGCCCGGCTCGCTGCTCGAGGAGCGCTTCCGCATCGAGGCGCACATCGCGTCGGGCGGCATGGGCGAGGTCTATCGGGCCGCACACGTTCACCTGAAGCGCTCGGTCGCGCTCAAGCTGCTCAAGCGCGCCCTCGCGAGCGACCCCGAGATGTGGACGAGGTTTCAGCGCGAGGCCGAGCTCGTCAGCCAGCTCGAGAACCCTCACGTCGTGCGCGTCTTCGACTTCGGCCGCACGCAGGCGGGCCAACCCTTCCTCGCGATGGAGTACGTCGAAGGCACACCACTCGACGCCGAGGTCGCGCGCGGGCCGCTCGAGCCACGCCGCGTCGTCGACATCATCTCGCAGGTCTGCGACGGCCTCGCCGAAGCCCACGCGCTCGGCATCGTGCACCGCGATCTCAAGCCGCCCAACATCGTGCTGGGGAAGAAGCGCGACGGCAGCGAGCTCGCCAAGATCCTCGACTTCGGCATCGCGCGCGCCAGCGACAAGAAGGGCGATGGCAAAGAGAGGCTCACCCAGGCCGGAATGGTCGTCGGTACGCCGATGTACCTGTCTCCCGAGCAGGCGCTGGGCGGCGCGCTCGACGAGCGCACCGACCTCTACTCGTTGGGCTGTGTCGCCTACGAGCTGCTCACCGGCACGCCACCGTTCTCGGCGCCCGAGCTGGCGCAGGTCATCGGCATGCACCTCACGCAGGCGCCCGACGAGCCTGCGAAGCGCCGCAACGAGCTCGCGCGCTTCAAGCCGCTGACCGACGCGGTGCTCAAGGCGCTCGCGAAGAACAAGGCCGACCGCTTCGCGACCGCGGTCGAGTTCGCGAAGGCGCTGCAGACCGGCCTCACCCAGTCGGAGCAGGGCGCTGGTGTCACCGGCGCCGAGGTGTGGCCGCCTGCACCGACCGTCGACGACGCGTGGCCACCGCCGAGTCCCAGCGCTCCCACCCCGGCGCGCGCGACACCCCAGCCCATGGCGGCGGCGCCAGCCATCGCAGCGCCCGCGGCTGCCGACGACTTCTTCTCGTCGAAGGCGGGGCCCGTCGCGGCAGGCGCACCATCCGTTCCCGCGCCTGCGTCGGCGCGCAGAGCTCGGCTCGAAGGCCTGGGCCTGCCGCTCGCGCCCGCCGTGCTCGACGACCTCGTGAAGGCGCGCGAAGCCTTCGGCGTCACGGGGAACCGGCTCGTCGTCGTACACCTCGAGATCCTCGGAGCACCGGTGCGCTCTGCCCGCGCGAAGCGGTGTGTCGCCCGCGCCCTCATGACGTCACGCGCGTGGGGTGCAGCGGTCGACCTCGTCGAAGACGATCGCGCCGTGCTGCTGTTCGGCGGAGAAGCGCTCGCCACCACGGCCCGCACGGTGATGGCGCTGCTCGCCCTTCGAGACGCCGTCGCCGACGAAGCCTCACGCGGGCCCGACGCAGGCCCGGGCGCGATTCGCGCGGCCGTCATTCAGGCGTCGACGCGCACCGACCTCGACCACGACCTCGATGAGCGGGTAACGAAGAAGGCGCAGGTGCTCGCGGCCAAGGTCGCAGCCGGAGCCATCGTCATCGAGAAGCCGCTGGGCGCCGAATGCGCCGACGTGGTCGAGACGAAGGCCGTCGAGCAGCTCGACGCGCTCGAAGTGACGGGCCGGCGCTCGCGCATGAGCGCCCAGGCCGCCAACGCGCCCCTCATCGGCCGCGAGGGCATCTTGCAGCTGCTCGACAAGCGCCTCGTCAGCCTCGCCGGTGGAGTCGTCGCGCCCTTCCTCGTGCGCGCGCCGCGGGGCTCTGGTCGCTCGTCGCTCATCGCCGAGCTGGCCACGCGTGGGCGCAACAAGGGCTCGGTCGTCGGCGTCGCGCGGAGCCCGGCCTCGCTGCGAGACGTTCCCTTCGGCGCCATCACCGAGCTCATCTGCGCCGTCACGGGCGTACCTCCCGACTCGCGCACCACCTCGCTGCGCGGCGTGCTCGAGAAGCTCTCGTTGCCCGAGTCGACGCTCACCGCGGTGCTCGTCATCTGTGGTGTCGTGCAGCTGCCGCACCCGTTCACCGCAGGCCAGGCCGCTCAAGCGCTGCGGGCCGTGCTTCGCGCCGGCGCCAACGGCCGTACGGTGCTGCTCCTCTTCGACGGCATCGAGGCGTTCGACGGGCCCAGCGTCGAGACGTTCCGCGAGCTCGTCACCCACGCGGCGCCGAAAGAGCTCACCATCGGCTTCGTCGACCCCGAGATCCCGATGGACCGGCTGGGCTCGGTGCCGTCGGTCGACGTCACGGCGATGACCCGCGCCGACGTCGCGCAGTGGCTCACCGCCACGCTCGCGCTGCCTCCGTCGGCGGCGCTCACCGAGAAGCTGTTCACCGTCTCGGGCGGCGTGCCCGGGAGAATCGTCGACCTCACGTGGTGGCTGCACGATCGCGGGCTGCTTCGGCAGCAGGCCGGCCAGTCGACGCTGGTGGGCGACGTCCCCCAGATGGATGCCGACGGCATCACACGCGCGCGGCTGGCGACGATGCCCATCGAGGTCGTACGTCTGCTCGAGGCCGCCGCGCTGTGTGGAGACTCGTTCGAAGGTTCGCAGGTCAGCATCGCGCTGCCGAAGGTGACGCCGCAGGCGCTGCAGTTCGCGCTGCAGAGCCGGTTGCTCAAGAGCGCGGGCCCAAGACGGTGGGCGTTCGCCTCGACGCGGCTGCAGAAGATCGTGCTCGAGACCTCGTCGCCCGAGCGGCAGCTGATGCACCAGCGACTGGCGGCGGCGCTCGTCGAGCAGGCCCGCAACGCGCCGGCCTCCATCGACCCCGTGAAGCTCGGCGGCCACCTGAACGCTGCGCGAGACGGCGTGCGGGCGGCGGCGCTGTGGAAACACGCGGCCGAGACGGCGCTGGCTCGCCGCGCGCTGCGTGACGCCATCACGGCCGTGCGCGGCTGGGTCGAGGCGCTCGGGCAGACGACGCCGGTGACGCCTGAGCTCAATCGCGGCCGCGTCGACGCGCTCGCCCGCGCCGCTGGCATGGCGTTGTCGATGCAAGAC
>JBEOKA010000189.1:0-4544 GCA_040275325.1 Myxococcaceae bacterium | reverse complement strand
GCTGGTGCACGCGGTGATGGCGGGCTTCGGCGCCACGGCGGCGCTCGCGTTGATCGCCTCGCGGCTCGAGGTGACGCTCTTCGAGATCCCCGAGCCGATCGTGAAGCTGACGGCGCTGCACTTCTCGTTCGCGGGCGTCGGCTCCCTCTCGCTGGCGAACCGGCTGGTGGCGAGCCGGGCCTCTGCGCCGCGGAGAATCTCTGGGCTCCTGGTGATGGTGGCTCCGCCGCTCGTCGCCATCGGCTTCATCACCCGGCTCGCGCTGTTTCAGGTCGGAGGCGCCGTCGTGATGGCCGCAGGCGTCTGCGCAGTGGCGGCGCTCCAAGTCTCAGAGGCACTCAAACGCTCGGGGTGGGCGCGCGCCCTGTTCCTCGTCTCGTCAGCGTCGCCGTGGATCGCGATGGGGCTCGGCGTCGCGTGGGCGGCGAATCAGTACTGGCCGTCGGTGCCCGCGCTGACCGTGCCCGACATGGTGCCGACCCACGGAGCGCTCAACGCGTTCGGCTTCGTGCTCGCCGGCCATCTCGCGTGGTGGCTCGACGAACGCGGCTGGTGATGGCGTCGAGCGAACGCTGGCGCGTGTTCGAGGTGTCGAAATCCGACGCCTTCAGCGCCGAGCACCGACTGTTCGGCCTCCCCGATGCTGCGTGAAGCGCACGCCATCACTGCACGGTGACTTCGAGGCTCCAGGTCATCGGGCCCGCGCGATAGCTCGACACCACGAGGAACACGGTCTTCGCGGCGGCGCTCGGATTCGTCCACGTGAGGCGATCTTCCTGCCCGTCGCTGCCTCGATCGGCTGACGCGACACACGTCACCTGCCCCGCGTTGCAGTTGGCGGCCGGCCCCTCGATGACGTTCAGCACGATGTCGGCCATCGCGTCAGGCACGCCGCGCACGGTGAGCGTCTGATTGGCTCCGACCGAGACGGAGTACACGCGGTCGGCGCCCGAGGACAGGCTGCAGCCACCGCCAGCCAGACCGAAGTCACGGGAGAACGAGGTGAGCGTCTCGGCCGGCAGCGCCATGCCCGAGGTGATGGCCTGCGCGTTCTCGCAGACCTCTCCCGCAGGAATCGCGGCGCTGGTGGCCTGGAGCGAGAAGGACGTGTCGGTGTCGGTCTCGTTGTACGAGCCGACCACGACGAACACGGGCTGGGCGGTGGGCGAGCTGTTGGTGAACGCGGCTGTCTCGGGCGCCAGTCGGCCGCCGACGTCACGTGCCGCGAGGCAACGTCGGCTCGCCGAGTCACACGCGGCCGCGGGGCCTCCGATGAGCGACAGCACGGGGTCGAAGCCTCCGTCCATCACCACCGGCGTCGGCGTCACCGTCACCGTGAGCCGCTGGTTGGGCTGCGCCTGCGCGACGTACACACGGTCGACGCCCCGGCTGGCGCTCACGCACGTGTAGTCACGGTCGAAGGTGAGGCCACCGGGGCGCAGCGTCTGGCCGGTCAGCATCGTCGCGCCGAGCATCGTGGTGGCGGTGGAGCAGACGTCATCGGCCACCGGCGTCGCGGTCGACAGGCCGATGGCGAAGTTCACTCCCGCGCCCAGCGGGCCGTCGACGATGGCGAAGCCGGTCTGCGCCTGTGCTGCGCCGTTCACGAACGACGCCGTTCGCATGGTGCCCAGGCTGCTGGAGTTCGCCGAGGCGACGCAGACGCGGGGCGCCGCCTCGCACGCCGACGCCGTGCCCGTGACGAGGCTCACCGAGGGCACGTAGCCACCGTCGGTCGCGCCGTTGACGGTCACCTTCGCGCGCTGGCCAGCCGGCACGTTGAACGAGAAGACGCGATCGCTGCCGGTGGTGTCGAAGGTGGCGCACGAGCTGGTGGTGCCCGCGGTGTAGTCGTTGGTGAAGCCCGTGGTGGTGCTCGCCACGAACGCGCCACCGGCCGCGAGCGTCGTCGGGTTGCTGCACGAGTCTCCGGCGGGCGGGTCGCTGACGATCGCGCTCAGCTCGAAGGTACCGGTGCCAGGCGCGGTGCTGTCGACCAGCACCAACAGCGTCTGCGGCGCGGCGGAGCGGTTGGTCCACGTGACGACATCGGGGTCGGTCGCGAGCGTGCTCGTGCTGGTCGCCACACAGCGGAGCGCGGTCGTCACACAGTTCGACGTGCCGTCGATGAGCGAGATCGACGTGTTGAGGCCCGCGCTCGGGGTCGCGGTGATGGTCGCCAGCTTGTAGGGCGGAATGGTGAGCGAGTACACGCGGTCAGGCCCGCTCGAGGTGAAGCCGCAGCCCGTGCCGGTGCCGTAGTCGTTGCCGAAGCCGCCGAACGACTGGCCGGTCAACGGCGTGCCCGCAGTCAACGCCACCGCGGTCGCGCACTCGTCCCCTGCAGGAGGCATCGCCACGCTGGTCGTCAGCGAGAAGTCCGTCACCAGGTCGGTCGGGTCGTACGAGCCCACCACCAGGAACACGTCCTGCGCGGTGGTGCCGCGGTTCAGGTAGTCGACCCGTTCGGTGCCGCCGATCGCCAACGCGTCGGAGCCGCCGAGGCACACGAGCGGCGAGCGCTCACAGGCAGCCGCCGGGCCCGCGACGAGGTTCAACGTCACGTCGAAGCCCGCGTCGTTGGCCGGCGCTGCGATGGCGGTGAGGCGCTGGCCCGCGGGCACGCTGACGGCGTACGCGCGGTCAGGCCCGTCGGAGCGTCTGCAGTTGGTGCCGAAGCCGTAGTCGCCCGAGTAGCCCGTGAGGCTCTGGCCCTGCAGGGCGCCGGGCGTGAAGGTGGTGGCGGTGTCGCAGCGATCACCCATGGGCGGGGCCGCCACGGTGAAGCTCAAGTCGTACCTGCCCTGGTGCGTGACGCCGTTGGTTTCGTCGGGCGCGGTGAAGAACGAGTCGACGACGACGAAGACCTCGCGAGGCGCTCCGGTGGTGTTGAGCCAGGCGACGCGCTCGGGCGAGCCCGGCGGCATGTCGATGTCGGAGCCGTCGAGGCACGCGGTGCGATCGCCTGCGTCTGCCGGAGCACAGGCCGCTGCAGGGCCCGCGACCAGGTACAACGAGGGGTCGAACTGAAGCCCGCCATCGCTGGTGTCGGTCTCTTCGGGCGTCAACGTGACGGTGAGGCGCTGCAGGTTGGGCACCGTCACCGCGTAGACGCGATCGGGGCCCTGGTTGCGCGAGCCCGTGCAGGTGAGGTTCACGTCAGCCGACGCGCCCACCGTCGTTCCCGAGAGGGTGGTGGTGCCGACGACGGCCTGCGCCATCACGCAGCTCTCGCCGCCAGTGCCAGTCGCGCCGCCCGCCGTCGAGCCCGAGCCCCCACCCGTGAGCGATGCGCCTCCCCCGGTGCCAGCCGACCCGCCGCCCGTGCCCGCAGCGCCTCCTGCGCTGGTGCCGCCGACGCACGCGCCCGAGACGCACGACTGAGCCGTCGGGCACTGGGCGCTGCTGGTGCATTGGCCCGGCGACGGCGACGGGCACCCCGTCACCACGAGAAGGACGGCAGCCGCTGCGAGCGTTCTCATCACCAGACACCTCACGAAGAAGACGCGCGCTCACTAGCACGTGGGCTCGACCCGAACAGCGGGCGGCTCAGGGTGTGTGAACGGCAGTGAACGGTTCGCCCAGCAGGAAGCCGAGCTTGAGCTGCAGGGGCACACCGGCTCCTACGACTGGCGCGGCGCCGCTCTGTGCGACCGGCAGCAGCAGCGCGAGCTCGGGCATCACGGCGACGGCTCGCGAGACGCGCACCGCGACGCCCAGCGAGCCACCCGCCAGCAGCGCGCGATACGAGCCGCTGCCATCGCCGGGCAGAAAGACGAAGCCCTGGGCCCGCGCGCCCAGCACGAGCTGGTGCGGCCCGAGGCGAAGGCCGATGAGGAGCGGCAGGGCGGCTCCGAAGGTCGACCCCACGATCGCCAGCGGCTCACCGGCCGGCTCGAGCTTCGCCATGATCGCCGGCGCGACCGAGACGAGCAGCGGCCATACCCGCGGCGTCAGCATCAGCTTCGTCTCGAGGCCCAGCCCCGATTGCCCTGCGCGCACGCCGAGATCGAAGCGCTCCGCCACGCCGTACCGCAGCGACGCGTCGACGAGCGGGGTGAGGGAGGCGCGCTCGTTCGAGGTGCGCGGCAACAGCGCCGTCACGCCGGGCTCGACGCCCACCTGAATGCGGCCCGCGCCCACGGTGTCGGCGGTCTGCGCGCTGCCGATGGCGGCGCAGCCCGACTGCCACCCTCCCATGCAGAACACGAGCAAAAGCCCACTGACTCTCGGCACCACCCGATTGTGCACCAAACGCTCGCAGTCGCGGCCACGTCTGTTTGCGGCTAGGTTTCTTCACAGCCGATGAGTGACGAAGTCGTTCAGGTCTGGGTGCGAACCGAGAAGGGCCAGGTCTTTGGCCCGTTGACGCCCACCAGCATCGAGCTGCTGCTCGACAACGGCGTCATCAACGGCCGAGTGCAGGTGTCGCTCGACGGCTCGAACTACGTCTTCCCGCGTCGAATGCCGGGCATTCGAATGGTGTTCCGCAAGGAGCTGTGGGGCGAGCAGGTGTTGCCGCACAACGAGCTCGACGACGTCTG
>JBEOKA010000188.1:0-93395 GCA_040275325.1 Myxococcaceae bacterium | reverse complement strand
GGTCGCGGGCGGCTCTGTCGCAGGCGGCTCCGTCGCGGGCGGCTCTGTCGCAGGTGGCTCTGTCGGAGGCGGCTCCGTCGCGGGCGGCTCCGTCGCGGGCGGTGAGGCGGGCGGCGTCGGCGCTGCTGGAGGAGTCGCCAGCGCTGGCGGAGATCCTGCTGGTGGAGGCGCTTCCGTCGGTGGTGGCTTCGTCGTCGGCGGTGGAATTCCCGTCGGTGGTGGCTTCGTCGTCGGCGGTGGAATTCCCGTTGGTGGCGGCTTCGTCGTCGGCGGCGGCTTCGTCGTCGGTGGTGGCTTCGTCGTCGGCGGTGGCTTCGTCGTCGGCGGTGGAACGGCGACCGACGGAGGCTTCGCCTGCGCGGCAGACACCGAGCCGTGCGACCTTCGCACCTGCTGCACGGGGCTCCGTTGCATTCCCTCGGCGAACGGCAGCTTCTGCCGCTCGACCGCGATCGACGCAGGGACCTGCGCAGGTCAGGGCGCGTCGTGCATCACCGCCATTCCGTGTTGCGACGGGCTCTCATGCAACAGCACCATCACCTGCCAACCGACGGCGCGTGACGGCGGCATGTGTCTCGCCGAAGGCAGCACGTGCACGACCAGCTCTGCGTGCTGCAACGGGTGCTGCACCTCGGCCGGCATCTGCTCCACCATTGGCGGAGCCTGCGTCATCTCGGCGCCGTTCCAGTGCCAGAGCGCCGGCTCGTTCTGCAACCCCGAAGCGCCCTCGCGTCGCTGCTGCATGCCTCCGCTCGTGCCAGCCCTGCAGTGTCTGCAGCCCGCGGGTGAGGCGTGCGCGACGGGCGCTGATTGCTGCAGTGGGTGCTGTCAGGGTCGACCCGGAACCGCGCTGTGTACGCCTGGCTCGTTGGTGCCAGACGGCTACTGCCAATAGGTCCAAACCCCGCGCGAGGCGGCAAATCGGCCTTCTCCGCGGGTGTGGCGAAAAATAGTCGATCAGAAAACCGCCCCGAACTCCGCAAGACGAGGCGCGTTCCCGCGCGCGGTGGATCTGGTCTCGCAGACGCCCTTGCGCACGCCGTTGCGGATGATCACGCTGGGGTTCGCCGACTCCGCGACACAGGAGCCGTGGCCTCGAGGTGAACATGAAGAACGCAAATCAGACGGCAATCGACGAAGGTCGCGCGCAGCAGTTCGACGAGATGATGACGCAGCTCGCGGCGATGCAGGCGAAGTACAAGGGTGTGCGCGGCGAGCTGCTCGCGAAGGTGCGTGAGGAGTTCGAGAAGCTCAAGCCCGGCGCCACGACGAGTGAGCCCGCGAAGGCGACGGCTCCGCAGAGCAAGCCTGCCGCCGAGCCCGTCGCGCCGCCGAAGGCCATCGCCACGCCCGCGAAGCCCGTTCCCGCAGCCAACCGCGCCGCGGTGCAGGCGATGCTTCCCTCATGTCGCCTCTGCGGCCGCAGCATGAAGCGCGCTGACGACGGCTCGCTCGTGTGCGCCGTCGGTCACATTCGCGCCGCGGCCTGATTCATCCCGGCCGAGCACGCGCCGAGGTCGCGAGGGGCGCAAGTCAGTCATGGACGACCCGCCGCCAGTGCTGTCGTGATCGGGCTCGTCCGCCGAGAGCCCGAGCTCAAACCAGCGACGGCAGCTTCACGGGCTTCACGTTCCAGATGTTCGCCGCGTACTCGCGAATCGACCGGTCCGACGAGAAGAAGCCCATGCGGGCGCTGTTGAGCACCGACATGCGAGTCCACGCTTCGGGCTGCTGCCAGAGCGCGGCGACGCGCTCCTGACAGTCGAGGTACGCGGCGAGGTCGGCCAGCACGAGGAACGGGTCGTGGTCGGCCAGCGACTGCACCAGCGGCATGAACAGGCCCGGCTCTCCCGGAGAGAACGTGTCGTCGGCCATCGCCGCGAGCATCTCTCTGAAGCGGCTGTCCTTCGCGAGCTCGGCCTGCGGTGAGTAGCCGGCGCGCTTCTTCGCCTCGACCTGCTCGGCCGTGAGCCCGAAGAGGAAGAAGTTCTCGGCGCCCACGCGCTCGCGGATCTCGACGTTCGCGCCGTCGAGCGTGCCGATGGTGAGCGCACCGTTCATCGACATCTTCATGTTCCCCGTGCCCGAGGCCTCTTTGCCCGCCGTGCTGATCTGCTCCGAGAGATCGGCCGCCGGGTACAGGTGCGAGGCGTTCTTCACGTTGAAGTCGGGCACGAACGAGACGTGCAGCCAGTCGCGTGCGCGCGGGTCTCTCGCCAGCGTCGCCGACAACCCGTTCAGGAACCGGATGATCAGCTTCGCCATGCGATAGCCGGGCGCGGCCTTGCCCGCGAAGAGGAACGTACGCGGCACCAGGCCCTTCGTGTCGCCGTTCTTGATGCGCAGGTACGTCCACACTGCGTACAGCGCCGCGAGGTGCTGGCGCTTGTATTCGTGAATGCGCTTGATCTGCACGTCGAACAGCGACGCCGGGTCGACCTCGAGCCCGTGCGTGCGAGCCACCCAGCGCGCGAAGTCCTTCTTGTTGGCCTGCTTCACCTCGCGCCACTGCCGGCGGAACTCGGCCTGCTCGGCCAGAGGCTCGAGCCCCTTCAGCCGGCCCAGGTCGTTCACCCAGCCCGGCCCCACCGACTCGGTGAGCAGCGCCGAGAGTCTCGGGTTCGCCTGCAGCAGGAACCGCCGCGGCGTCACGCCGTTCGTCACGTTGGTGAAGCGTGACGGGTCGAACTCGGCGAAGTCCTTCAGCACCGTCTGCTTGAGCAGCTGCGAGTGCAGCGCCGCGACGCCGTTGACGACGTGGCTGCCCACCGTCGCGAGGTGCGCCATTCGCACCGACTTCTCACCGTGCTCGTCGATGAGCGACATGCGCCGCGCGCGGTCGTCGTCTCCGGGGAACTTCGCGCGCACCTCTTCGAGGAAGCGCCGGTTGATCTCGAAGATGATCTCGACGTGCCGGGGCAGCAGGCGCTGCATCAGCGGCAGCGGCCACGTCTCGAGCGCCTCGGGCAGCAGCGTGTGGTTCGTGTAGCCACAGCACGCGCGCGTCATCTCCCAGCTGCGCTCCCACGACAGGCCGTGCACGTCGACGAAGAGCCGCATCAACTCGGCCACCGCGAGCGCCGGGTGCGTATCGTTCAACTGAATGGCGTACTTGTCGGCGAACTTGTCGATGGTCGTCTTCTGCAGCAGCAGGCGAATGCAGTCTTGCAGCGCGCACGAGACGAAGAAGTACTGCTGCTCGAGGCGCAGCGTCTTGCCCGCGAGCGAGTGGTCTGCCGGGTAGAGCACCTTCGAGATGTTCTCGCTGCGCACCTTCTCGTCGACGGCCTTCCAGTACTCGCCTTCGTTGAAGGCCTTCAGGTCGAACTCCTCAGACGCGCGCGCGCTCCACAGCCGCAGGAAGTTCGTGTTGGTGGTGCCGTTGCCGACGACGCCCGTGTCGTACGGAATGCCGGTGACGACGCGCTCGGGGTGCCAGTGCACGCGGTAGCGGCCCAGCTCGTCGACGCCGTGCTCGGTGCGGCCGCCGAAGCCGACCTTGTGCTCGACGTCGTGGCGCATCACCTCCCACGGGTTGCCCAGGCGCAGCCACTTGTCGGTGCTCTCGACCTGCTCTCCGTTGCGGATCTGCTGGTCGAAGATGCCGAACTCGTACCGAATGCCGTGCCCGATGGCGGGGAGCTCGACCGTCGCCAGCGAGTCCATGAAGCAGGCAGCGAGACGGCCGAGGCCGCCGTTCCCCAGGCCCGGCTCCTCTTCGTGCTCGACGAGCTCGTCGTAGTCGATGCCCAGGCCCGCCAGCGCCGCGCGCACCGGCGCGTGCAGCCCGAGGTTCATCACGTTGTGGTCGAGCTGGGGGCCCGGCAGGTACTCGGCCGAGAGGTAGATGACGGTGCGGCTCTGCGCCTCGAGGAAGGTGCGGGCCGAGTGAATCCACCGCAGGAGCAGTCGATCTCTGACGAGGTACGAGAGCGCGAGGTAGTTGTCGTTGCGCGTCGCCACGCCGGGGAACTTGGCGAGCTGGAAGAAGAGCTTCTTGATGAAGTCTTCGCGAATCGACGTGGCGTCGTTGCCCTGCCGAACGTCTTTCTCGTTCACCGTCGCCTTGAACTTGTCCGTGTCCATCCGCCCTCCCCAGGTGCGCCGCTTGAGGCGCGCGAGCCTGCCAAGAAAGCCGTGAGGCGTCGTCGCTCGTCTGGCGGCGAGCTGCGTCAGACGAACGCGCGGCGCCCTTCGTGAGCGAGGCCGACCCGCTCCTCGAACGGAGAACGCGGACGCGAGCGTGCTCTACCGAGCTGCACAGTCCGAGAGCTCAGCGCTTGCGACGCACGCCGCTGGGCGGCTCGATGATGGTGCCGGTCGCGTCGGGGTCGTACGCACCGGCAGGCCTCGGGAGCGGCACCGTGTCGTCGTCGTTCGTCTCGTCGAGGCGTGGAGCCTTCGCTCGACGGTTCGCGGTCAGCACCCGCGGCGTACGCCCAAGGCTCGGCGGCTCCGCTGGCTTCGGCTCTGACTTCGCCTTTCGTGCGGGGACAGGCGGCGCGATGACGGGCGCTGGCGGCTCACCGGGAACGAACTCGGGCGTGACGTCGGTCACCTGCGCCCTGGGGCCCGACAGCTCGCGCGCCCGTGCGTCGTAGCCCTTCGCGACCTCGATGAACGACGGCCCACCCGGCGCGGTGCGAATGCCATCGACCGCGAGCTCGGCCTCGTGCAGCACCAGCAGCGACACCTCGGCCGAGTGCGGCCTGTCCTGCACGCGCTTCTCGAGCAGCCAGCCCACCCACGCGTCGAGCTCGGGGGTCGTCTCTTTGCGCACCGTGCCCACGGGCGGCGGCTTCTCCTGCAGGTGCTGCTGAATCAAGACGCCCGGGTTTCCATAGGGGAAGACGGGGCGCCCGGTGAGCATCAGCCACGCGAGACAGCCGACGGCGTAGAGGTCGCTCGCGGCGACGGGCCGGCCCGCGATGTGCTCGGGCGCCATGAAGCCCATGCTGCCCACCGTCATCGACGGCATCGTCAACACCTCGGAGCGCCCGAGCCTGCGCGCGATGCCGAAGTCGACGAGCTTCACCAGCGGCATGCCCTGCGGCTGGTCGACGAGGAAGACGTTGCTGGCCTTCAGGTCGCGGTGAATCACGCCCGCCGCGTGCGCCGCCACCAGCGCCTCGAGCACGCCCTTGAGCACGTGCAGCACCAGCCGCATCGGCAGCCCGCCCTTCGAGCGCTTCACCTCCTCGTGCAGCGAGCGGCCGACGAGCAGCTCCATCACCAGGTACGGCCGGCCGTCGGCGAGCAGGCCCGCGTCGAAGATATCGACGACGCCGCGGTGGTCGATGGCGTTCACCGCGCGCGCCTCTTCGAGCAGCCGCTTCGCCGCGATGCGGCCTTCTTCCCCGTGGTTCTTCAGCACCTTGATGGCGACGCGCTTGCCGATGAGGCCGTGCACGCCCTCGAAGACGGCGCCCATCGCGCCTTCGCCGAGCTTCTTCACGATGCGGTGGTCTCCGATGGTGGAGCCGACGCGGAGCAGTTCGACGGTCACGGGGAGGCGAAGGTTACGCGTGAAGGTGCGGCGCTGTCGCTGACTTGGTGCATCCACGGTGCCGCCGGAAACTCACGGTGCAGCTGAAAGTGACGGGCACCAGCAGCACTGTTGGAGCCGTGAAGGCCGCGCGCGCAAGCCTTGCCGCCGCTCGACTGTTCTGCGTCAGGAAATTGCTCAGAGGTGCCCGCGCCGATGAGTGGTTCAGCAGGGTTTGGGCCGGTCGCGGGTCGGCATGCGCGATGTAGTTCACAAGGCTCCGTCGACGGCTCGCCCAACGGGCCGCATGAACTGGAGCAAGTCATGGGGAACACGGCACCGGCCGTGAAAGACAACCGCGCCAAACTGCTCGAGCGCGCGATGTCGCGACAGGGCTACGCCTCGCACGCGTTGATTGAGGTGCTGCACACGGCGCAAGAGCTCTTCGGCTTCTTGAGCACCGAGCTGCTGAAGGAGATCGCGACGAAGCTGAAGCTGCCGCCCTCACGCGTGCTCGGCGTCGCGACCTTCTACAACTTCTTCTCGCTCAAGCCGAAGGCCGAGCACACCGCGCTCATCTGCACGGGCACGGCCTGTTACGTCGCGGGCGCGAAGGGGCTGATGGACACCTCGCAGCACCGCTGCAAGCGCGCGGCGGAGCGGGGTGAGACGCCGAAGCTCACGGTGCAGCAGGCGCGGTGCATCGGCTCGTGCGGGCTGGCGCCGGCGGTGGTGCTCGACGGCCGCATCATGCCGCGCGTCACCGTCGCAGCGCTCGACAAGGAGCTCGACGACCTCGGCGTCTGAGCGCCTCCACCTCTTCATCGAAGGACGAAGACCATGACGATGACACCCGATGAACTGGGCGACCGCGCCGACGCCGAGCTCGCCCGCCAGAAGACCTTCAAGGAGCGCCTGCACTGCTGCACCGCCGCGAGCTGCCAGTCGTGCGGTGGCGACGCGGTGAAGGCCGCGCTCCTCGGCGAGGTGAAGGCGAAGGGCCGCGAGCACGAGGTCGAGGTCGTCGGCACCGGCTGCCTGGGGCTGTGCAGCAAGGGCCCGCTGGTGAAGCGCGAACGCGATGACGCGTTGTTCGTCGACGTGAAGGCGTCGGACGCATCGGCGCTCGTCGCGGGTTCGACACTCCCTGAACGCACGCTGAATCTGAAGACGCACCCGTTCTTCGCGAACCAGCTGAGAATCGTCCTCGAGAACGCGGGGCGCGTCGACCCCGAGCGCATCGACTCGTACATCGCGGCGGGCGGCTACTCGGCGCTGGCGCACGTGCTCACGACGATGAAGCCGGCCGAGGTCGTCGCCGAGGTGACGCGCTCTGGCCTGCGCGGGCGCGGCGGCGGTGGCTACCCCACCGGCGTGAAGTGGGAGCTCGTCGCCAAGCAGGTGAACGACACCAAGTACGTCGTCTGCAACGCCGACGAAGGCGACCCCGGCGCGTTCATGGACCGCAGCGTGCTCGAGGGAGACCCGCACCGCGTGCTCGAGGGTATGGCCATCGCCGGCTACGCAGTGGGCGCGAACCACGGCTACCTCTACGTGCGCGGCGAGTACACGCTGGCCATCGCGCGGCTGCAGGCCGCCATCAAGCAGGCCGAGAAAGAGGGCGTGCTCGGCGCGCGCTGCCTCGACACCACCTTCCGCTTCCAGGCCGAGATTCGCATCGGCGCGGGCGCGTTCGTGTGCGGTGAAGAGACGGCGCTCATCAACTCCATCGAGGGGCGACGAGGTGAGCCGCGGCCTCGGCCTCCCTACCCGCCCGAGAAGGGCCTGTGGGACAAGCCCACGCTCATCAACAACGTCGAGACCTTCGCCAACGTCGCGCCCATCATCACGCGCGGCGGCGCCTGGTTCGCGGGCATCGGCACCGAGAAGTCGAAGGGCACGAAGGTGTTCGCGGTCGCGGGCAAGACGGCGCTCACGGGCCTCGTCGAGGTGCCGATGGGCACGCCCGTGCGCCGCATCGTCGAAGACATGGCGGGCGGCATCGTCGACGGCGGCAAGGTGAAGGCGATTCAGACCGGCGGGCCCTCGGGAGGCTGCGTGCCCGAGAAGCTGCTCGACGTGCCCGTCGACTACGAGTCGCTCGTCTCGGTGGGCTCGATGATGGGCTCGGGCGGCCTCATCGTGATGGACGAGTCGACCTCGATGGTCGACGTCGCGCGCTACTTCATGGAGTTCTGCATGGACGAGTCGTGCGGCAAGTGCGTGCCCTGCCGCACCGGCACCGTGCAGATGCACGACCTGCTGCAGAAGTTCTGCGACAACGAAGCGACCGAAGACGACCTCACGCTGCTCAAGAAGCTGGCCGAGCTGTTGCGCGCGACCAGCCTGTGCGGCCTCGGGCAGAGCGCGCCGAACCCGGTGATGACGGCGCTGCGCTACTTCCCGCACGAGTTCGCCGCGCGCATGAAGCCCTCCAGCACCGAGGTGAAGCCGTGAGCGTCAAGACCCTCACCATCGATGGAAAGATGCTGACCGGCGTCGCGGGCGAGTCGGTGTTCACCGTCGCGGCGCACAACGCGATTCACATTCCACGGTTGTGTCACCTCGGCGGCGTGCCCGACGTCGGCGCGTGCCGCCTGTGCCTCGTCGAGGTGGAGGGGCGGAGCAAGCTGTCGGCCTCGTGCATGACCGAGATTGAAGAGGGCATGGTCGTTCGCACCGACACCGAGCAGCTGCGCGAGTACCGCAAGCTGCTGCTCGAGCTGCTCTTCGCCGAGGGCAACCACGTGTGCGCCGTCTGCGTGTCGAACGGCAACTGCGAGCTGCAAGACCTCGCGACCGAGCTCGGCGTCGACCACGTGCGCGTGCCCTACCGTCACCCGAAGCGCGCCGTCGACCTCTCGCACGAGCGCTTCGGCCTCGACCTGAACCGGTGCATCGCGTGCACCCGCTGCGTGCGCACCTGTGACGACGTCGAAGGCGCCCACGTCTGGGACATGGCGGGGCGCGGCGAGAAGCTGCACCTCGTGGCCGACCTCGCCGAGCCGTGGGGCGAGTCGAAGAACTGCACCAGCTGCGGCAAGTGCGTGCAGGTCTGCCCGACCGGCGCGCTCTTCACCAAGGGCGTGGGCATCGGCGAGATGAAGAAGGACAGAAGCTTCCTCAAATACATCGTCTACGGACGAGAGAGACACCAGTGGGTGAAGAAGCCATGAGCACGAAAGTGAAGCTGGCCACCGTCTGGCTGGGCGGCTGTTCGGGCTGCCACATGTCGTTCCTCGATCTCGACGAGCGCCTCATCGAACTCGCCGCGCGCGTCGAACTCTGCGTCTCTCCGCTCGTCGACACCAAGGCGAAGGACTTTCCCCAGGTCGACGTGACGCTGGTGGAGGGCGCGGTGGCGAACGTCGAGCACGTCGAGGCGCTCCACACGATTCGGTCGCGCAGCAAGCTGGTGGTCGCGTTCGGAGATTGCGCGGTGTCGGGCAACGTCACCGCGATGCGAAACACGTTCAGCGTCGAAGAGGTGATGGCGCGCTCGTACAAAGAGACGTGCGAGCTGGTGAAGGGCATGCCGCTGGGCGACGACATCGTTCCGAAGCTGGTGCCGAAGGTGAAGCCGCTGCACCAGCTCGTGAAGGTCGACCATTGGCTGCAGGGGTGCCCGCCGTCGGCAGACCGCATCTGGGAGCTTCTGACCGCGCTGCTCGACGGCCGCGCTCCGCAGCTCGAGCGAAGGTTCGGGTGAGGCCATGAGCAAACGAATTCTGATCGACCCCGTCACGCGCATCGAAGGTCACGCGAAGATCTCCATCGACGTGGACGACGCGGGCAAGGTGACCGACGCGCACTTCCACATCATCGAGTTCCGCGGCTTCGAGAAGATCTGCGAGGGCCGGCCCATCGACGAGATGCCGGGCCTGATGGCGCGCGTCTGCGGCATCTGCCCCGTCTCGCACGCGCTGGCGTCGTCGAAGGCAGGCGACCGCATTCTCGGCGTCGACGTGCCGGTGGCGGCGGTGAAGCAGCGGCGGCTGGCGAGCTACGCGCAGATCCTCCAGTCGCACGCGCTGTCGTTCTTCCACCTCTCGAGCCCCGACCTGCTGGTGGGTCTCGACGCCGAGCCGTCGAAGCGGAACATCTTCGCGATGCTCGATGACGAGCCCGACTTCGTGAAGCGCGGCGTGCGGCTGCGCAAGTTCGGTCAACGCGCGGTGGAACTCGTCGGAGGCAAGAAGGTGCACCCGGGCTGGTCGGTGCCGGGCGGCGTCACGCACGCGTTCACGGCCGAGGCGCGTGATGAGCTGCTGCCATGGCTGCCCGAGACGTACGAGTCGATGGGCCTGGCGTTGGAGCGGTTGAAGCGATTGTTCGAGCCGCTGAAGCCCGAGATCGACACGCTGGGCGATTTCCCGTCGCTCTTCCTCGGGCTGGTGAACGACGAAGGCGACCTCGAGTTCTACGACGGCAAGGTGCGCATCGTGGACAGCGAGGGCAACGTGGTGGCCGACGCGCTCGACCCTGCGCGCTACCTCACGTACCTCGGCGAGGTCGCGGAGCCGTACACGTACGTGAAGCCGGCGTTCTTCCGTGCGCTCGGGTACCCGGGTGGCATGTATCGGGTCGGGCCGCTGGCGCGCCTGAACGTGGTGAAGGCGACGGGCACGCCGAGAGCCGACAAGGAGCTGAAGTCGTTTCGTGCGCTCGGCCGCTCGGGCATCGTCTCGCGTTCGTTCCACTACCACTACGCGCGCCTCATCGAGATGGTGCATTGCCTCGAGCGCATCGAAGAGCTGCTGCAGGACCCCGACCTGCTCAACACACGAGTCCGCAGCCTGGCTCAGCCGAATCACCACGAGGCGGTCGGCTGCTGCGAAGCGCCGCGCGGCATTCTGTGGCACCACTACAAGGTCGACGATGGCGGGCGCGTGCTGTCGGCGAACCTGCTCATCGCGACGCAGCAGAACAACGCAGCGATGCAGCTGGCGGTGAAGCAGACCGCGCAGCGCTTCGTGGACCCGACGAACCTGAGCGAAGGAATGCTGAACCGCGTGGAGGCGGCGATTCGCTGCTTCGACCCGTGCCTGTCGTGCTCGACGCATGCGCTCGGGCAGATGGCGATGTCGGTCGAGGTCCGCGGCCCGGGTGGTGAGCTGCTGGCCCACCGCGCGAGGTGACGTTCCTTCCGCGAGCCCGAGTCTGACCACCGAGGTGGTGGTTGGAGTCGTGCTCCGCGTCTAACGCGTTGCTCCGCGAACAGTCTGACCACCGACGTTGGTTGAAGTTGTGCTCGGCCCGCGACCACGAACTCGATCACCAGCGTGGTTGGAGTCGTGCTCGGTGCGGCGCGACTACGGAGCGAGCAGGCTGTCGGGGAACTGCTTGTTGAACTGCTCCGTGCGTGACGCGGCTTCGGCTTCACGACCCGCCGCATGCAACGCCTGAATGAACAGCGCCTCACGCTCCTCGGCGAGGCGACCGTTGGCGAACTCACGCTGGTGCTTCTCCAACGCGCTGAACGTCGCCGGCAGCTCGCCCTTCGCCATCGCAGCGCGCGCGACCTCGAGCAGCGCGCGTTCGGCCGAGAGAGAAACGTCACGCCCACTCGCGGGCGGCGCGGTCACCTCGACGACCGGCTTCGGCGGCGCTACCGGCGGCGGCACGACCTTCACCGGCTCGACGACGGGAGCGACGACAGGTTCCGGAACGACGACCTTCACCGGCTCCACACGCGGCGGCTCGGGCACCACCGGCACGACCGGAGCGACGATGGGCGGCGGAGAAGGAGGAGGCTGGAGCACGTTGCGATCGAGCGCGACGCCCAGCCCCATGCCCGTGAGCAACACCAACACGCCACCGCTAATCAGCTTCGCGAGCGGCACCTGAGCACCCGCCGTCGCAGCCCCACTCGGCCCCGGAGCCTCGGGCAACATCACCATCGACTGCGCGAGCTTCGCGGCGACGCGGTCTTCAAAACCGTTTGGAGGACGAGGAGGCCGCGCCGCATCACGCAGCGCCGCGAGCTCTTTCGACAGCGGAGGCAGCTCGTTCATCGTCCACCTCCCCGCTCGGCTTCTTCACGCCGGTACCGCTCGACGGCCTTCTCGACTTCTTCTCTCGCCAGCTTGAGGCGCGAATACGTCGTCGGTGCCGGGCACTCCATCACCTCCGACACCTCGTTCACCGACAGCCCTTCGAGCTCGTGCAGCACGAACGCCGTGCGCCGCTCTTCCGGCAACGTCGCGAGCGCGCGCTGCAGCACCTTGCGGGCCTGCACCTGCGCGACGGTCTCATCAGGGCCTGGAGCGGAGTCTTCGACCTCGGGCATCTCTCCCGTCGGGCGCTCCTTGCGACGCGCATCGGAGTGAACGCGAAACGCGATGCCGAACAACCACGGGCGCGCTGGCCGATTCGGGTCGTACGACGACCATCGCCGGGCCGCGGTGATGAAGACGTCGTGAACGAGGTCCTCCATGTCCGCTTCTCTCGCTCCCAGCCGCCAGAGGAAGGCATAGATGGCCCCCACCTCGGCCCGGTAGAGGACATCGAGGGCTCCCTTGAGCCCGCTCATCGATTCCTCCTGTATTGGCAGCAGCTGCGGAAAATCATGAAGACGGGCGCCATTCGACGAAGAGGCCGCCCGAAACAGCGACCGGCCACGTGACCCATAGCGGCACGCCGTTGCGCAACAGCGTGGTGCGCGTGACGACGACGCCCGCCTCGAGCCATGGAACCAGCCGCAACTGCTGGAGCGGCTCGAAGCCCACCTGAACACGCGCTCCGCCCTGCCCCATCACCGAGGTCTGTCGCTGTGCCCCGTCGTCAAACTGAAACGGACCGATGGAGCCGACGAGACAGCCAGAGACTCTTCCCAGCTCGAGACAGGGAACGAGGCTCGCGAGCGCGAGGAAGGTGGTGGTGGTCGAGTCACTCGTGAGCACGCGCGTTGGAACATGGGCGCGACCTTCGAGCGCGATGCTGAAGTGACGGAGCAGCACCCCGCCACCGATGAGCAGTCCGCCCGAAAATCCCGGCAGCCCACCTGCGGTCATGAGCAGCCCGACGCGCCCAAACGGGGTGACAGCAGGCGGAGCAGGAGGTGGAGGCGCCTGAACGACGATGACCTCTTTCACGACTGGCGCCGGTGGCGGCGGCGGCTCGACCACCGGCGCGCGCTTCGACGCAGGGTCCAGCGCGAGGGAGACGGCCAGCTCGACCGCCGAGGCCAGCTCGAGACAATCACCTGTCGGAGAATCGAGCGTGCGTTTGCCCACGCGCCCATCGGGCCTGGTGACCTCGACGAGCGCCACCAACGCCGGAGGAGCAGCGCGCGAGATGTTCACCACCACGCGTGTCGGAGCGTCATCGACGAATGGATCTCGCCCCAGCCGCGCTCCCACCGACGCGTGCACCCAGCGCTCGTCGGGGCACCCGTCGATGCCTGGAGCCACCGAGTACTCGAGCCGTGCGCTCGGCGCGGCCGTGAGCACGATAAAGAGAAGTGGAGCGACCATCGTCACGGGCCGACGTACCAGAGCAGCGCGCTGAAAATTCTTCATAAAAGCGTCGCGCTGTCGCCAAGACGAGGCAGGAGACACACATGGTTCGGCAAACGGTGATTCTGGCGATGGTGGCGTTCGGTGCATGCGACGTGCGGGTCGACTTTCGTGACGCGGGCGCAGGTGGTGGCGGCGTCGTGCTCTTCCCCGGCGGTGGCGGCACCACGTCGTTCGGCGGCGGGTCGAGCGGCGGTGGAGCTGCGAGCGCGGGTGGCTCCGCGTCGGCAGGCGGCTCGGCAACCGCGGGTGGCTCGGCCATCGAGGTCTTCACCTGTTCACCGTCGCGCATGTGCCCCTCTGGCCAGTTCTGCTTCAACGGGCTCTGCGCCATCGGCTGTCAGAGCAACGCGAACTGCGCGGCTGATCAGTTCTGCGATACCGAGTTCGACCGCCTCTGCCACAACCGCGTCGTCCCCACGTGCACCAACCAGAGCGGCTGCGCTTCGACGCAGGTCTGCGTGTCTGGCTTCTGCAGCACGCCGCCGCCAATGACGCAGTGCGACCCCGACCAGGTGCCGTCGGGGATGGATGGATGCGACATGAACTCGCTGTGCGTCGACCCGGTCGAGACGAACGTGGCCGACCCGAGGTGCTACTCGTTCCCTTCATGCGCGCCGGACAAGACGTGTCCCACCGGGCTGCAGGGCGCCGTGTGCAACGACGGGCTCATTCCCAACAAGGGCCGCGTGTGTCTGACCGGTCTGTGCCGCACCGTCGCGAACTGCCCTTCGAGCTGGGCGTGCATCAAGTTCACCGCGACTGACGTGCTCGGCGTGTGCTCGTCGAAGGGAGTCGGCTCTCCGTGCACGGCGCCGTCGGAGTGTCTCAGCGGCACCTGCTTCATCTCGTTCCCAGGCTTCCCCGGTGTCTGCCAGTGAGACCCGCGCTCTTCGTCGTCGGCGCGCTCGCGTTGTTCGCGTGCCCGCCTGTCGTGCCCATCAGCGACACCTGCTCACCAAACCCGTGCTCGGGCGATCGTTCGGTGTGCTCCATCGTCGGCGGAGCCGCCGTCTGTTCCTGCCGTGAAGGCTTCGCTGACGTCGCCGGGTCGTGCGTGGCGAAGGCGTCGTGCGCGAACAACCCCTGCATGGGCGATCGCTCGGTGTGCACCATGGTCGACAACGCGGTGGTCTGCTCGTGCCGTCAGGGCTTCGACGATGTCGGCGGGCAGTGCGTGCAGCGCGGCCCCTGCGCGAACAACCCGTGCACGCAGCCGAACCGCACGGTGTGTGTCGCTTCGGGTGGAACCGCCGTATGCCAGTGTGACTCGGGCTTTCGTGATGATGGCGCGGGCCAGTGCGTCGCAGCGCCATCGTGCAGCCCAAACCCGTGCCGTCAGCCCGGCAAGACCGTGTGCAGCGTCGCCTCGGGAGCGGTGACGTGTTCGTGCGAAGCCGGCCTGCGTGACGACGGCCGCGGTGGCTGCGTCTCTGAGAACCCGTGCGCGATGAACCCGTGCATGCAGCCGAACCGCTCGGTCTGTGTCGCGTCGGGCACCACGGCCATCTGCCAGTGCGACTCGGGCTTCCTCGACGACGGCTCGGGCCAGTGCGTGCGCGCGCCGTCGTGCACGCCGAACCCCTGCACTACGCCCAACCGCACCGAGTGCACCCAGGCTGGCGGAATGGTGACGTGTGGCTGCAACACCGGCTTCCGCCTCGACGCGCAGAACCAGTGCGTGCCCATCGACCTGTGCAGCCCGAACCCGTGCACGCAAGCGAACAAGACGGTGTGCTCGAGCGCAGGCGGCATGGCGACGTGCAGCTGTGACGTCGGTTTCCGCCTCGACGCGCTCGGCCAGTGCGTGCCGATGAACGTGTGCAACCCGAACCCGTGCACGCAGGCGAACCGAACGCAGTGCACCGAGGTTGGTGGAGTTGCGACGTGTAGCTGTGACGTCGGCTTCCGCCTCGACGCGCTCGGCCAGTGCGTACCGATGAACGCGTGCAGCCCCAACCCGTGCACCCAGCCAAACCGCGGCGTGTGCAGCGACGTCGGAGGCACCGCCGTGTGCAGCTGCGCGCCCGGCTTCCACGACGTCGCCGGCACGTGCGTCATCGACGACCCGTGTCTGCCGAACCCATGCACGCTGCCGCACCAGACGGTCTGCTCCGCCGGCGCCGACGCGGGCGTGAGCTGCTCGTGTGAAGCGGGCTACCAGCCGGGAACGAACGGCTGCGAGCTGCCGTTGCCTCCCACCTGCATGGGCCAGCACACGACCGGAGACAGCTACGAACCCAACGAGTGCCCCGCCCTCGCGAAGCCCATCATTCCCGGCGTCGCGCAGTCACACACGTTCGCGCCCGCGGGTGACGTCGACTTCGTGTCGTTCACTGCCGATGCCGGCGTCGTGCTGCGCGCGGAGGAGTCGGGGCCGCTCGCGTCGTCGCTCTCGCTCTACGACTCCGATGGTGTGACGGCGCTCGTGACGAACCAGAGCGACCTGCTGCTGCGCAAACTGCCGCACGACGGCACCTACTATCTGCAGGTGCGCGCGCAGACGGCGTCAGTGATGGGCGCGACGTCGATTCAGGTGACGCTTGGAGCAGACGACCACGCCGACTCACGAACTGGCGCTGCGTTGCTCAACCCGGGCGCGAGCATCACGGGCCGCTTCGACTTTCCAGGCGACATGGACTGCCTCGCGGTACCGGTGCAGGCGGGCCACATCTACACACTCGACGAGACGACGGCGACCGACGTGTACCTGCAGGTGCTGACGGGCACGGCGACGTACCTCTCGTCGACCGACGCCGAGGTGCTCCGTTTCCGTGTGACGACGAGCGAGACGCTCTATCTCTGTGCACGTGCCGCGGTGACGTCATCGACCGCCACGTGGACGCTGCGCGCGACCGATGAAGGCGTCGACGACCACGTGAACGATCGCGTCGGAGCCGTGACGCTCGCTCCGCTCTCGACGCCCGGCGCCAGCCTCTCGGGCCGCTTCGACTACGCGAGCGACGTCGACTGCCTCGCCGTGCCGGTGCAAGCGAATCGCATCTACGCGTTCGAAGAGACCAGCGTGACCGACGTGTACCTGTACGTGCTGACCGCGACGGGCACGTTCATCTCGACGACCGACGCCGAGTCGCTGCGCTTCGAGACGAGCACCGCCGAAACGCTCACCTTCTGCACGCGCGCGTACACGAGCACCAACCTCGCCAACTGGACGCTGCGGGTGACCGACGAAGGCGTCGACGACCACACCGATGACCGTGTGAACGCGAGCGTGCTGACACCGACCGCGATGCCCGGTGCGACCGTGAGCGGGCGCTTCCAGTATCCCTCCGACGCGGAGTGCGTGTCGGTGCCTGTCCAGGCGAATCGCATCTACACGTTCGAAGAGGCGACCCCGACCGACGTGTACCTGTGGGTCCTGACGTCGACGGGCACGTTCATCTCGACGACCGATGGCGAGGTGCTGCGTTTCGAGACGAGCCAGGCCGAGACGCTGTTCCTCTGCACGCGCGCGTATACGAGCTCCAACCTCGCGACGTGGACGTTGCGCGTGACGGACCAGGGCGTCGACGACCACACCGACGACCGAACGGGAGCGGTGCTGCTCACGCCCACGGCGACGCCGGGCACGACCATCACCGGCACGTTCGACTACCCGGGCGACCCCGAGTGCGTATCGGTGCCCGTGACGGCGGGCCGCATCTACAGCTTCGACGAGACCACCGCGACCGACGTGTACCTGTGGGTGCTGACGGCGACGGGCACGTTCTTCTCGACGACTGACGCCGAGTCGCTGCGCTTCGAGGCGACGACGAGCGAGACGCTCTTCTTCTGCACGCGCGCGTACACGAGCAGCAACCTGTCGCCGTGGGCGTTGCGGGTCATCGACCAGGGCGTCGACGACCACGCTGATGACAGGACGGGCGCGGTGACGTTGACGCCGGCCGTGACTCCGGGCGCGAGCGTGAGCGGCCGCTTCGACTACCCGGCCGACCCCGACTGCCTCGCGGTGCCGGTGCAGGCGAACCGCATCTACACGTTCGAAGAGACGACGAGCACCGACGTGTATCTGTGGGTGCTGACGGCCACGGGCACGTACTTCTCGACGACCGACGCCGAGTTGCTGCGCTTCAGAACGTCGACCGCCGAGACGCTCTTCTTCTGCACGCGCGCGTACACGAGCAGCAACCTGTCCCCGTGGACGTTGAAGGTCACCGACCTGGGCACTGACGACCACTCCGACACGCGCGTCGGAGCCACGGCGCTCACCGTCGACGGCCCCGTCGCGAGCGGCAACGTGCAGTTCTCGGGAGACACCGACTTCTTCAGCTTCGAGGCGACCTCGGTGCTCGCGCTGCGGGCCATCACCACGGGCATCGGCGTGACGGTGCAGATTCAGAACGCGAGCGGGTCGGTCGTCGCCACGGGTGCCGGGCCGGGAACGTTCGCCTTCGCGCTCCCGTCGGCGGGCACGTACTTCGTGCGCATCACCTCGGCATCGCTCGGCGCGTACACGGTGGGCGTCGCGAACTGACTCAGCGCTTTCTTCGCGCAGACACCGTGGCACGCTCACGAACATGCTGAGCGTCGCGATGGTGGTGCTGCTGGCCCAGGCTCCGTCACCGAACGGAGCCCACGACGCGCTCGACTCGCTCGACGACCTTCGGCCGCCAACGCAGGCAACACTCGCCCTCGTTCAATCGGACCAGGCCGTCGCGGCCGGGTTCGAGCCAGGTCAGAATGCACTGGCGCGCTCTGGCGTGGTCGACGGCGCACTGAGAATCGGTGCGCTCTCGCTGTCGAGCCTGACCATGCTGACTGCCAGCACGGTCATCAGCAGCCTCAGCCCCGATTCACTTCTCGTGGGCGCGCTCGGAGGCGTCATCACCGCTGGCCTCAACGCACTGCTCCACTTTCTCTGGGTACAACGAGGCGGAGCGGACCTCTGGCGCGCCCTCGAGCTGCACAACGACACCCTCCTGGCGCGAGCGAGATCCCAGTCGACCGCCCCGGTAGTCGATGCCGCGACGAATCGACTCCTGCTGGTGGGCGTCTCGGTGACCGCGACGGTCAAACAAGGCGGCCGCACGCTTGGCGATGACGAGGTTGCTCAACTGTTCTCCGAGAGAGCCGAGCTTGCCGCCAGGTATCGCGAGGCGCGGCAGCTTCGTGGGCTCTCGACCGTTCTCAAGGTGGCGAGCTTCGTCGTGCTGGGACTCACGCCGCTCACCGTCGGCGCACTCCGGCCTCCACTCGCGACGGTGCTCGGGTTGAACTTCGGTGGATTCTTCGCGGCGGCGGGCGTGATGACGGCGGGGTTGCTCGTTGGCTCTCACGCGAACGACACCGAGGTGCGGGCGCTCGACACGTGGAACCGTGAGGTCCTCGCGAAGGCACGAGCAAGTCTGCCGCTTCGGGTCCCTGAACCCGACCCTCTGCCAGTGGAGCCCGAGCCGCGCCGCGAAGAGCCGCCACCGCTCCAGCCGCCCACGTCAGACGTGCCGGTGAAGCGGTTGCTCTTGCCGGGCCTCACGCCCTGAGCGTCAGGGAGGAATCGGGGGGAACCAGTCGCAGTTCGACCGCTCGGCGCATGCCTCGACCGCGACGCGTGTACCGCCCGAGCCCAGATACCCGCCAGCGATGTTCAGCAGCAGCGAGCCCAGGTCGAACGACTTGCCCGGGTCGGGAATCGGGAACGAGTGGGCGCCCTTCGGGTCCATGTACGGGAGCAGCGCTCCGACGGTGCCGCCGATCTTCTCGCTCGGGCCAAAGAGCCGCATGGGCGGGTTGAGCCGCGGCGCTCCGAAGCCGTCATCAGCGCCCGCGCGCACCGACTGCAGCACGTCGGCATCCATCAGCACCGGCCTGCCCATCGCGTCGGTGTAGCGGCGCGTGCGCTCGACGCCTTCGACGAAGCCGACGTCGATGAGCTGCTGCTGCGTCGACTTGCCGTAGCGAGGGTCGACCTTCCGCACGTCGAGGAAGCCGGCGGCGCGCATGAGCGCGTTCGCCGTCGAGATCGGCACGCCCGGGTCGCCCGTCATCGGAACCAGCAGCGCGCGCGTCTTCACCCTCGAGCCGTCGCCATACGTGAGCGTGCGCGTGCCGTCATAGAACGGCGCGAAGTTGGCCGGGTCAGACGACTCCAGCGCAATCTGCCCGAGCGCGAGCAACCGCCGCATCTCAGGAGACCCGCGCCGCAAGCCATACCCATCGGCGAACGCGGTCAGCTTCGAGCCGGCAGGAATCGTCGTGCCGAGGAACTTCACCTCGCGGTCGAGCGTGTCGACGACCTTCACCGGCGTCACGCCCGTCGGGTCGCAGCCCGTCTTCTCCTGGCTCGGCAGCTCCTGGTCGTAGAGCTCGAGCTGCAGCCGGTCGCCTTCGTCAGACGGCACCGCGAGCCGCAGGTGCCCGTTCTTCTGCACGCGGGCGCAGCGCCAGTCCTTCGTCTTGAGGTTGCGCATCACCGCGATGCTCCCGGGCGGCAGCGTCGGCAACGAGGCGAGCTTCACCTCGACGTTCTTCACCGCGCTTGGGTACATCACCGACAGCGTCGGGTTCGCGGGGCCGTCACGCACCAGGAAAAGCGGCGCGAACAGGCGCAGCACGAGCGGGTTCTTCACCTGACCCAGCGCGGTGCGCGCGCCGATTTCGGACAAGTAGCCGCCAGGCAGAATCGGAAGAATCGCGTCGAACTCGGGCTCGATGCCGCCGACGAGGCTCGACATGATGCCGCCGAGCGACGCGCCCGCCATGTAGATGGGCACGTCGGGCCCGCCGAGGTCGACCTTGCCGTCGCCGTCGAAGTCACCGGCGAGGTCGTCGGCCATGCCGTTCTTGTTCACGTCGTGCTTCCACGTGCGCTTGCCGTCGAAGCTGCGCAGCACGCGCACGAGGCGAATGACGTCGAAGGCGGTCTGCTTCACGGTGTCGCGCGAGTGCGGCACGTAGGCGCTGAAGAAGTCGGCGCCGGGGTCGGGAATGCTGTCTCCGTTCTGGTCCCACGCGCGGCCCTTGAGAATCGCGTTGGCGAGCGGCGTGATGCCGTACGTCTCGACGATGCCCGAGAAGAGCGAGATGTCGGCGTCGTTGATGCCCACGCCGTGGCTGACGGCGTCGAGGCCGATGGTGGCGATGCCGAAGCGCGCCATCGGGCCCATGAAGATGATGCTGTCGAGCTTCGAGCCCGTGTGGCCGTGCACGAAGATGACGACGGGCGCGGGGCCGGTGCGGTTCTTCGGCACCGCCATGAACATCGGCACCGTCTCGTCGCGCGTCTCGGCGATGCCGCGCAGCGGGTCGAGCTTCATCGTCTGCTCGTAGAACGGCAGCTGCTTTCCTTCGGAGTCGTTGCGCGGGAAGAACTGCGGCGACACCATCGTCGGCGCGGCGAAGAAGTCGATGCTGCGCAGCCAGCCGCGAATGAGCTCCTTCGAGCCGTCGGTGACGTCGCTGCCTCCGACGAACGAGAGCAGCTGCTCGCCCAGGTTCGCGAACTGCGCGCCGGGGACGATCTTCGTGTTGGTGCCACGGCCCTCGGAGCGTCGCGCCTCCTCCAGCGTCGCGATCTCGGGCGGGTACTTGTCTTTGAGGAACGCGAGCGGGCCCATGCCCATGAAGCCGTCGCGCACGGCGATGTAGTCCTGCGTGATGGCCTGCGTGGTGAACGACCAGGTGAACGCGACGTCGTCGAGGCCGAGCGCCTGCGTCGAGAGACACTCGGAGACGGCGCCGAGCGCCTGCGTCTGGCTCAGATGATTGATGGCGGGGAACGGCGAGCGCACCGGCTTGCCGTCTTTGCCGACGAGGCGTTTGGTGAGCACGACCGCGTACGTCGTCGCTTCACGCATCGGCTCGAGCGGCCGCGCGATGAGCGTGTTCGTCTCGTGTTCGTAGAAGCCGATGACGTCGAAGGGGCCCCCCGTCTTTCCATCGAGCGTGTTCGGGTGGTCGAGCACGCCGTCCATGTCGGTGTCTTCGCCCGGGTCCATCACGCCGTTGCCGTTGAGGTCTTCTTCCTGTTGCTCGAAGAGCAGCGACTCGAGCGCGTCGTGCGGCTCCTCGGGGAAGTAGGTGCGGTCGTCGGCGACGACGGGGAAGTGGCCCTGGCCGAGGTCGAGCAGCACGGGCTGGCAGAAGCCGGGCGAGCCGCGGGTGACGTCGAACACGTAGAGCGCGTCGTCGGCGAGGTCTCCGGGCGCCTGGTGACGGCGGGTCAGCTCACGCAGGTCGAGCGGCTCCGAGAACGAGACGGTGATGGGCGCGAGCGTGCCCCAGCCACTGATGTCGTCGAGGGCAGCGCGAATGCGGCGCTCCCAGCGCGTTGGAGCCACCTCGATGGAGGCGTTGATGCGCCGCTTCGTCGGAGACAGCGCGTCGAAGCGGGTCGCGAAGTCGTTGGGCAGCGGAATCTCGGGCAGCGGCGTGTGGAAGACGTCGAACGAGACCTTCGGGCCCGGGCCTTCGTCAGCAGCGCGCAGACCTTGAGGAGCAGGCGCGCACGCGACGACGAGCGCGAGGAACACGACGGGGGTGATGGACCGCATGGGGGCGCAGGTAAGTGAAGTGCTGCAGAAACCGCAATGGCGGCGGCGGCTCCAAGTGCGCACGGAGGGAATCAGGAGCTGAAGCAGTTCGCGGGTGCGCGCCGCGGGCCTCGCGCCGTCATCACCCACGAACCGCGTGCGTAGAATCTGAACGCGCCGAAAACGAACGCAGGTGCCACATCGAGCGAGGGCAGCGCCACCAGCAATCGCTGTCCTTCTCTGGTCAGGCGGTACTCGAGTGCTGAAAACGACTGGTGCGACTGCGAAGGCCGCTGCTCGACATAGCGACCTCCCTTCCACCGACTCCATGCGTGGAGCCGATTGTGAAAAGTCAGGTCACCCCAGGCCTGCACCAAGCGGTCGGCCGGGCCATCGAGCATTCGCCGGAGCGCCGCCATCGTCGAACTCCAACTCGAGCCGAGCCCCCGCAGCACGTGCTGGTCGTAGGGCGAGAGCTGCAGCAGGCCATCAGCCAGAACTGGGAACAGATTCCAGATCCATTGCGGAACGTGACCCAACCACTGCGCTGCTTCGGGCCAACCCGACATCGCGACCCGGCGAAGGCTGCCATCGCCGCGCCGCCAGGCACTCCAATTCGAGGCGAGCCGCGCGACCTGATGGCTCGTCAACCGGCGAACCCCGGGCGCAGCCTCCATCAACTCACCCACGGTGCGGGTGTGTGCGCCTTCCTCGGGCTCGAGCCCACTTTGAGGAATCGGGACGACCCAAATCGAGGCTGCAGGAAATGACGCGCACGCCCACCACAGCGCAAGACGCGAACGTACGGCGGGCTCGGTCCAGACGATGACGCTCGCTGGTCGCTGCCGTGGCGGCCCGGGTGTGTGACTGCGCAAGAATGGCGTCGCAATCGTTGGCAGGCCGAGCTGTCGGGTGGCGAACTGTCCAACGTGGAGTGCGCGCTCGAGACCCGCCGGCAGCAACAGTCGCCTGATGCGCGTCTGCTGGCCGTGAACGTCGCGAAGGACGACCTGGTGGCGAGCGACTTCGGCGCTCGAGATCCGATCGAACCGCCACTCGCCACCCCGCTCGAGCGAGAGCGGAACCATCGCTGGTGGTGCCCTCAGACTCACACCCTCGAGCCGAAGGAGCAGATCGCAGCCAGCAACGCCGTCGCGTGACAGGTTGATCATGGCCCCAGCCCAGCTGTGCAGCTCGTTCCGTGCGGCCTCGCTCACGCGACGAGCGTAGGCATGAGGCCCAACCGAACTCTCGGCTTCGTTCGTGACGTTCCCTTCACGGGCACGGGAAGGCGGTGTCGATTGCCGAGGTGACGGCTGAGACGTCGATGGACGCGACGTCGCTCTTCGCCAGCTCGGTCGCGACGACTCCGGCGGCCGAGGCGCTGCGCTCACGCAACGCGCGATCGAACAACGGCGCCAACACCTTCACGAACGCGAGGCGGGCATCACGTGTCTCTCCACTCGTGCACGAGAGCTCGGCCACGCGCTGACGAAACACCACCGCGAGCCCGCGCAGCATCGCCTTGTCGAGTTGCGCGAACGCGCGGTCTCGCAACATCACGTTCGTCGCCGTGCCCGTCTCGTTGTCGAGGTTGCGCCAGCACCGCACCGCCAGCGTGCCGTCGTACGCACGCTGATGCGCCTCGGGGACGAACGCCTGTATCGCCTTCGCCAGACCCTTCGGTTGATCACGCGGCGTTCCGCCCGAGTAGTACGCCCAGCAGCTGTCGCAGTCCTGCGCCTTCGTCGTGCAGCTCTGTACCTCCGACAACGCCGACACGTAGAGGAACCACAGCAGCGCCGCTTCGAGACGCGCCGCCTGCACCTGCGACGCTTCTCCCATCGAGCCCTTCTGAAACGCGTCGTTGATGATGGGCAGCAGCTTCGCGGGCCCCACGCAGCGATCGGGGTACTGCGCCGGAATGCCCGCCGTGCTGCACGCCATCGGCGCCGCCGGGTAGTGCACGTCTTCACGCCGCTGCACGCGTGAGTCGAGCCCCTGGTCCTGCGCGTACAACACGCGCGCGTCGACGAAGTCCTGGGGCCCGGGAGTCCGTGCTCCGCGCCACAGGAGATCAGCCATGCCTTCGAACGCCGCCACGCGCGCCACCGACGAGATGCTCGGGTTGATGGGCATGAACACGTTGGAGTCGCTCACGCACGCAGGCCACGTGTCGTTCGCCGAGTTTGCTTCGCGCGGCTGGTAGTCATCGGCGCCGCTCTGACAGCCAGTCAGGCTCTCGGTGAACGCAGGCGCCACCGCGCAGGAGCCGCCACCGTCACGCGAACCATCGAGCCCACCATCCATCGTCAGCGGCAGTGGACCCGGGCACGCACTGAGCAACACGAGCAGGAGCAGATGAACGCGCATTCGGCGCCAATACCGCGTCAGCGCACCGCAGACCAATGACCGGTGAGCGCGAGCATCACGCCTCGGCCGGGGCCGTTGATGCTCGACCCGTGCGCTCTCCACGGAGCATCGAAGACGTTCTCCAGCACCACCGACGCCGAGAGAAACGACGTCACCTTCGCCGAGAGACGCACGTCGACGACCGCGAAGCCTGGCGTGCCTCCGAGGCCGATGCGGGCGTCAGAGAGGTCGGCCACCGCGAGTCGGTCCTGCGGCCCCGCCCACTGCAACGAGATGGCTGACGAGAACTGCGTCGCGTACGCCCACGAGACTTCGGCGACGCCGTTCACGGGAGGAATTCGAGAGAGCGGAACCCGCGCCTGCCAGGGAACGAGCGGATCGACCGGCCGCTCGATGAGGTTCGGTCCTTCTCCAAACGTCGCGTTCACCATCGCGCGCGCACCGAAGCCGTGCGGCAATCGCAACCGACCGCTCAGCTCGAGGCCACGCACGTCCGACAAGCCCGTCGAATTCACGAGCTGCAACCGATTCCACGACGACTCGCACTGCGGCGTGTTCGGAGGGCACTCGGCGATGGTGCGCGGCTGTCGGCCGATGGCAGCTCCGAGCCACGTCTGAAACAACCACGCGTCGACCGTGACGACTGGCGTACGAACCTTCGCGCCCACCTCGAGCGTCGTCGCCGTCTCGGGCTTCAGCGCCGGGTTCTCGAATTGAAATCCCGGTCCCGTCTGCTGCCGAGACGTCAGGTCGTCGAGGTTCGGCGGGCGGAAGCTGTGGTCGACGTTGACCGCGAAGGTCGTCGAGTCGAACGGCTTCCACGCCACACCGCCCGTGCCTGCGAGCGGGAGCCAGCGCTGAGACACCGCGAGCGTTCCCGACGCGTCGTCCCCCGGAGCCTCGACCGTCGACCACCCGATGCGCCCACCACCTCGCAGCGAGAGCCCGAAAGGAAGACCTGCCTCGAGCTCGGAGAACGCTCCGCCCGTCAGCGCGCGCGAGCCGGTGAGGTACTGACCGCGGCTTCGCTCCACCGTCACGCCGAGGTCGGTGAACGACAACCACGCGCGCGACTCGACGAGGTCGACCCACGAATCGACGCCGCCTCGTGCGCGCAGCGTGAGCCCGCTCGTCGGAGCGAAGGCTCGCGTCGTCACCCGCACCGAGCCACCAAAGGAATCGACGACATCACGGCCCGTCGACTCCACGAACGACGCGGGGCGCACGCCTTCGCGCCGCTCGAGCTGTCGTTGCCACGAGCCGACGATGTCGATGGAGACCGCGTCGAAGACGAGCGAAGCCTTCGCGTAGCCCAGCGTGCGGAACTGCTCGGTGATGGTGAGGCACTCGTCGAAGCGGGCGCCAGGTGGTGCGCACTGATCAGTCCGCGGCGCGTCGAACTGCCGATAGCCATAGAGCGCGAGGGTCAAAGCGTGCGACCCGCCGAAACGCACGGTCGCGCGCCCATCGAAGCTGAGTTCCTTGAAGCCGGTGCCGAGCTGCGTGCGCCCGTCAGGCGCGAACCGCGGAACATCGGGGGTACCGCCACCGACGAGATTGCGAACCGGGCCAGCGCTCTCGAGCAGGCCGACGTTGCGACCGCCGACGCCACCGATGAAGCCCACGTTGCCAACCGCCGCTTCCACCTGCGCGCGCCCACCGAGTTCGTCGTCGGCGGTGCGCCCCTTCAACGTCACCGACGACTTCAACACTGGCCCCGAACGCCCATCGGGAGCGTCGAGCGGCTTCACCGCCACCACGCCGCCGAGCGCATCGGCGCCGAACCACGTCGAGGCTCCACCACGCAGCACCTCGAGCGTGTCGATGGTCGCCGAGTCGAGCGTGAAGAAGTACTGGTTGGGCCCCTGCCGCCACGTCGACGTGTTGAGCCGAACGCCGTCGAACATCAACACCGTCTGCTGACCCGTCAGCCCTCGAATGAAGACCGACGCCTGACCGTGCGCGGTTCGCTGCACGAAGACGCCCGGCTCGAAGCGCACGGCGTCGGGGGTGCTGCGCGGAAGGCGGCGTTCGAGCTCTGGCCGACGCACGACGCTCGACGCCCGGTCATCAGGTACAGCGTCGCGCGTTCCGGTGACGACGGTCTCGAGCTCGGTCTCGGCGCCCACCTCGTCGACGCCCCCGTCGACCTGCGCATTGGTGACGCCCGCGGCGACCAACCACACCAACAGCACCGCTCGAAGCGTCGACCTCACTGCGGCCGCACTCTATTCTCGCCGCCCATGAAGAAGCCCACTTCCATCGAGGCGTACGTCGCAGCACTGCCCCCGAAGACGAAGAAGCTCGTGACGCAGCTGCAGGCCGTCATTCGCAAAGCGGCGCCGGGCGCGACCGAGAAGCTCAGCTACGGCATGCCGACGTTCGCGCTCGCCGGAAAGAACCTGGTGCACGTCGCCGGCTTCGAAGGCCACGTCGGCCTCTACGGAGCGCGCGCCATGGTGCTCGAAGGCGAGCTCGCGAAGTACCAGACCGGCAAAGGCACGCTGCGCTTCGAGCTCGACGAGCCGCTGCCGGTGAAGCTCGTGCAGAAGCTCGTCAAGCTGCGCGTCGCCGAGAACGTGGAAGAGGCGGCACCGAAGAAGGCCCGCAAGCGCTGAATCTCAGTGCGCGAGCGCGCCGTCGACCATCTGCCCATCGAGAATCTGCAGCGCCCGGCGCGCGTGCTGAACGACGCGTGGGTCGTGCGTCGAGAAGAGAAACGTCACGCCCTGGTTCCGGTTCAGCTCGAGCATCAGGTCGATGATCTGCGCGCTCGTCTTGGAGTCGAGGTTCGCGGTCGGCTCGTCGGCGAGCACCAGTCTCGGCGTGGTGATGAGCGCGCGCGCGATGGCCACACGCTGCCGCTGCCCACCCGAGAGCTCGTCGGGTTTGTGGTGCAGGTACTCCTTGAGCCCCACGGCCTCGGCCAGCTTCTCGACGCGCGCTCGCAGGGCGCCCGCCTCTTCGGGGTTCTGTCGCACCGCGCACGGGAACTCGATGTTCTCGGCGACGTTCAGCACGGGGATGAGGTTGAAGTTCTGGAAGATGAAACCAATCTTCTGATTCCGCACGTCGGCGAGGTCGTCGAAGTCCTTGTTCGAGACGTCGATGCCATCGAGCACGTACTTGCCGGCCGAGGCGCGATCGAGACAGCCGATGATGTTGAGCAACGTCGTCTTGCCGCTGCCCGACGGCCCCGTCACCACGGTGAACTCGCCCACGTCGACGAAGAGGTCGACGCCACGCAGCGCCACCACCTCGGTCATGCCCAGCTGGTACGACTTCTTGATGCCTGACAGCTCGATGAGGTGTGCCATGCGAACGGCTCCTTGGTGCTGCTTCAGAAGAACGCGCGCGCTTCGAACATCGCGCGGAACGCAAAGGGAGTGACGCCGAACTCGGTGACCGCGAGGCCCTGCGGCGTCTTCACCGCCAGCGCGTCGGGCCCCTGCACGGGCACGAACGCGAGCACCGACAGGTTGAGCCACTCGGTCGTCGACCAGGTGACGCTCGGCGTGAGGGTGGTCGACAGGTCGCGCAGGTTCGCGATGACGACGGCCTGAAGCGTGAAGTCCTCGAAGATGCGCGGCTTCTGGTACGTGAGGAAGGCGTAGTGCCGCCCGCGCGGGTCGAACGCGAAGCGCACTGGCAGGCCATCAGCCGACGTGCCGCCGAACACCGCGCTCGCTCCGGGAAAGTTCGCGACGTCGACGCCGAGTGACCGCGCCTCGGGAATGAGCCCCAGCGCGTTCGCGAAGTCCTGGAAGTGGTCCTGGTTCCACCCGTCGTGCTGGTACAGGTACTCGAGCGACAACATCGAGTCGTCGCCGAACTGGTACCGCCCACCGACGAGCACCTTCGGCCGCAGCTCCGTGTCAGTCAGGTGCGTCTTCGACGCGTACGCCGTCTTGGCGATGGAGCACTGCAGCGCCGACATCACGTTCTTCACACAGGCGCCGTTCAGGTAGTCGCGCGTGCTGCCCGTCTGGAACAGCGCCTCGCCGTGCACCTCGAGCGCACCGAAGACGTGGCTGAACGAGAGCCCGACGCGTGGCTTCTCCTGGAAGTCGTCGACCGACTTGTTGCCGAAGAAGAACATCACGTTGATGTCCGTATCGAGAACGAGCGCGTAGGCGCGCGCGGCGAGCTGGTAGTGCAGCTGCGTGTCCTTCTGGTCCCACGCCGGGTAGCCGAGGAAGTGGGTGGGGATTCCGGCGGTTTGCTTCAGCACGGAAGGCGCGAACACCACCGAGAACGTCGCGAACGAGAGCGGCGCTTCGATTTGCGCGAGCCACGCGCCCGAGCGCTGAAACGTCGGGTCGGTCGGGTCGCGGCGCGGGTTGAGCAAGTCGGTCGGGTTGAAGGCCATGCCCGGCCCCCAGACGATGCGCTTCTTGCCGATGAGCACGTTCAACTCGGGAATGAACTCGTGCGAGACGAACAGCTCGTTGATGTTGATGACGGGCTGCACCTGCGGGCTCGTCTTGTCGGCCAGCGCGACCTCGCGACCATCACCGTCGACGCCCCGGTAGAAGCCGCCCCAGTTCGCCACCACCGACACGTCGCTCGAGAAGTACGAGTGGGGCCGCACGCTCACCTTGAGCTGCGTGTTGAACTCCACGAACTGCTGCAGCTGCGGAACGTCGTTGGTCGGCAGCGGGCCCCAGGTGCGCGCGCGGGTGAACTGCGTACGCGACATGCCGTAGCCGGTGACGTCGACGACCTTGTTGAAGAGCGGCTCCTTCGGCGCGGGCGCTTCGACGACGGGAGCAACCGCCTCCGCAGGCACACCACCGTCCTCCTCCTGCGCGAGGGCCGGCGCTGCCACCACCATCACCAGCACGAGGAGCCTCGACACGGTGGCCTCCGTCACTTCCCGAGGTCGGCCTGCATGAAGCGCTGCGGCGGCGCGTCGACGTTCAGCTTGAACGACTTCGTCACCATCTCGCTCTTGCGCGCCTTCACGACCTCGTTCTGCATGACGATGCGGCCGGGGCGCACGAAGCCCTTCTCGAACTCCTTGTGCTCGCTGAACGTGGCCGACCGAATCATCTGGCCCGACGTGCCGAAGTACTCGCCCTTGAGCGGCTGCAGGTCGCTCTTGCGAACGATGAGGCGAATCTTGTCGTAGGCCGTCTCGGTGCTCTTCGCCTTGAGCTCGACGGTGACGTTCTCGGGCGCCGCCGAGGGCACGATGACGGCGTCGTAGTCGACCGTGTAGTTCACGCGCAGCACGTCGGCGTTGTTGAAGTCACCGCCCTGAAAGCTGTCGCGGTTGGCGATGCGCGTCGCGCGCTTCAAGTTCGGCAAATACACCCACGAGTTGTCGCCGAGCCGCAGAATCTCCTGGCCCTTCACGCTCGCGGGCTCTGAGAACCAGACGCGAAACTTGTCGGCGTCGCGCTTCAAGAACTTCATGCCGTACGTGCGCGAGGTGCCGTCTTCGCGCGTGGCCGTCATCTCGGCCTGCGACTCGAAGGTCGCCGGGCCCATGATGCTGTCGTACTTCGCGAGCACGTCGGCGGCGGTCGGCTCTGCGGCGAACGCGAGCGAGGACACGAGGGACAAGAGGAGTGTGGTCTTCATGAGCGCAATGCCTCCACGGGGTTGAGACGAGACGCGCGGAACGCTGGCCACAGCGCCGCGAACAGGGCTCCCAGCACGGCAACGACGATGGCCGCGAGGGTGAAGCCGTTCGTCGCGAACGGCCGCAGCACGTTCGAGCCCGACAGGCCCGAGAGCTGAATGGGAATGCCGCGCGTGTTGAAGATGAACAACACGATGCGGCCCACGAGCGCGCCGGCGAGGCCACCCGCGATGCCGATGACACCGGCCTCGATGAGGAACATCTGCATCACCTGCGCGCGGCGAACGCCGACGGCCAGCAACGTTCCAATCTCACGCACGCGCTCGAAGACCGACATCAGCATCGTGTTGATGATGCCGGTGAGCACGATGATGAAGAGCACGAAGGCGATGGCGCCGAGCACGAAGTTCGAGCGCGCGATGAGGTCTCTCACGAAGGGCTGCAGCTCGCGCCAGGTGTGCACCTCGTACTCGGGGCCCAGCGCCGCGCGCAGCGCCTCGGCCGTCTGGTCGAGGAACTGCAGGTCGTCGACGCCCAGCACGTACTCGGTGACGCGTCCGTCGAGGCCGACCAGCTGCTGCGCCGTGCCCAGCGGCAACGTCACCACGCGCTTGTTCTCGAAAGGGAAGCTCGAGGTCGTCAGGCCCTTCACCTTCAGGTCGAGCGCGTTGGAGCGCCCGGTCGGGCTCGACGACTGCAACGTCACCATCGCGCCCGGGTCGACCTTGAACGACTCGGCCAGCTCGAAGCCCAGCAGCGTGACGGCGGTGCCGTCGGTCGGCTCGAGCGGCGCGCCCTTCGCCACCAGCGTGCGGGCCTTGGGGCAGGCCTCCTGCTCGTGGGCCAGGTCCATGCCGCGCCCGACGAACATCGTCTGCTGGGTGCCGTTGCTGACGAGGCCGTTGAAGGTGATGCGCCCGGTGACGGCTTTCACGTGTGGCACCGCGGCGATCTTCGCGCGCAGCTCATCGGTGTACGGCAGGTTCAGCTTCGTCGGCACCGAGTCGGCGCTGTCGACGTAGCCGGCGCGGTGAATCTGAATCGCGCCACTGCGGCCCTGCACGACGTCGTCGGTCATCATCGCCGCCATGCCGCCGGTGAAGCCGCGCACGACGAGCACCATGGCGACGCCGAAGACGATGGTGACGCCGGTGATGAGGCTGCGCCGCCGGTTTCGACCGACGTTGCGAAGGGCGAGTTTCGGGAGTCTCGAGCTCATGTGTGCGCCAGCGCCTCCACAGGGCGAAGCCGGCTCGCGCGCCAGGCCGGCCACAACGACGCGAGCGCCGCGCCGACGGTGGCCTGCAGAATCGCGCGGCCCACGAAGAGGAGGTCGACCGACGGGCGCAGCAGGCTGGGCACCTTCGCGCCCGGCGCGGGAATCGAGATGCCCTTCGAGTTCATGTACGAGACCCAGAGGTAGCCGAGCACCGCGCCGATGGTCGCGCCGATGAGGCCCAGCACGACGCCTTCGCCGATGAAGAGCGTGACGATCTGCCGCCGCTTCATGCCGACGGCGAGCATGGTGCCGATCTCACGCACGCGCTCGAGCACGCTCATCAGCATCGCGTTCACGACGCCGAGCAGCACCACGAAGAGGAAGATGCTCGAGACGATGCCGAAGACGAAGTCCTGCGTCTCGACCATGTCCTTCACGAAGGGAATGCGCTGCTCCCAGGTGTGCACCTCGAACTCGGGGCCGATGGCGGCCTGCACGGCGTTACGCGTGGCCTCGAGCGGAGCCCCGTCGGCGAGGGCCAGGCCGTACTCGGTCACGCGCCCTTCCATGCGCAACAGCGCCTGCGCGGCGCCGAGCGACATCACCCCGACGCGTCGGTCGTTGGGCGTGGCCGACGCGAGCGTGCCCACCATCACCACGTTCACGCCGTTGAGCGACGAGTCGCGGTCAGGCGCGAGAATGGCGAGTCGCTGCTCGAGCGGTGGCAGCTCAGAGCCCGATTTCCAGAGCGGCACGTCGACGCCAGTGGCGAAGTCGTCGTTGAGCAGCACCTGCTCGGCCGTGCCCGACTCGAGCATCTGGCCGCGCGCCCACTGCACCCACTCCCAGCGCTTGGGCGTGACGACCTGCTCGAGCGACGGGTCGAAGGCCGTCATCATCAAGAACGACGTCGCCCCGCGGTCGGCCTCGGGCAGGTCGGAGCCGTCTTCAGGCGCCGGCTTCTTGTCGGGCGTCGACACCTGCGCGCCGAACTCGATGCGCGGGCTCACGGCGACGACCCCCTTCACCGCAGCCACCTTCGCGCGCAGCTCGGGCGTGTCGGCGAAGTCGAGCGTGAGCGGCGAGCCCAGCACGTTCTCGACGTAGCCCTTCTTGTGCACCTGCAGCGCACCCAGCGTGCCGCGCATCTGGTTCTCGAGAATCTGCCGGCGCTGCCCGAGGATGAAGCCCTTGATGGCGACCATCGCGCCCACGCCCGCGACCAGCGCGACGAGGGTGATGACGGTGCGCCGCCGGTTGCGCAGCAGATTGCGGACGGCGAGCTTCAACAGCGCCATGAGCGCCTCCAGAACGAACGTTCGTTCAGTTTCGAGCACGTCATCGACGTTTCTCCTTCTTCGCGGCGGCCTCGGGCTTCACCGTCTCCCAGAAGGAGTCGATGTGACGGATGAGATCGTCGCGCATGGCCTCGAGGTTCGGCGTCGACGTGAGGTCAGACAGGTGGAGCACGCGAATCATCAGCAGCGGCCCCATGAAGCGCAGCGACGCGGTGCGCGGGTCGATGGGCTTGATGAGGCCGCGCTCGACCAGGTTCGAGAAGACGTCTCCGATGCGGGCGCGCACCTTCCACACCTGGGCCTGCAGGTCGAACAGGCCCGCCTCCTTGAGGCGCGGCATCTCGGCCATGATGAGGCGCAGCACGTAGCGCTCGCGGGGCGTCGACCACAGCGTCAGCACCGTCTCGCCCATCGTGCGCAGGAACTGGTGCGGGCCGAGCGACTCGATGATGCGCACCAGGTCGTTCGTCATCAGCGAGTTGAGCGCGCCGGGCCCCGACGACTCGAGCACCGTGGTGAGAATGGCGTTCTTGTTCGGGAAGTGGTGGTACAGCGCGCTCTCTCGCACGCCGACCGCCTTCGCGATGTCGCGCATCGACGAGCCCGTGAAGCCATGCGTCGCGAAGAGCTCGAGCGCCCGGTCGAGGATCTCCTGCCTCGTGTCCCGGCTGTCGTCTTTCTTCGGGCGTCCCATCGAGCCGTAATAGAACGTTCGTTCAATTTACTGTCAAGTCGATCCCGACGGTGGGGTTGTGCGACAAGCCGGGCATGACCTTTCGGCTCGCGCTGCTGACCTGCTTCACCCTGTCGTGCGCCACCACGCCCCCGCCGCCCACGCCTGCGCCTGCTGGCGTCGAGAAGTACGCCAACGCCATCGACTGGACGAAGGCCGGTGACGAGACGACGCAGGTGCTCTCGGGCTACCTGCAGGTCGACACGTTCAACCCACCCGGCAACGAGACGCGCGGCGCGCAGTACCTGGCCGACCTGCTCGCGAAAGACGGCATCACGAGCGAGGTCATCGAGTTCGCGCCCGGCCGCAGCAACCTCATCGCGCGCCTGCCCGCCACCGGAGCGCCGAAACAGAAACCGCTGTGTCTGCTCTCGCACATCGACGTGGTGCCGGCCGAGCTCGAGGCGTGGCCGAAAGAGACCGGTCCACTCTCGGGCGCTGTCGACGCGAACGGTGACATCTGGGGCCGCGGCGCGCTCGACATGAAGGGCATGGGCGTCGTCGAGGCGATGACGCTGGTGTGGCTCAAGCGCGCGAACGTGCCGCTGAACCGTGACGTCATCCTCCTCGCGGTGGGAGACGAAGAGGTCGACAACCTGGGCATGAAGCACCTCGTCGAGAACCACTGGAGCCGCCTCGACTGCGCGCAGCTCGTCAACGAAGGCGGCCTCGGCGTGAAGAACCTGCTCTTCGAAGGGCAGACGGTGTTCGCGGTGTCGGTCGCCGAGAAGGGCGCGCTGTGGCTGCGCATGAAGGCGAACGGAGAGGCGGGCCACGGCTCCACGCCCGTTCCGCAGCGCGCTCCAACACGCCTCATCGAAGCGATGAAGGCGGTCTCGGGTCGCCAGCCGCCGCCGCAGATTCACGCCGCGCTGTACGAGCTGCTGCGCCGCATCGGCGAACAGAAGGGCGGCGTCACCGGCTTCATCCTGCAGCGCCCCACCCTCGTGAACTGGTTCGTCACCGGCAAGCTGATGGCGAAGCCCCCCACGCGCGCGGGCATCACCAACACCTGCCAGGTGACGGGCTTCGATGGAAAGGGCTCGGCGCCCAACGTCATTCCGTCGCAGGTCGCCGCCATCATCGACTGCCGCCTGCTGCCCGGCACCACGCCCGAGCAATTGCTGGCCGAGCTCAAGGAGCTCACGAAGGACATCGAGGGCATCGAGTTCGAGGTCTCGAACGGAGACGCCGCCAACGAGTCGACCTGGGAGGACCCGTTCTTCGACGCCCTCGCGCGGCACGCCGTCGGCACCCGCACCGACGCCGTCGCAGGGCCCGTGCTCTCACCCGGCTACACCGACTCGCTGCTCGCCCGCCCGAAGGGAACGCGCGCCTACGGCATGGTGCCCTTCGAGGTGACGCAGGAGGAGCTCGCCACCATGCACGGCCGCAATGAGCGGGTGTCGAAGCAGAACCTCACCCGCGGCCTCGAGGTGCTCTTCCGGGCCGTCGTCGACGTGAGCGCAACGCCTTGAAACGCGCTGGGAAACTCGCCCTGAAATTCCCGCTGTTCTGTCAGCGCCCCTGACACCAACCGTCAGCGGCTGAGAACTCGGCGTGCCGACAATGTGTGCAGACACCTTCTGGAGCCTGCCATGTCGACCTACCGAATTCGCTCAGGTGACACCCTCTCGGCGCTCGCCGCCCGCTTCGACACCACGGTCTCAACGCTCGCCCGCATCAACCACATCGAGAACCCGAACCTCATCATCACGGGCCACACGCTGCGCCTGCCCGACGGCTTCGAGCGCCCGCAGAAGCCTGCGCCCCAGAAGCCGCAGAAGCCGGAGCAGCAGGCGCCGGTTCGTGGCACCGACGCCCCCGCCCCGACCGGCACGGCCGCGCAGTACGACCACTTCAAGAAGCAGATTCAGGACGCGGGCGGCACGTTCCGCTCGGGCCCGAACCAGATGAACCTGCTCGGCTTCCGCACGCCGACGAACACGGGCGCGAACGGCGGCAACGGGCGCTACGACGACCGCCTCGTCATGCTGTGGAAGGACTCACGCGGCCAGCCGCACGTGAAGTTCTACCAGTACAACACCGAGCCCGCGCGCAACATGAGCCGCTCCTCCGCCGACGTGAACGGTGACGGCCGCGCTGATCAGGGCCGCGTGCCAACCGGGTACCACGAGTACTCGCAGAGCTCGTGGAAGAACGGGTACTGCCTGCGCCCCACGGGCGACTTCAGCGTGCAGCGCGACATGAACCACGACGGCGCGTTCTCTGAGAACCGGCGCTCGGGCGGCGGCGCGTCGATGCTCTTTCACGGCGGCGGCACGTACGGCACGTACAGCGCGGGCTGCCAGACCTTCTCGCCGTCGGAGTGGGCGCGCTTTTCCCGCGACGTTCGCCAGGGCAACGGCGTCATCGGCTACACGCTCGTCGAGCGCTGAATCACTTCACCGAGAAGCACGACGGCAGCCGGTCGACGCCTCCGAAGAACTGCTTCACCAGCTTCGACCACGCGCGCGCGTTCTCGGGAGCGCCGCACTTGAACGGCTTCTTCACCACGCGACCCGCCATCACCTCGCGCTGCTCCTTCTGGTAGCGCAGCGCCAGGTCGGCCGCGTACTCGCGCACGCCGTTACCGGGCATGAACGAGTAGTACGTGCCGCCCTTCACGATGAGCGGCTCGGGCACGTAGCGCGTCAGACACTCGATGCCGGTGCCGCACTTCTTCACGATGGCGTCGTAGTCCTCGCTCAGCTCGCGGGTCGACCAATCGTCGTCGTTCAAGTGGAAGATCTCATGAAAGAGCAGCCCGCGCACCACGGGCAGTGAGCCGTTGAGCGTGCCGTTCACGTTGTACGAGACGGTCCAGTCGATGGCGAAGGCCGCGGGCGTGCGCTTCTTGATGGAGCGGAAGAAGCGAAGCTCGAGCGCCCTCCAGCGATAGCCGATGGCGCTGCCCGCGAGCGTCTGCGTGTCGGTGAGCAGCGCGTCGATGTCGCTGAGCGCGCCCGCGGCGAACTCGAGGTGCTTGCGTTCGTCGAGCATCGGCAGCTGCGGCACCAGGTGAATCATGCCGCGGTAGCCGCCCTCGAAGTCCTGCTCGGGCAAGACGCCGACGACGTGGCCCGCGCGGTCGTAGAGGTCGAGCGCCAGCTTCACCGCTCGAGGGTCAGCCTCGAGCCGCGTCTTCATCAGGCAGCGAATCTGCTCGTCATCGCTTCCTTCGGTGCAGCCCTTCACGTCACCCGCGATGAGCGCGCGCGCCTGCACGGCCGAGATGTGCGGCACCGAGAGCGCCTCTTTCAACGAGGGCTCGGCCAACGCGCCGAACGACCAGCAGCTCACGAGGACAGCCCAGCGCATGCGTTCCATTCGGCTGGGAATGACACCTCGCTGTCAACCTCGGTTCCGGGCGCGCGAGGTGGTCTACTCACGCCGATGGCGAACGACGACGGCTGGTCTGAAGAGAAGTTTCGTGCGCTGACGCTCCACTCGGTCGACATCATCTCTTTGCTCGATGGCCAGGGCCGCCTGCTCTTCAACTCTCCGGCGACGGTGCGCATCAACGGCTTCACGCCCGAAGAGCTGCTCAACCGCGAGACGTTCGAGCTCATTCACCCCGACGACCGCGCCGAGGTGGGCCGCGTCTTCGCCGAAGTGCTGGCGACGAGCGGCAGCGTGCGCCGGGTCGAGTACCGCTACCTCACGAAGGACGGCCGCTGGCTGTGGATGGAGGCCGTCGCGAGCAACCAGCTCGACAACCCGGCGGTGCGCGGCGTGGTGGCGAACTCCCGCGACATCTCGGAGCGCAAGGCAGCCGAGGCCGAGCGCGCTCGACTGGAGCAGAACGTGCAGCACCTCGAGAAGCTCGAGAGCCTGGGCCTGATGGCCGGCGGCGTGGCGCACGACTTCAACAACCTGCTGGCCGTCATTCTCGCTGAGGTGAGCGTCGCCCGCGCCGACCCCTCGACGATGACCGACGCGCTCGAGCACATCGAGAAGGCGGCCCAGAGCGCGGCGGCCCTGACGCGACAGCTGCTCTCTTCGTCGGGCAAAGAAGTGGCGAAGATGGTCGCGACTGACGCGAGGTCGGTGCTCGAGGCCGCCGCGCCGCTGCTGCAGCGCGCGGTGAAAGGGGTGCGGCTCGAGTGGGCGTCTGCGCCGAACGTGCCGGCCGTGCGGTGCGACCCGGTACAGCTCAACCAGCTGCTCATGAACCTCGTCATCAACGCGGCCGAAGCGAGCGACGGGCGCGGGGTGGTGAACGTGCGGCTCTCGAGCCGCGAGGTGACGGCCGCCGAGCTGGCCGAGGGGCCGCTCACCGCCGGCTTCGCTCCGGGACCGGCCGTGGTGCTCGAAGTGCACGACGCTGGCCACGGCATGACGCCCGAGACGCTGCGCCACGTCTTCGACCCGTTCTTCTCGACCAGGCGCCCGGGGCGTGGCCTCGGTCTCGCCGTCGTCGCGGGCTTCGTGCGGAGTCACGGCGCTGCGCTGCACGTGCGCTCGTCACCCGGCGCGGGCTCGACGTTCTCACTCTTTCTGCCCCCGACCCGAGAAGCGCCCCTCACCTCTTCGAGCTCGACGCCCGGGCAGTTCGCGGGCCGCGCCCTCGTCATCGATGACGACGCCCTGGTGCTGCGTACGACGACGCGCCTGCTCAAGGCCCTGGGCTTCTCCTGCACGGGCGTCAGCACCGCCGCCGACGCGCTCGCCCGCTTTCGCGAAGACGCGACGTCATGGACCATCGTCGTCTCGGACCTGCTCATGCCCGGCGTCGACGGCCCGACCACGGTGGACCAACTGCGCGCCCTGAACCCGAAGCAGGCCGTGCTGTTCGTCTCGGGCTTCCCGTCAGGGCACGGGCCGGGGCCAGACGAACGCACCGGCTTCGTCTCGAAGCCCTTCACCGCTGATTCGCTCACGGCCGAGCTGGCACGGCTGGTACCGCACGCCGTCGTTCAGGGCATCGGCACGCGCTGACGAACCGAGGCCACGCCGCTCGACGCGCTCAGCTCGAGCTCGCCGCCCTCGAGGCCGTCATGCGCGAGCACGATGGAGCCACCCGTCGCGCGCAGGGTGAGCGTCGTGCGCCCTTCACCGAAGTGAGCGACCGACAACGTGGGCGCCGCCGTCGCATTCCACTCGACACGCACGCGCTGACCATCGACGCGGGTGACGCGCACGGAGAGGGAGACTGGTTGCGCGAGCTGACGAAGCACGACCACGCCGTGGTGCAGCAGCTCGACCGAACGCAGCGGCCCCGGGTCGGCGACGAGGCCGAGCAGGTGTTCGTCATCGGCGTCCGAGACCTTCGCCACCCGCAGCGCGTGCTGGTGTTCGGCGCCGTCGGTCGTGGTGAGCCGCACCGACCAGTCGGAGCGCTCGACGCGCGTGCGCGCGGCCAGCATCACGTGCAGGGGCTCGAGCTGAAGCGACGCTCCACGCACCACCGCCGCGACGAGCACCGAGGGCTCGAGCACCATCGCCTGTGGCGGGGTCGGCCCATAGTCCTGGTCTCGCTCGAGCGCGCGCTGCGCTCCGACGTACGTGTAGTCGCTGATCCACGTCGGGCCGCAGTAGCTCATCAGGTCGACGGACTGCGCCGGGTTGATGAGCGACTGTCCGTTCCACCCCCACGAGCCGAGGTTCGCGTTCGGGTACGGATACGACGGGTCTGCGCCTCCGGCGCCTCCGCACGGGGCGTGGTGGCGCCCGAAGTTGTGCCCGAGTTCGTGTGACGCGACGCCCTCGTTGTCGTCACGCCCGATGGCGGTGGGCTGGCCGACGTAGCCGATGCCAGCGATGCCGTACGAGCTCGAGCGAACGAAGCCGTAGTAGTGCCGTGAGCTGCCGTCGGCGCCGCGCACCTGGGCTACCTCTGAGAGCAGCGCGCCCCAGCTCGACACGTCGGCGCCCGAGGGCACCTGGCTCGTCGTGTACGGAGCGCGCGTGCGGTTCTGCAGGTCGGCCAGCGGCCACTGCGCGACCATCGTGTCCTTCAGGTCGGGCACGCTCGAGGTGGTGCCGCTGACGACCACGGGCACCGAGGTGAGGTGCAGCACGTTGCGGCGCCCGATGGCGGGCGTGGAGCGCAGCTCGTTGTTCTGCTCGTTCGTCTCGGGCAACGAGTCCATCGCGTCGGCCACCACCACGAGCTCGAGACCGGGCGCGACCCACGCCGCGGGAATCGTGCCGCGGTACTGGCGCGAGACGTCGACCGCCGCCGTCGCGTGTGTCGCGGGGCCCGAGAGCCGCTGCCGGCCAAGCTCCACACCCGCGCGTCGCCCGATGACCTCGACCACGCTGCCGAGGCCAGGCGTGTCGGACAGCACCTGCGCCACCACGAGCGCGGGTTTGCCTTCGACGAGCTTCAGCATCGGCGAGATGACCGACTGGCCCAGCTGCACCGACTCGACGCGAACATCTCCGACGGGCGCGACGCCGGTCAGCGTCACCGCCTGTGTCACCACGCCACCGCGCCCGTCACGCACCGTCAGCGTCACCGTCGTCGCGCCGCGCGTCGTCACGTCGAGCTGATGGCGGCCCATCGCGCAAGGCACGGAGCCGCCGGGCGTCAGCTCGCACTGAACGTCGCTCGAGTCGGGGTCGCTCGCGTCGATGGTGAGCGTCGAGGTGAACGGCGTGACGCCCGTCGTGCGTGAGGCCGAGAACGTGGTGATGCGTGGCAGCTGATTCGGCGGAAGGAGCACCTCGAGCTGCAGGGTGCGCTCCGTCTGTTGCGCCTCGTCGTCCACCACCACCAGCCGCAGCGTCGCCGCGCCCGGCGTCATCAACCGCACCTCGGCGGCGCGCTCACTCGAGCAGTCACCGAGCTCGAGCCGCTCTCCAGAAGAGGACTCCAGCCGGCACGACAGGCCGCTGCCACGAGGGTGCGTCGCGCTCACCGAGCACTGCAGCGGCACCGTCGCTTCGATGCTCGACGTCGTGCACGAGAACACCGTCACCTTCGGCGCGCCCGAGACGCCGATGACGCCGTCGACCGGCCCCTGCTCGCCCTGCAACACGGCCTGGCCTTCACACCCACCGAAGAGCACCGCGAGGAGCAATCGCCGCATGCGCTTCCCCAGTGCAAGGCAGACGCCGCTCCTCGCTGAACGCCAACGTGGCACGAACACGCGAGCGCCCCTGTGCAGCCCCGTCTTCAGGGCGTGCGCGTGGCCGCTCCACCCGCGCTGCATTTCTCGGCCGGTGAAACCGGTGTGCACCAGCGTGAACACGGCTCGTGGCGTCAGCCCCGTCGCTCAAGTAGGGGAGTCGGCCATGCGCAACGCGATGCTGATGGGGGCCGTGGTGCTGGTGGCGTGCGGGACGCCGATGACGATGGCGGACGCGGGCGTCGATGCGGGCGGCGAGGTCGACCCCGTGTTCAGCGTCTCGGGCACCGTCGCGATTCACCCTGACGCGCTCGACGCAGGCCTGGGCTCGCTCGTCGGCCTCACCGTGCGCGTCGAGGAGCCGCTCAAGGTGGCAGCCAACAACCCGGCAGGCGTCTTCTCGACCGCGACGCTCGACGGCGCCTCGCGCTTCTCGGTGCAGAACGTCTCGAACGAGCTCGTGAACCTCGGCGTCGCGGTGGGCGTGCGTGATGATGGCGACGCAGGCGTGCCGAAGGTCGTGCGCTCGGCCACCGTCGTCTACGACGTGCTGCTCGTGGGCAAGAAGCCGCTCGGCGAGGTGAAAGACCGCGTGGCCTACGCGATTCCCACTGGTTTCCACGACCGGCTCACCGCGCTGCTCGGCCCCGCGCGCCTGCGCATGCTCACCCCCGACGCGCCGAAAGACACGCTCATCGGAGCGGGCTGCATTCTCGGCAAGGTGCTCGACGCGCAGGGTGCTCCGGTGAGCGGCGTCACCATCACCCCGAGCGCTGGGAGTGTCGCCTCACGCTTCTTCTACCCGAGCGCCGACTTCACCAGCCTCGGCGCCGCGACGTCGTCGAACGGCCTCTTCCTCTACGTGCACGAAGGCACCGACCTCGTGCAGCAGTTCAACTTCAAGGTCGAAGGCCGCACCGAGTACAAGCAGCGCAACGCTGGCGCCGTGAACAACGCGTGTCTCGTCGTGATGGTGACGCCCGGCAGCTGAGCTTCACGCGCCGCGCACCTCATCGACGTGCCGTCGCAGATTGAACTCCGAGGCCGGGTCGAGCACGCCGCAACCCGTCAGGGACAACACCGCACCTGCGCGAGCGAGCGCACCGAGCCCGAGCCGCCGACGTAGAGGAACTCCGAGGCCGGGTTGAGCACGCCGCACAGCGGCTCGTTCGTCGTGTCCCAGGAAGCAGCGGAGCCGAGGCGCAGGTGGCGCGCCGTGAACTCGGTGCAGACCGCGCACGCCGCGGCTTTCGAGGTCGCGTCGAGCATCGGGTCCTGTGCGTGAGCCCTGAGCGCGTCGAGCTGCGCCACCGTCGTCGAGCCGCACCAGTCCTTCGCGTGCGCGACGTGGAACACGCGGGCCAGCGTGACGGCGCGCTCGGGGCCTGCGGCGGTCCACGGCAGCGGCGGGTCTTCATAAGCCGTCGGCGTCGAGTACGCGCCGTTGGGGCCCACACCCATGAAGTCGCCCATGCCTCCTTCGGCGAGCGTCGTGCCTCGCGGGTCGTCCTTCGCCGTCAGCCGCGCCATCGTCGACACGCGCTCGAGAGACAGGCGGAACTCGTTCTTCGCCTTCTTCGCCACCGGCACCTTGCCCGACGCACGCGCCACCTGCGGCACCAGCCACGAGGCGAAGCGCGCATCGAGCGGCACCGTCGTCTGAATCGTCGCGATCTTCAGGTGAATCGCCATGCCGCGCACGATGGCCTCGTTCGTCGCACGTTGCCCGAAGCAGTGGTCTGACGCCGGGTCGACCGAGCTCAAGCCCATCGCCGGAGCGCCCGGCGCGCCATGCACGCGCCCCGTCGCCTGGTACACCTGCAGCACGCCCGAGGTCGCGCAGTCGAAGAAGCGCTGCCGCTGCGGCGCCGTCATCTGCGAGAGGTAGAGGTCTCCGACGGCTTGCGACTCGAGCCCGTCTTTCGCGACGAAGCGCACGTCCTCCCAGGGCGCACAGAGCGCGTCGTTCACGTCGTACGTCGTCCACGTCGGAAGCGCCTGCAGCACACCGCGCGCGCCGTGAATGAAGCCCGACACCAGCGCCGACAACACCGCGCGGTCACGCTTCTCCTGCACCGTCGCGCCAGGAAACTCGTCGAGGTTGGACGAGCCCCAGCGCTGCCACATGTGCCCCATGCTCCAGGCGTCTTGCAGGAAGTGCTGGCCCATCGCCTCGAGCGCGAGCGCTTCGACCTCACACGCGCGCGACACCTCGGGGAAGCGGCCCTGCAGCGAGTCGCTCACCGCCTTGCACTCGGCGGCGCGGGCGAGCGCGAGGGCGTGGGCACGCGAGTACGAGCGCTGCGACTGCGGCACGAAGTGGTTCGAGTTCACCGGGCCCATGTGGCTCGCGAAGTCGTGACACAGCGTCGCGTCGGTGCCGTCGTTCAACGGGCACGTCTCGTGGCCGCTCGCCCAGTCCCACAGGGCGTACGAGAAGTCGGGCAGCTGCGAGAGCTCGGCGATGGTGAAGGTGCGCGTGCGCGTGCGCGTCGTCTGCTCGAACGACGCGGGCCTCAGCGTCGGCTGCGAGGTGCCCGCGATGTCGACGGTGGCCGAGGTCGTGAACACGTCGAGCGTCTGCGGCATCGAGAGCGCGGCCGGAAGCCCTGCCTGCTCGCGCGTCTGCTCGAACAACTGGCGGTGCTCGTCGCTCGGGCCAATCCACCGCTGGCGGGCCGTCTGAGGACCGGCCGAGGGGCTGCAGGCCCTTCCACCCGCCTCGAAGCAGACCGAGTCCCACGCGAGCGCGCGCAGCGGCAACACCGAGAACAGCACGACGAGGCGCGAACTCATGGAGCCTCCAGCGCCGCGCGCACACCGGGGAAGCAGTCGGGCTCGCGGAAGAGCACCTTCTCGAGCGCGGCGTTCGGCGTCAGCCCCTGCGCCACCTCTCGAGTGAAGGCCTCGCGACACGCCTGCGGGCAGCACGCCTGCTCGTTCCACGGGGTCGAGGTCGTGCAGGTGCGAGCGGTCGAGAAGCAGCGCTCGAGCGTGAACGACGGCGGCGCGTAGCAATACGAGAGCAGGTCGGCGCACTCGCCCAGCGCCGTCAGCGCGTCGCTCTGGCTCGGGTCGATCTCGACGCGCGCGTTGGCGACGTCGGCCAGCAGCTTGGAAGCGCCCGACCCCACCGAAGAGAACACCGCGAGGCTCGAGAGGGGCGGCAGCTGCGGCAAGGCGAAGCCTCCACCAGCACCGCCACCACCGGCGCCTCCGTCACTGCCTGCGGGCACGGGACTGCACGCTGACAACAACAGCACCCCAAGGAGTCGTCTCATGCCGGCCTTTCGTGCACGCCTGATGCCCGCGAAGTCTGGCATGGACCGGCCGGTTTCCCGTCGCTCACGTTGCGCAGAACCTCGCGCAGCTGACGGCGTTGCCCGGGCGCCGATGTCAGAAGTGACGGACGCCAGCAGAGCCGCATTGGAACTCGCAGTGGCTTCGCTATGAGAACGCCATGGCGGTTCGCGGATTCGAAGTGACTGCGGTGTACGTGTCGGGCTTCAAGAAGGCCCTGCAAGACCTGGAGTTGCTCGAGCAGGTCTCGGCGAAGGTCGCGCCCGCGACGAAGGCTGCGCTCGACGCGCCATTCAGCGCGCGCACCCATGACGCCGACGTGCTGCGCGACCTCTCAGACACCCTGCACGCGCTGGCTGGCGCCGAGACGTTTCAGAAGCACTCGTACCTGATGGCGCGTGACTCGCTGGGGAAGATCCTCACGCCGATGTTCAAGGTGGCGCTCGCGTTGACGGGCCGCTCACCCGCGACATTGCTCTCGCGCGTGCCCGACTCGGTGCACCAGGCGCTGCGTGGGGTGAAGGCGACGTGGCTGCCCGATGGCGACAAAGCAGGCGTGCTGCGCGTCGACTACCCCGAGCCCGTCACCGCGGTCGCCGCCGATGGTTGGCGAGGCACGCTCAAGTTCCTCTTCGAGCTCATCGAAGGCGTGCCCGCGCGCATCGTGAAGATCGAGCTGCTGAACGAGGTGCGCACGCTGACGATTCACGTGCAGTGGTGACTCACCCACGCCGCACCGACCGGCGCCCACGCACTGGCGTCTCGTCGTTCTTCGCCACGGGCCGGCGCGTCCCGGGCTTCGGCTTCAGCGCGCCCAACGTCGTCTCGACGTCATCAGCGTCGAAGCCCGCGGCCTCGAGCCCTGCGCCAATCTCACCGACGTCGAAGCCTGCCCGCTGAAGGCGAGTCGCGTAGGCCCAGGCCGTCTCTCCTCTTCTCCATGGAGGAACGTCAGGCCCGGTCGACGACAGCTGCGCGAGGGACGGGTCATCGAACAGCTTCGCCGACTCACTGAACCAGCAGACCCAGAGCGCCAGCGCGCCGATGACCGTCCCCACCGGGAAGCCACCCAGCGCGAGGACCGCCAGCACCGTCTGCAACCACCGGCCGCGCCCCTTCTCGATGCTGAGCGCGAGGTAGACGTGCGGCGCCGCGAGCAGCAGCAGCACCACGAACAGCCCGAGCGACAGCGTCAGGGGAACGTTCGACGGGAGAAAGACGAGCACCGAGGCGAAGCCGTAGAGCAGCGCTGCGCACCAGTTCAGGGCCGAGAGCAGTTGAATTGGAGTCATCCCACACGCAGTACCCGCGGCGGCGTGAGCCATTGCAGAGCCTGTTCGACGCGCTGCGGCTTACGCTGAACACCCGGCACCTTACAGCGCCAACCTCACATTCCCCCGTCGCAGATGGTGCTGGTGAGGCAGACGTTCTCCATCGCTTGCGGGCCGGGCAGGCGGCAGCACGCGCCCGGTCCGTACGCGCCGCACTGAGCCACGTCGGTGCAGGTGGCGGCGCAGTAGTTCCGGAATGGGCCAAAGACGAACCAGCACATCATGCCCGCGCCGCAGTCGTTCGGAGCCGCGCCACAGTCGTCTCCCGGCCCGAGCAGGCCAGCGTCGCCTGGACCCGCGTCCACCTCGCCCGCATCGACTTCGCCCGCATCTTCCATTCCAGCGTCGACGACTCCAGCGTCGAAGCCGGCGTCAACCGGGCCCGCGTCGGGGGCTCCTGCGTCCATCACCCCCGCATCCATCACGCCCGCGTCGGTGAGGCCCGCGTCGCCCACGCCGGCGTCGACGCCTCCGTCGAACCGAATGCCCCCGTGTGGCCACTGCTTCATCACACCGCCTTCGAGCGCGCCGTTCGTCACCACGATGCCGCGGCCGAGCGTGTCGACGAGGTCGCCACCCACCGCGACGAAGCCCGAGCGTGACGCCAGCACCGCGTGCAGCCCGAAGTCCGTCACCGCCTTGCGCTGCACGAAGCTGCTGGCTCTGCCTTCGGCGATGTAGCCGTTGAGGCCGACGATGACGGTGTCACCGCTCGCGTTCACCGCCACGCCGTTGAGCACCTGCGGCGTGCCCGGAATCGACACCGGCGTCCACAGCCCGGCGAAGCGTCGCAGCATCACCGGCCGCTGCAGCCCACCGACGATGTACGTCTCGCTCGCGTTCCCATGCACCGTCGTGAGCCGGTCACTGAGTCCAGCTGGCTCGAGCGTCAACGTCTCGGGAACGCCGCGGCCGATGAGCCCACGCTCTCCGACGAAGAAGGTGTCGGTCGCCGAGCGGCCCCAGACCTTGAAGAAGGCGCGTGAGTCCGTGGCGGGCAGTGCGGCGACCTCGCTCCAGCCTGAAGGGGTGCGCCGCAGCACCAGCGGCTTCGGAGCGCTCACGCTCACCACGCCGCCCACCGCCACGAGGTCGGTCGTCGAGGTGCCGTACGCGCCAAAGAGCGTGGCCGGCCCGCCCTCGCGCTCGACCCGCCAGCGCGTGCCATCGAAGTGGGTGATGACGCCAGCCGCGCCGACCGCCCACACGTCGTTCGCCGAGAACCCGTGCACCCACCACAGGGCCTTCGAGGTGCCCGGGTCCATCTGCCACCAACCGTCGGCGTCGTGCCGCAACACGTAGGCGCCGAAGGCCGTGCCGCCGACCGCGTAGAGCACGCCATCGGCCGACTCCCACGCCGAGAGCAGCGCGCCCGGTTGGTCCTCGAGCACCACGCGCCACGGAGCGCCCGCATCAAGCCCCGCGTCGACGCCACCATCCATCTGCGGGGCAGGCGGAGGACACGCCGAGAGAGCCAACACCAGCAGCCATGACGCACGAGTCCGAAGCACGCGCGCACCGTAGCCCGAAGGGCGCGCAGCCCCTGCAGACTGCCGTCAAAGCGTGCGCCGCGAGCCAGGGGTCGGCTGGAGTCGGCGCACTGAACGGCCGTACCGTTCCCACGATTCGCGGCTCGCGGAACCAACGTTCACCTGCGAGGAATCGAATCGTCATGACTGCCTTGAAACACCCGTCGGCCTTCACGCTCGAGCGGCTATCGCTGGGGGCGTTGTCGGGCGCGGAGCAGTCGAGCATCTCGGCCCACGTCGCGGGCTGTGCCCAATGCCGGGCGCGGCTCGAGGCGATGGAGCAGCAGGCGGCGAGCTTCTCACGCTCGTCTCACTCGTCGCCCGCCAGGCAGCGCGTCGTTCGCGCCGACCAGGCGTGGAGGAGGAACGCCATGCGCGCCGTGCTGCTCCCTGCTGCTGCCATCGTCGCCGTTCTCGCTGCCGCCCCGTGGAAGGACTCGACATCCGTCGTCGACCGCCCATCACCTCGTCAGGGCCGCAGCCCGGTGGAGCTCAGGCCCGGCACCGCGCGGCCGACGCTCAAGACGCTCTCGTTCCGCGGGCAGCAGGTCGCCTTCGGGCAAGGCACGCTCGAGGCCTCGGAGGATGAAGGCGCATCGCGGCCCTTCGTGCTCGAGCACACCGACGTCGTCGCTGAGGTGACGGGCTTCATCTCGGCCGTCACCGTCACGCAGCGCTTCAAGAACCCGTTCGCGAAGCGGGTCGAGGCCGTCTACGTGTTCCCGCTGCCAGAGAACGCAGCCGTCGACGAGATGACGCTGACGGCGGGCACGCGGGTGATTCGCGCCACCATTCAGAAACGAGAAGAGGCGCGCCGCCAGTACGAGCAGGCGAAGTCACAGGGCCGGCGCGCGGCGTTGCTCGACCAGGAGCGGCCCAACATCTTCACGCAGTCGGTCGCGAACCTGTTGCCCGGCGAGTCGGTGCAGGTGTCGCTGCGGTACGTCGCGCCGCTGCGCTTCGATGATGGCGCGTACACCTTCAACTTCCCGATGGTGGTGGGGCCCCGGTACATGCCCGGCGCTCCGCTCGCGGGAGACTCGCAGGGCACGGGCACGATGCCCGACACCGACCGCGTCGACGACGCCTCGCGCATCTCGCCTCCGCTGGAGCGCACGGGCCGCGACCTCTCGGTCGAAGTTCGCCTCGAGACCGGCGCCGTCATCGAAGAGCTCTGGTCGGTGTCGCATCAACTGCAGTCGGAGCGCACGTCGAGCTCGCGCGCCGTCATCACCCTCGACGCCGCCGACCGCGTGCCGAACAAGGACTTCATTCTTCGATGGAAGGTGTCGGGCCCCGAGACACGCGCGGCGGTGGTGTCGACCGGCGGCCCCGAAGGCACCTTCGCGCTGATGCTCAACCCCGAGGCGCAGCCGTCGAACGAGGAGGTGCTGCCGAAGGAGATGGTGTTCGTCATCGACACCTCGTGCTCGATGAACGGGCAACCGCTCGAGGCGGCGAAGCAGGCGATGGCGCTGGCGATGAAGCAGATGAACCCACGCGACAGCTTCATGCTCATCGACTTCGCCGACCGCGCGTCGTCGTTTCATGACTCGCCGCTGCCGAACACGCCCGAGAACGTGACGAAGGCGCTCGGTTATTTGAACGCGCTCCCTTCTGGCGGTGGCACCAACCAGCTCGATGGCATTCGGCGCGCGCTCGACCGGCCCGCCGATGGTGACCGCCTGCGAGTCGTGCTGCTGATGACCGACGGCTTCATCGGCAACGAGCAGGAGATCTTCCAGGAGACGCAGCGCCTGCTCGGCAACGGGCGGGTGTTCGGCTTCGGCATCGGCGCGTCGGTGAACCACTTCCTGCTCGCGCGGCTGTCGGAGGAAGGGCGCGGCTTCTACCAATACGTGCGCACCGACGAGGACCCAACCGAGGCCGTGAGCCGCTTCGTGCGTCGCATCGCGAAGCCGCTGATGACCGACGTGACCATCGACTGGGGAGGGCTGCAGGTCGTCGACGTGTTGCCGCGGAAGGTGCCCGACCTGTTCGACGCGCAGCCGGTGGTGCTGCTCGGCCGGTACCGCAACGGTGGCCCCGCGACCATCACGCTGCGTGGACATGTGGGCGCAAAGAACGTCGAACTGGCAACGCGCGTGAACCTGGGTGTTGCCTCGGCGGCCTCGAGCGGGCTCACCTCGATGTGGGCGCGCGCGCGCATCGAAGAGGTCGACCGGTTGCAGAAGTTCGGCCAGTTCCCCGAGGCGGTGAAGGAGATCACCACGCTGGGCCTCGAGCACCACCTCGTCACCGCGTACACCTCGTTCGTGGCGGTCGACTCCATGCCCGTGACGGACGGCGAGAGCACGCAGGTCGTCGTGCCCACTGAGACGGAGGAGCAGCGCGGCCCTCCGCTCCACGCGTACCGCTACAACACGATTCAGGTGATTCGTGGTTCTGCCGAGCCAGAACCACCGCCTGCGCCACCCACGACCATTCCGCTCGTCACCCCGCCCAGGCCTGACCCCACGACGCCCGAACGGCTTCATGGAGAGAGCGGCGGAGGAGACAGGTTCGACAACCTCTTCGGCGACTCGAAGAAAGACGAGGGCCGCTTCAACCCCGACCCTGCGCCCACCAACCAGACGAAGCGCAGCCTCGATCAGGCCGACATTCTCGAGGGCGTCCTCACCGCGAGGAGTCAGTGGCAAGCCTGCATCGCCGAGCAGCACACGCTGCAGCCCTCGGTGACGAACGGGAAGGTGGTGATGAAGTGGACCATCGGCACCGACGGCCGCGTGAAGAGCGTGAGCGTCGTGCCGGGCGAGTTCGCGAACTCACCGTTCGCTGCGTGCCTGAAGCGCGTGATCTGGAAGCTGCAGTTCCCACTCCACTCCGTCGCGGGCGAGCCCGTGCAGTTCCCCTTCAAGTTCTGACCGCATGGCCTTCGACGTCGGCGAGCTGTTCGAGCGGTACCACGGTGTCGTCTATCGACGATGCCTGGCACTGCTGCGCCATGACGACGACGCGGCCGAGGCGGTGCAGGAGGTGTTCGTCGCCGCCATCTCGGGGCTCGGGCGGTTCCGGCTGCGCGCAGCGCCGCTGACGTGGCTGTACGCGATCGCGACGCGGCATTGTCTGCAGACGCTGCGCAACACCTCGTCGCACGAGCTGAAGCACGCGCTGTTCGTCGACGTGGAAGAAGCGCGCAGCGACCTCGCCGCACGGGCCGATCTCGACAAGGTGCTGAGTGCGCTGTCGATGGAGGAACTCGAGCTGGTAACGCACGCGTTCCGCGATGGGCTGACGCAGGACGAGATCAGCGAGGTGATGCGGCAGTCGCGGAAGACGGTGGGCAAGAAGTTGAAGCGGCTGACCGAGAAGCTGCAGCTGTCACTCGTGGGTGAAGTCGACTCCCTGCGCGCCACCGGTTGAGGTGCCGCGGCGTTCAACATCGGTCTGGTAGCGTCGCGTCGTGCACGATCTCACTCACGTTCCCATTCCGGTCTGGAGCTCGAAGGGCTGGTTGGGGCCCGAGCACGTCGAGGCTCGCAAACTCGCGAATGGTCGGTTCGTGATTCTCTGTCCGCCGCGGTTTGCCTACGGCCTCGCGGTTGGTGACGAGATCGAACTCGACGCCGCAACGCCCGCCGGTTTCCGAGTCACACGCCACAGCGGCAATCTCACCGTCTGGGTCTACTGCCAGAGCGATGCGGCTGCGGCCGCGGTATCAGCGACTGCAGCGAAGGTGCTCCCGAGAGTCTCGGGCGTCGTCGAAGGAACACCGAGTCAGATGGTGATCATCACGGTGCCGCTGCACGCCGGCTGGAGCGAAATCGAGGTAACGCTGAACGAACTGGCGAGGGAGTTTCTCGACACCTCGTGGGAGTTCGCCAACGTGTACGAAGTCGAAGACGGCGTGACTCCTCTGAACTGGTGGAACCGCTGATCGATTCAGTCCGCGTCACCGGGTAGCGTGCGCCGCATGCGCGCGACTCGTCGCCGGTGGTTCTTCGTCGCCCTCGCCATCGGCGCCGCGTGTGGAGCCATGCGACCGCCTCCACTCATGGGCCCGCAGCCACGCAGCGCGCCGTGCGGGGAGTGCCAGGCGGGGTTGACCTGCGAGTTCTTCACCAACGGGTTGAGCACCTGCGCGCGCCGCTGCGACGCCGGCTGCCTGAGCGACGAGACCTGCACCTCGGGGCTCTGTCGCGAGACCTGCACCGCCAGCGCCGACTGCGACGTGGGCAACGTGCTGCTCTTCTGCTCGCGAGACGTTCAGCCGGGCGTCTGCCTGCCCTTCACCTGCTCGGGCGCGTCGGCAGAGATCTGCGGCAAGGGCTACGCGTGCTCGAGCGACGACCGCGGTGAACTCGGCTTCCAGCCGCGCCCAATCAACCTCGGGGTGTGCCTGAAGCTTCAGTGAGTGGTGGGCGGCTCGTCATCGACCTCGACCGGCTCGTCGCGGAACGAGCTCGGCAGCAGGTCGAACGGCATCACCTTCGCGAGCGCGAGCAGCAGCAACAGCCCACCCGGCGCCGTGAAGATGGCCAGCGCGGGCACGGCCTTGGCGACGTCGATGAGCTGCTCCCGCATGGCGCGCTTCTCGTCGGCGGTCAGCTTCTGGCCACGCGCCGCGCGCGCGAGCAGCACCGAGAGCTCACCGGTCTCGCGAATCTCCTGCCACAGCCGGCGTGAGTTCTTGCGCACCTGCGTCGCGATGGAGTCGACCAGCTCTTCGCCCATCACGTCGGCGCCGGTCGAGAGCGTGAACACGTCCATCACGTTGCGGTGCTTCGCGTAGAACTCGGCGAGCGCGAGCTCACTGCGCTTCACCTCGTCGACCGAGAAGCCCAGGCGGGCCGCGAGCGCCTTCGTCCACGCCTGCTCCTCGGCGCTGCGCCGCCCGTCGACGATGCTGGCGAGCAGCGTCTGGTCGACGAGGAAGCGCTTCATGTCTTTGCTGCGCACGCCGGCGAGCACCTTCTTCATCGAGGGCGCGCGCTCGAAGGCCTTGCGGGCGTAGTCACGCGTGGAGTCGGCCAGCGGCTCGGGCAGGTGCAGGTCGTCGATCTGCCGAATGATGGCGCGCCGCACGGGGAAGCTCGGCTTGCGCTCGGCCGAGACCAGACCGATGAGCACCTGAACCAGCAGCGCCTTCTGCTGGTCGGCAAACGCGTTGAGCCGCTCGAGCTCGCCACGCGGAAAGCGGGAGCGCCGGAACCACGCGATGGCGATGCGCCCGAAGTTGGTGGCGTCGGCGAACATGGCGCCGTTGTGCAGCACCAGGCCGTAGTACGGGTCGGCGGCGAGTGAGAGCGCGCGCTGCTCGAGCGCCTCTTCGAGCCGGCTCCACACCTTCGCGGGCAGCGGCCACACCTTGTGCAGGCGCTCGATGCGTTTGTGAAGGTCTTCGGCGTCGTCGATGCGGTGGCTCCAGGCCGCGAGCAGGCCAAGCAACTGTTCGGCGCGGGGACCGGGAGGCGCGTCGATGTTCACCGCGACGTCGAGCGCGATGCGACACGAGGTTCGCAGCACCGCGAGAAAGAGCTGCTCCTCGGGGCCCGACGGCTTCGCGAGCGTGCCCGCCTTCGCGGTGTCGGGGAGCGACGGCGTTCCGTACAAGAGGCCCGACTCACGCAAGATGCCGCGCAGGTAGCGACGCGCGCGCGCAGGGCCGGCCGGCAGCGTCACGGCGTCGCGGTACGACTGGCTGGTCACGTCGGGCGTGTGCTGGCGCACGACGTCGGTCAGCACCTCTTTGAGCCAGCCCCGCTCCATGACGTCGGGCGAGTAACAGGGAGCGCACGGCACCGCACGCAACGAGTGTCATTTCAGGGGCGGAATCCGCACCCCGAACGAAGCTGCATGTCTCATCAAGCGAAGCTCGCGTGTCGAACTCGCCAGCCACCTGCCTGGAGAAGACATGAAGTGCGATGAACCGGAGGTTGGTCGCTTCTTCGCGGTGGTAGGCGCCATCGTGATGCTGTCGTGTTCGGGCGGTCTGGGTGCGACTCCCGACGCGGGGTGCGATGGCTGCATCAGCTCGTCTGGTACGTGTGTACCGTTGGCGCAGACCAGCCGAGAGCAGTGCGGCCGCGACGGCCAGACCTGCCAGTGGTGCCCGGTCTGTGACCAGGGCAGGTGCTCGACCGGCTGGGAGTGCTTCGGCGTTCGGCCTCCCGACCCCTGCGAGTGTGGCTTCCGGTGCGTCGAAGGGGTCGGCAACCTGCAGTGCGGAACCTGCCGCGCGGGGAGCACGTGCAGAGCGAATCGATGCGTTTCAGATGACGCGGGCACTGACGCAGGCGCGCTCGACGGCGGCACACGAGACGGAGGCTGACGACCTTCCCGGTGGTCGAACTCGGGCTCGCGCCGCGACTGCTGCGACGACCGGCCGACTCTGGCACCGTGGGGCCGCCATGCCGGAACGCCGCAAGACCGATCGCCGCAGCAACCCTGCCGTCCCCGAGCCACTCGAGCGCAAGAAGGAGCGCCGAGCGGGCGACCGCCGCGACTCGCTCCGCAAGAAGGCCACCTTCACCGTCACTGACGGCTCCACGAAGCACGAGGTCGAAGGCGAGCTCGGCCTCGGTGGCGCTTCCTTCGTTCTTCCCGGCGCGCCGGCGCACGACGCCCTCGTCCTCGAGCTCCGAGTCGGCAAGACGACGCTCCGGCTGCCCGGCCGCGTGACCGAGGCGCGCGCCGCCCGCACCGCCGTGCGCCACGTTCACCTCAAGTTCGACGAGCTCGACACCCGCACCGAGCTCGCGGTGGCGAAGTGGCTCGACGACGTCGACGAGTCGTGAATCAGCGCGCGGCCTGCATCGCGGCAATCAGCTTCAGGTACTCTCCCCACAGGCCATGCACGTCAGAGTGCGCCGCACGCTCCGCCAGCGCCGACGCCAGCTCGCGATGGCCCGTCTCGTCTGCCATCGAAGCCAGCGCCGCGAGCGTGTGGTGCCGCCACTGGTGCTCGTCGTCCTCCTCGGTTCTCGGCGCGATGACCTCGAGCGCGCCCGCGAGCACCAACTCGGCGCACGTCGGCACGGCCAACTTCACCGCCACGAGGTCTCCGGATGAGACGACGCGAAAGAGCCGCTCCGCGACACCGGCCTTCGCCGCCGCGCGATGGCACTCGAGCAGTCACTTCAACGCACGAGAAGCTCGCGAGTCACCCGGCTGCACGGCGGGCCTGCATCGCTGCGATGGCCTTCACGTCGTCACGCCACGCCCCGTGCGCATCGGAGCGCGCGGCACGCTCAGCCAGCTCCATCGCTTCGACGAACAGCACCGAGGCCAGCTCTCGATGCCCCGTCTCGTCCGCCATCGACGCCAGCACCGCCAACGTCTGGTGCCGCCACTGAAAGTCATCATCTTCGAGCGTGGGCGCGACGACCGGGAGGGCTCCATTGAGCACGAGCTCGGCGCAGGCGGGCACCGTCAGCTTCACCGCGACGAACTCACCCTCCTCCGCGAGCCGAAAGAGCCGCTGCGGCAGCTGTGCCTTCGCCGCCGCCTCGTTGCACGCCACCAGCACCTCGGTGAACGACTCGGAACCCTCTGGCGTCGGCACACCCAGCCACTGCGCGAGCTCCGCGGCCTCGTCTTCGTGCGCTTCGTCTTCGAAGAACGGGAAGCTGCGCAGCCAGTCGGCGTGCGGCTTCAGCGCACGAGACTCGTCACTCGCGAGCCCCACCAGCACCAGCGAGTACATCAGGGCCGAGCTCGAGCCGTCGGCCGACCAGAAGTCCTCGAGCCAGCCCTCGCGCACGCCGGTGCGAACGAGCTGCTTCGCCGTCACGCCCACCAGCAGGCCCTGTCGCTGCAGACACTCGAGCCAGAGCTCCATCGGCAGCTCGGGGTTCTTCGGCAGGTCGACGATTGGAATGCGAAGCGCGACAGGCTCGGGACTCTGGCCGTTCCGTCCGGGAACCCAGCCGTCGATGTCGACACGAACGCCCGCACCACGTGAGACGGCGAGGTCACCAGCCTGGCTCTTCCACAACGACTCGTGAAATCGGATGAGCGTGTCGCCTCGACGGAGCACGCCGTAGCCCGAGGGCTCGCCTGACGTCTCCACCACCACCCAACCATCGGACGGCAGCTCAGCAGCGGCTGCGGCGGGAGCGACATTCTCGGGGACGACGTCGCTCCAGTCCTGCTCCGCCGAGCCGGGGCGAAGCTCTTCCTTCATCGACTTCGCGGCCGACGTGAAGAACCGCTTCAGGCGGTCGGCGAAGGACATCGTTCAGAGCGCGCAGCTGCCCCAGGCGGCGTTGCAGAACGTGACGTCACGCACCACCGTGCGCGTCACGTCGCGCTTCCACGTGTTGCCATCGGTCGAGAAGCGCAGCGTGTAGTTCAGCTGCTTCCACTTCGGGCCGTAGTACAGCCCGCTCTTGGGCAGCTCGAAGCGGTAGCGAAAGTCGTTGCCGAAACGCCCGAGGAAGCTGAGCGCCTGCGCCGGCTGGGCCACGCCATCGAGCACCAGCTCGGCCTCGGCGAAGACGGCGTACGACTTGAGCGCGCCGACGCCATCGGTGAGGCCGGGCACGTACACATCGGCCTCGACCCAAACGCACGCGCGCTCGTTCAAGTAGCTGTCGAGCGTGAGGCTGTCAGGAGCGCCTTCACTGCGCGCGCACAGCCGTGACGTCGACGAGCCGGGGCGGCCGACCCACTGCACGGCGGCGAACGCGCGCGGCTCGACGGTGAAGCGGTAGTTGTTGCCGAGGTTCGAGTCCCACGCTTCGCAGGTCGAGCCCGCGCCAGTGAAGTTCTTGAACCACACCTCGGCCGAGGTCGCGCCGCGCGGCACGTCGAAGCCAAACGGCTGCGCCACGACGTTGAGCGACGACGGGTTGCCGCCCGTGGTGACGGTGCCCTTCACCGAGCCGCTGACGACCTCACCACCCGGCGAGAAGCGCACGAACGCGGTGATGTCCCACGCGGGGTAGCCGTTGTGCGTGCCACGGCAGGTGGGCAGGCGGTCGAGGTTGTACGTGATGACGCCCTTGCCACCGGCGACGAGCGCGCCCTGCTGCGACTGCGTGAAGCCGCCAGCGAAGTCGAGCTTCGCGGGCGCCGCCGGAGGACCGCACACGCCCGCATCTTCGGCGACGACCCAGCCGGTGGCCTGCGAGAGTACGTAGTTCTGGAAGTCGCTCTGCCCGCGCTGCTTGTCGAAGAGGCGCGCGCCGTTGGTGAGCTTGATGAAGGGCGCGACGTCGATGCGGGCGCGCGAGAGGGCGGTGGCCGACATGCCGTCAGACATCGTCGCCTTCTGCAGCGTCACCTTGTACCGCTGGTACCCCGCCGGAGCGCCCGTCACCTTCGTCGGCGTCACCTGCGTCCACGTCGAGGCGTCCTGGTTCTTGTACATGACGTACGGCTTCGCGCCCTCGGCGAGCGCGGCGGCGGAGACGTCGAGGAAGCCGCTCCACACCACGCTGCAGCCGGTCGTCGCGGTGCACTTCGTGGTGAAGCCCGGGCCGTTCGGCACGCGCGCGAGTGAGCGGAGCACCACGTTGCACGCGCGGTCGCTCGAGTCCTTGCCGGCCACGCCCAGCGGGCCCTCAGCCACCTCGGCCTCGTCGAAGCCTTCGTCCTCGATGATGGCCGTGCCGTTGCCACACGCCGCCATCAACACCACCACTGCGCCTGCGAGTGCCTGCCGCATGATGCCTCCGGGGTGCTTCTCGGTCGCGTGTAGGGAAAGTTGCCACCCAGCGCAAGACACACGGCAAGCAGTTGGAATAACTTGGCTTTAGGGAGCATCGCCGCATGGGCTTCAAAGACCACTTCTCGGGCCACGCAGCAGCGTACGCAGCCCACCGGCCCACCTGGCCCGAGGCGCTGGTCGACGTGCTGGCCGATGGAAGTCCGGGCTGCGAGCTCGCGTGGGACGTCGGCTGCGGCTCGGGCCAGCTGTCGACGCTGCTCCCGCGACGTTTCGCCAGCGTCATCGCGACCGACGCGAGCGCGGAGCAGTTGGAGCACGCACTCCCGGCCGCGCGGCTCACGTATCGGTGCGCGCCGGCCGAGCAGAGCGGGCTGCCGAGCCACAGCGCCGACTGCATCGTCGTCGCGCAGGCCGCGCACTGGTTCGACCTGCCCGCCTTCGTCTCGGAGTGCAGGCGCGTCGGCCGCCCCAACGCTCTGGTCGCGCTCGTCACCTACGGCGTGATGTTCATCGACCCGACGCTCGACGACCTCATCAACCACTTCACGTTCGACACGCTGCGCTCCTTCTGGCCGCCCGAGCGCCGCCACGTCGACACCGGTTACGCAGAGCTCGACTTTCCCCTCACGCCCGTCGCGTTGCCTCGGGTGACGATGCAGGCCGTGTGGACGGTCGAGCAGGTCGTCTCGTACGTCGGTACCTGGTCGGCCGTGGCGGCGCTGCGCAGAGCCGGGCATGCGGCGCGCTTCGACGAGTTCGCGGAGCAGCTCACCGCTCGCTGGGGCGATGACGCGCGCCCTCGTGACGTCTCGTGGCCGCTCGCCGTTCGCGCCGGGCGGGTGGAGTAGAGTCTGCGCTCATGCGCGCTCCCCTCGCCGCCGCTCTCGTCGCCCTCTTCTCGTTGGTCGTGCTGGTGCGGTCGAGCCGGGCCGAGCCACCGCCGCCGATGCAGTCGAGCCCGGTCTCGGAAGTGCTCGACGCGCTGAAGAAGTCGAAGGCCGACGCCACCACCATCTCGGCCGTGCGCTGGTACGCCGAGGTGCTGCACGAGAGCGAGCTGCAGGCTCCCGTCGGCAGCGCGAAGACCGTGCTCGGGCCGTGGGGAGAGAACGGCCCGCTGATGGACGCCGAAAACGCGCTCGGAGACTGCGCGCCCGCGGAGCCCGCCGAGGCGAAGGCCATCGCCGCGCTGTTCAAAGAATATGGTGACGCGCTCTCACCGGGGCTGCGTGGGTACGCGCTCGCGCAGGCTGGCCGCGTCGATGACGCTGCGGCGCTCTATCGGCAGTCGGTGATGGCGCTGAAGCTCGACGGCCCCTGTCCCTCCGAGCACCCGATGTACTCGTCTCGTCGCGTTGGGAAGATGAACCGCCTGTTGTCGTGCCTGAAGCGGTGGCAGCCGAAGGCAGACTGGAAGCCCGTGGAGAAGGATATCGAGCGCGCGAAGTCGTGTGCCGCCAACAATCACGCCGTCGGTTGAGCGAGCGCTTGTGACGAAGGTGCACACACTCGCGAACGCTCGTTGCTCGATCACCGCACTGCCGAGCGATCGTGGTTCCTGTGTGGGAGTGCACACGTCGTTGAGCTGTCGTGCTTCCTGCGAGCACTCCGTCATGGAGCGCGCGCACTGTCGAGTGTTCCTGCGATGACGCGCACGTCGCGCCGCTCCCGCGAGGGCGGCGCACCCAGTCGTTGAGCGCGTCCTGCGCAGCTGTCGTGGACCCGCTCCGCCGTTGCTGAGCTGTCGTGGACGCCGTTTCGCCGTCGCTGAGCACATGGCTCGAGCGGTCGTGGACGCCGTTTCGCCGTTGCTGAGCACATGCGCTCTCGAGCCGTCGTGGATCGCCGCTCCGCCGTTGCTGAGCTGTCGTGGACGCCGTTTCGCCGTCGCTGAGCGCACGCGTTCTCGAGCCGTCGTGGATCGCCGCTCCGCCATTCCTGAGCTGTCGTGGACGCCGTTTCGCCGTCGCTGAGCGCACGCGTTCTCGAGCTGTCGTAGACGCGGCTCCGTTGCTGAGCTGTCGTGGACGCCGTTTCGCCGTCGCTGAGCGCGAGCGGTCTTGGACGCCGCTCCGTCGTTGCTGAGCGCATGCGTTCTCGAGCGGTCGTGTATCGCCGCTCCGCCGTCGCTGTCGTGCACGCGCCGTCGTCGTGCATCCTGCGAAGACACCGCTCCGCCGTCGCTGTCGTGCACGCGCCGTCGTCGTGCATCCTGCGAAGACGCCGCTCCGCCGTCCGTGGCTCCTCGGAACACGGCGCGCGCAGCTCCGTCTTCGCCGCACGAACGAGTTTCCGGAACGCTGCAGGCCGCCTGACACCCGCGGGTTTCACCTCCTCACCCCTCTCGCTTGTTCCATTCCACCTCGTTTGTTTTGAGCCGACCCGCCATGACCCGCGCGCCCGCCCTCCTCGTGCTGCTGAGCACCCTCGTGCAGGCCCAGGTGACGACCATCGGTGACGTCATCGTGGTGCCCGACACGACCGGCAGCATCCACCAGCGGGTGATGGGGTTCACGTTGCCGGGCCTGACGCCCGCCCAGGGCCTCGCCTGCCAGGACGCGTCGCGCGCAGCCCTCGGAGCACTCGCCGATGAGTACGACTTTCTCGTCGTCTTTCTCTCGGAGCAGGTGACGGGCGCGGCGAACGTTCCGCTCTTTCAGCAGGCGCGCGTCACCGCCCAGAACATCGGCCAGAACCCGCTGCTCAACGACGGCACGCCCTTCGGCAGCCGCGCGAAGTTGAAGGGCTGCATCTTCATGGGCTCGGCGCGACGCCTGCCCGCCGACCCCGACGCGCTCGCAGGAGACCTCGGCTCGGGCAACCTCGGCATGACGGGCCTCGAGGTGCTGGGCCACGAGCTCGGCCACCTCTGGCTCGTCGGCGCCGACTACGACACGGGCTTCGGCAAGCAGGAAGACCTGCGCAGCGGAGACCGGCATTACCAGGTGCGCGTCGACTCCCGCTCGGTGATGTTCGGCAGCTGCATCGACCCGCTCGGCGGCGGCGTGTTTCGCGTGAAGGGCTGCGCGCGCAAATACAACTCGATGGACCAGTACTTCATGGGCCTCATCCCGAGCGCAGACGTGCAGCCGCTGCTGCTCGTGTGGGGCCAGGGCTCGAACGATCCACTCGGGCCGCTCGCCCCCACCGCGCCGAGCGTCACCATCATGGGCAGCGAACGCCGCGTGAGCGTCGACGATGTCATTCGGCAGATGGGCGCGCGCAGCCCCGCCTTCCCCGCGACGCAGCGCTGCTTCCGCACCGGCTTCGTCTACGTCGCGCGCAGCACCCCCACGCCAGAGGCGCTCGTGCAGGTCGACACGTGGCGCCGGCGCTTCGAGGCGTGGTTCACCACTGCGACCGACCAGCACGGCTTCGTCGACACCCGCGCGGTGGGCGCAGGCTGCGTCGTGCCTCGACCCGACGCTGGCGTTCCCGAGCCCGACGCCGGCGCCCCGGTCGATGCGGGCACCATGGAGCCAGACGCTGGCGTCGAGCCCGATGCCGGCGCTCCAGCACCGCAGGGTGGCGGCACGGCTCCCGAGCTGCTCGGCCCACAGCAGCTTCGTCAGACGGGCTGCGGCTGCGCCCAGGTCGAGCTCTCGTCAGTGCTGCTCGCGGTGTGGCTGCTCACGCGGCGGCGCTAAGGCCCGGCGTCGCCACGAGGGGAATGAACAGGGTGAAGGTCGTGCCCTGCCCGACCGCGCTCTCGACGGCGATGCGGCCCTTGTGGCGCTGCGTGACGACCGAGCGCACCAGGCTCAAGCCCTGGCCAGTGCCCTTGCCCATCGGCTTGGTGGTGAAGAAGGGCTCGAAGATGCGCTCCTGCACGGCGGGTGGAATGCCCTGCCCCGTGTCCTGCACCGAGATGGCGAGGTCGGCGCCCACGACACGGCTGTGCACCACGATGCGGCGCGGGCACGTGCGGTCCTTCGTGGCGCGCTCCTCGATGGCGTGCGCGGCGTTCACCAGCAGGTTCAGCATCACCTGGCCGAGGGCGTTGGGCAGGCACGGCACCAGCGGCACCTCGTCGAGCCGCAGCTCGAGCTCGGCGAGGTGTTTGAGCTCTCCACGCGACAGCGTCGCGCTGCGGTGGATGATGGCGTTCACGTCTGACGGCTCGAGCGAGCCTGTGTCCTGGTGCGAGAACTCCTTGAGCGCCCGCACGAGCTCGGCCACCCGCTGCAGGCCGTCACGGCCATCGCTGAGCGACGTCGGCACCTCGCGGCGCAGGTAGTCGAGGTCGAGCGCCTCGGCCCGCTGCTGCACCGCCGCGCGCTGCTGCGGGTCGAGCACCGTCTGCAGCTCGTCGAGGTAGCTCAGCGTGTCGCGCCATGCGTCGGTGATGAAGACCAGGTTGTCGCCGACGAACTGCACGGGCGTGTTGATTTCATGCGCCACGCCGGCGGCGAGCTGGCCGATGGCCTCGAGCTTCTGCGCCTGCGCGATCTCTTTCGCGAGCGCCCGCTGCTCGGTGACGTCGCGCCCGATGCCGAAGTAGCGGCGACGCTCGGGGTCCCAGGTCGCGGTCCACGAGATCCACCGCCAGTCGCCCGCCCCGTCCGACAGCCGCAGCTCGAACTCAGACACCCGCAGCTCGGCCATCACCCGCGCCGACATCTCGTGGGTGCGCTCGAGGTCGTCTGGGTGAATCAGTGGCACCAACGGCCTGCCCAGCAGCGTCGCGACGTCATGACCGATGGTGGTGTGCCAGGCGGGGTTCGCCTGGGTGAAGCAGAGCCGGTCGTCGAGCACGCACAACAGGTCGCACGAGGTGCGGAAGAAGGCGTCACGCTCGCTCTGCACCAGGTCGCGGGTCGCCGCTTCGACGAGCTGCATGGCGTCGCGCTCGAGCAGCTGGTTGCTGGCCTCGATGAGGTGCGCCTCGTTGCGCGTGCACGCCTCGCGCAGGCGCTCGAGCAGGCCAAGCGCGTCGGGCGAGGGGCGCTCACGCAGCAGCTGTTCGAGCTCATCGAGGAGGGCACGCATCGATCAGGTCCCACGAACAGCAAGACCGTGGCCACCGCAGTGCGCGGAATCGTCAACGCGCCGCGTGGGTCAGCCGCCTGATCAGGGTCGAAGGCACCTCGCCCTGAATCGTCCCCGGGCCAAACACAGTGGCACGGGGAGCAGCCCGGGCGCATTTTCGAGAGTGGAGGTGTCGATGCTGCAAACGTTCTCGAATGAAGACCTGGTGGGACTCACGCCCGTGCGGGCGCGAGATCTCGTGGTGAAGTGCTTCCTCAACGCGCAGCTCGAGACCTTCAAGCGCGCCGCGACGAGGCTGGGCTCGAACACGTCGGTCGAGCAGCTGCAGCGCACCGTCGAAGGCGCCGTGTGGCTGGCGTTCCGCTCGACGAAGGGCGACTTCGAGCACCCGACGAAAGAGACCCTGATGGCCGCGGTGATGGACCTCGCGGGCAAGGCCGCGGCGATGGGCACGCCCCACGACATCGTCGAACACCACAAGCAGCAGCTGGCTCGGGTCTTCGAGGTGCTCGAGCAGGGCCCCGCGTAGCGACGGCCCTGCCAATCGTCACGCCCAGAGCACGGGCGTCTTCGCGCGGTACCAGGTCTCGACGTTCGAGCCGTACTTCTTCTCGATGGCCGCGCGCTTGAGCTTGAGGGTCGGCGTGAGCAGGCCGTTCTCGGCGGTCCACTCGTCGGTGACGAGCACCAGGGTCTCGAGCTGCTCGTGCGAGTCGAGCCGCGAGTTGATGTCTTCGATGTGCTTCTTGAGCTCGGCCTCGAGCTGCGCGCGCCCCTCGGCGGCGGTGAGCTTGTTGCGGGCCTTGAGCGAGAGCACCGCGAGCGCGAACGGCTGCCCCTGGTTGGCGCCGGCCACCATCGCCTGCTCGAGGTCGGGGTGTGAGAGCAGCCGGTTCTCGATGGGCGACGGCGCGACGTACTTGCCCTTCGAGGTCTTGAAGAGCTCCTTCACGCGGCCGGTGATGCGCAGGTTGCCGAAGCCGTCGATCTCTCCCTGGTCGCCGGTCTTCACGTAGCCGTCGTCGGTGAAGAGCTCTTTCGTGAGCTCGGGCTGCTTGTAGTAGCCGGTGGTGTTGCTGGGGCTCTTCACGAGAATCTCGTGGCCCTCGCCGAGCCGGTGCAGCACGCCCGGGTGCGGGGTGCCGACGGTGCCGACCTTCACCTGGCCCGGCTTCGTCATGTGCGAGTACGAGAAGTTCTCGGTCATGCCGTAGCCCTCGAGCAGCTCGAGGCCCAGCTTGCGGTACCAGTCGAGCACGGGGCCGGGAATGGGCGCCGAGCCCGAGCCCGCGAAGCGAACCGCGTCGAGGCCCAGGCCGGTGATGATCTTCTTCTTCACGATGCCGCTGATGATGGGAATCGAGAGCAGCCGGTCGAGCTTCTTCGGAGGCATCTTCTCGAAGACGCCCGCCTGGAACTTGAGCCACAGCCGCGGCACCGAGACGAAGAGCGTCGGCCGCGCGCGCTGCAGGTCCTTCACGAAGGTGTCGAGCGACTCGGCGAAGAAGACCTGAAAGCCGATGCAGAAGGTGCCGGTCTCGACGAGCGTGCGCTCGAAGACGTGCGAGAGCGGCAGGTACGAGAGCATGCGGTCTTCGGTGGTGACCTTGAGCTGCTCCATGAAGCCGCGCGACGCGCACATGGTGCCGAAGGTGTGCATCACGCCCTTGGGCACGCCGGTGGTGCCCGAGGTGTAGATGATGGTGGCCAGGTCGTCGGCGGGGCGCGTGGGCGACTCGGTCATCGGCTGGTGCTTCGCCATCACGTCCGCCCACTTCTCACCCTTCGTGTCGGGCGCGAGCGGGGTGAGGACGCGAGGCAGCGAAGCGGGAATGCCGGGCTCCATGGCCCCAAAGCCGTCGAGCTTGCCGATGACGATGAGCTTCGCCTCGGAGTGGTCGAGCACCTGGCCAATCGTCTCTGGCGTCAGCGTCGGGTACAGCGGCACCGAGACGTGCCCCGACATCCAGATGGCGAGGTCGGTGATGAGCCACCACGCGGTGTTCTTCGAGAAGAGGGCGATGTTGCTCTTCGGAGGCAGGCCGAGCGAGGTGAAGTAGCTCGCCAGCCGCCTCACCTCGTTCATCGCCTCGCCAAACGTGAGCTCCTTCACCACCCCGTTGCCCATCGGCTGCACCAGCCAGCGGGCGTCTTTTCGGTTTTTCTCGAAGGCGTAGAGGTTCTCGAGCTGCAGCTGGTTCGTCATGGTTCCCCCAGGGAAAGAGTGGGCACCGTACCGTGGTCAGGACGTCGGAGCGCTTTGGCCACCCGTGTCGTGACGCACTGCTTCCCGTGGCAATGGGCCTCAGTGAGGCGAAACGACACGCCGGTCAATCAGCGAACCACTCATTTTCACGAAGAACGGCACGGCACAAAGGCTGCTCAGCCGCCCTCAATGGCCTCACTGCTCGTCATCGATAGCCGCAGCTCGTTTCAAGCAGACCTCGCGCGCTGGGGTCACACCCCGTCGTTCACCCAGGCGGTCGAAGAGGCCGCGGCCTCGGTGAAGCGGGGCGCGGTCGACGTGGTGGTCATCGGCCCGACGGCGCGTGAGGCGGCGAGTGCGTGCGCCCAGCTCGTCGACCAGTTTCCGCAGGTGCCGGTCATCGTTGCGTCGAATGACGAAGCGACGCGCAAGCGCAGCGCCCGCGCGGGAGCCTGGGAGGTCGCCGCCGCGACGCTCGACGCCCTCGAGAGCAGCGTGCGCCGCGCGGTCGAGGTGCGCAGGCTGCGGGTCGCCCTCGAGCAGCGCCCTGCCTCGAGCGAGCCGGCCCCGACGTCGGTCGAAGCGACGCCCTCACTCGAGATTCTCGAGCGCGAGCACATCTTCCGGGTGCTCTCGTCGGTGAAGGGCCACCGCACGAAGGCGGCGCAGCTGCTCGGCCTCGACCGCAAGACGCTCTACCGCAAGCTGTCGCGGTACCGCGCCGAAGGCCTCACGAGCTGAAGTCAGTACCCGAGCTGCGGCTGGCGCGGCTTGCCCGACTTGTCGGGAACGAACGCGGGCGCGCGCCGGTCGCCGTCGACGGTGACCGACACCTCGGTCATGCCCGGCGCCACCGTCACCACCTGCTTCACGCTCTGGCTGGCCCACTCGTGCCACACCTCGAGCTCCCACTTCCCCGGCGGCACGCCCTTCACCGAGAAGCGCCCCTGCGCGTCGGCCTGCGCGAACCAGGGAGAGTCTGACACGTAGAGCCAGCCGCCCATCTGCGAGTGGATGTTGCAGAGCAGGTTCACGGGGCCGGCCGTCGAGAAGACCTGCTCCCGCTGCGCGCCCGACTTGTAGAGCCCGAGGTCGAAGTCGTTGGGCTTCGAGATGGAGAAGACGTTGTGGAAGAAGTCGTCTTCGTTGCGGAACTCCACCGTCGCGCCCAGCGGCACGGCGAGCACGTGCGGCACGAAGCGCTTGTCCTTCTGAATGACGGCGCGAACGCGCGCGGGCCTCGGCTTCGGGGTCGCGCCATTCGCCCGGCGCAGCACCACCACCGCGCCGCCGGGCCCGTGTGAGCCACCGCCCTGCACCACGCCCATCACCGTGAGCGCGCTGGGCCTGGGAGCCTCGGCCTCCATCGGCGTGATGGTGACGACGGGCTCGGCGTTCGAGGAGGGCAACGCGGGCAGTGACGACGCCTGGCCGCCAGCCCGCTCCCGCGCCACCTTCGCGAAGCGCTTGACGGCCTCGTCGACGTCGGGCGGCAGGTTGGGCAGCCGCAGCACGGCCTCCCACTTCGTCGCGGCGGTCTCCCAGTCGTTGCGGTCCCACGCGGCCTTCGCGCCGACGAGCAGCGTGACGAGCAGGTACTGGCGCTCGGTGACGGCCTTGTACTCGAGCTCTTCGGGCGTCTTCACGAGCAGCGAGAGCGGCAGCTGCTCTCCGAGCTGAACGCCCGCGTCGACGCCCTTCGGGCCCGCCATCACCACCAGCAGCAACAACGCGTTCATCATCGGGTCACCAGGTGAAGACGGCGGAAGAGGTGAAGACGTCGTTGTCGACGAGCGGCGCGCCGGCCAGCTCGCGGTTGAGCAGCACCTCGGCCTTGAGCGCCAGCACCTCGAAGAGGTCGACGCGCACGCCGCCGGTGAGCCGGTCAGTCTGCAGCTGGGTGAAGCCCTCGAACTGCCCGTGGCGCCGGTCGTAGCGGACGTAGAGCGTCGCGCCCGTGAAAGCCGCAGAGGTGATGGGGAGCGTGTAGCCGAGCCGCGCCCAGCCACCGGTGACTTGAAAGCCCGAGGCGAGCTCGGCCTGCGTGGTGCCAGTCACCTTGAGCGCGCCCGCGCCGCGCTCATCGATGAGGTGAAGGACTTCGCCGGCGAGCGAGAAGCCGAAGGCGTTGACGCGAACGTCTCCGGCGAGCGCCAGCTGCTTCGCCGTGCCGACCCGAAGGTCATTGCGCGGGCCGTACAGCCCGCTGACGCCCAGCTTCACCTGCACCTTCTGCAGGTTGAGCTCGTACCCGAGGCGTGCGCTGCCGACGACGGCACCGGTGAGGCTCGCGCTGACGGGCACGAGCGCTTCGATGCGGGTGCCGTTGGTGGTGCCGGCGAGGTTCACGCTGAAGGCCGACCAGAGGCTCGCCACCTGCACCCGATAGAAGGCCTTCGCGCCGAGGCCGTGGCCCGTCGTGTAGCGCGCGGTGAGCGACGGGGTGATGCCGAGCCGCAGGTTCGCCTCGTTCTCGAGGTACTCGATGCCGAACACCGAGTCGAAGCGACCGAGGAAGACAGCGAACTCGTGCGCTTTGAAAGGAGAGAGCCGACCGAACGCCTGCTGCAGCTCGACGCGCGTGACGTCTCCGGTCGAGAGCAGGCGCGGCATCAACTGCAGGCGCGCGAAGAGGAAGACGGGCAGGTTTCTCGGCTGCACCCGCACGTCGGCCGAGAGCGTGTTGAGCAGCAGCGACGGGGTGGAGCCGATGCCCACGGAGCGCGGGAGAAACCCGTTCGTGAAGCGGCCGGTGGAGTCGGTCGAGGCCACTTCTCCGCGCGAGTTCACCGCCGGCGCGAAGGCGTCGTTGCCGTAGTCGAGCGGCACGCGGTCATCGTTGGAGCGGAAGCTGGAGCCGTTGCCCGTGGCCTTGGCGAAGCCGACGTCGAGGTAGCCGGTGAAACGAATCGGGTCTTGCGCCTGGCTCTCGTCGGGCGAGTAGCCCTGGTTCGCTTCGTCTTCGGGCACCTCGACGACGACGTTCTCTTCTTCGACGCCCGCGTCTTCCTGGGCGCTGGCGGCGAGCGGCAACAACGTCACGAGGAGCAGCGCTCTCACGGCGTCACCTCACTCAACACCGCCGCCGACAGCTGCACCGTCGTGCGCTTCTGACCGGGCAGCACCTTCACCTTCGCCTGCGTGTCGAGCCAGTCGCAGCTCGCGGGGAAGTTGGGCGTCGAGAAGCACGCGGAGGTTCGGGCGAGGCGCAGCGCGTACTCGGGGAACCCGTCGAGCGCCGGGTCGACGTCGGGGGCGAGCGTGCCGAGCGCCATTCTCAAGTCGGGGCGGTTCGACGGAACGAAGAAGGCGGCACCGGCTGGCACTGGCACCTCGACGCGGGTGAGGAAGCCGTTTCGCGCGGGGTCTGCTGGCCAGATGGTCGCGACGGGCAGCGCCGCTCCAGCCCTGGTGAAGACGAAGAGGTCGGCAGCGACGAGCTCCTGGTCGTGCCACTGCGCTCGGCCCGGCCCGAAGTCGAGGTACGGGTGCAGCACACCGTCGACGAAGCCCTTCGCCTTCTCAGCGCCCTTGAGCAGCTTCGACGTCAGCGGGTGTCGAACACCGCCGGCCTCGGCGGCGACGTCGATGGAGTCGCGCCCCGTGAAGGGACACATCACCATCGCGCCGTCGATGACGTTGCCCCGGTCGAGCACCTGCTTCGAGTGGGTGAGCACCTCGCCGTCGTCGATGGGCACGAACCGCATGCGCCACCACGGCGAATAGAAGGTGCTGTCGAGCGCCACGGGGAAGACGTTCTCCACACCCACGCGACGGGCCGACGGCGCGTCGCGGCTCGACGACATCCACACCGGCTGAATCCACGGCTGCGGGTGGTCTTGCCAGACGTCGGTGATGACGAAGCCGATGGCGCGGCCTTCGGAGACGCCAGGGAACACCGGCAGGCCTTCGCCGGTGCTCTGCGTGCGCGTGGAGTACGGAATCGGCTGGCCCTCGGTGACGAGCAACTCCGAGGGCGCCCAGCCTCCGAAGAGGGGCTTCGTCTCGGCGCGCTTCGCGAAGAACTCCCGCGGCGTCCACACCTTCGCGAGCGGGCCAGCAGGCGGAACACACGCCGACGCGAGCAGAACGACGACGACGAGGTGTCTCATCATGACGCTCCGGCAAACCGTTGGCGCTCGGCTTCGAGGTCCTCACCAACCAGGAAGCGCACCAGCTCTTCGAGCTCCATCGCGGGCGCTGGAGCGAGGACTCCAGCGAGCGCGTTCGCCATCTCGGTGGCGGTCTGGAACCGCGCGGCCGGGTCGATGGCGAGGGCCTTGAGCAGGAAGCCGACGAGCGGCCCTGCGCCAGCCTTGATGCGCTCGAGGTCGGCGGCCGTGGGACCGTTCGCGGCGCGCGTCATCAACTCGTACATCGTGTTGCCGTCGTAGAGCGGCGCTCCGAGCACGGCCGTCGTGAGCACCATGCCGAGCGAGAAGAGGTCGCTGCGCGGGTCGACGGGCAGCGCGCGCGCCTGCTCGGGCGACATGTAGAAGAGGTTGCCCTTCACGACGCCGGCCTGCGTGTGCGTGACGCGGTCGGCGCTCTTGACGATGCCGAAGTCGAGCAGCTTCACCTCGCCGCGCTTCGAGACCATGAGGTTGGCCGGAGAGACGTCGCGGTGCACGAGGCCCGCGGCCTTGCCGTCGTCGGTGGTGCGGGTGTGGGCGTACGAGAGCGCCTTGAGCCCCTCCTGCCCGATGGTGGCGACGAGCGGGGCTTCGAGCGGCCGGCCGCGCTTCTCCATCGAGCGCGCCACCAGCGTGTCGACGTCGCGCCCCAGAATGTACTCCTGCGCGAGGTAGTAGCCGTCGGCGTCACGGCCGAAGTCGAAGATGGGCACGATGTTCGAGTGCACCAGCGACGCGCCGAGCCGCGCCTCGTCGATGAACTGGTTCACCAGCTCGACGTTCGCGACGTGCTCGGGCTTGAGCCGCTTGAGCACGAAGGTGCGCTTGAAGCCCTCGGCCCCGCGGACGACGGCGATGGCCACGCGAGCCATGCCACCTTCACCCAGCGGCGCGACGACCTCGTAGCGAGACATGCTGACCGACGCCTGCGTGGAGTCGAGCACCGGGTCGCCGAGCGGCACCACGTTCGGGGTCGCGGCGTTCTGCTGCGTGGCGAACGCGCCCGTCGAGAGCTTCTGCAGCACCTCTTGCGACTGGCGCAGCTGCTGCTGCGTCTCACGGAGCAACGCATCACGAGCGTCCTCCTCCGGTTTCGGCTTTCTGCCGGTGAGCAGCGCGACGGCGACGATGGCGAGCGAGAGCAGGCCAGCGATTCCGAACTTCGGCCACTGGGCCCGCGTCGCTTCGGCTTCGGCCGCGTCGAGCGTGGGCTTCGGGTCTTTGAACACCGCCAGCGAGACGCCGGGCACGAGGTCGCGCGTGACGCAGCAGGGAGACTCGTCACGCTTCATCGAGATGCGGCGGCGGGCGAGGTGGTCGACGGACTCCTTTGGCCCGGCGCTCAGCGGGCGCTTCGAGCCTCCCACCACCACTTGCAGGGCGACGCCATCGGAGGGCGGCGGAAGGTCCTGCTCCGTCACCTCGCGGGCGACGCCGACGAAGGCCGAGGTGCTGTTGAGGTTCTGCACCTCGGTTCGAGCGAGCGCGACGAGCCAGAGGCGCTGGTCGCTGACCACGAACGCGCCCGTTGGCGCCAGTTCGGCGCGCTCGAGCTGCCCCTTCATCGTCTCGACGAGGGCTGGCGTCTCGCTGAGCGCGAGCCCCGAGCCGAGGAAGAGCGTGAAGGCGCTGCCCGCGAGCGGTGTGTTCAGCCAGTCTTCGCTGCGGCGCGCGTCTTTGAGCGTCTCGCCGAGCTCGCCGAGGTCGCTGTGGCTGGTCGTGGAGCGGATGAGAGCCGCGATGTTCTCGAGCTTCGCGACCCGCTGCGCGCGCGCGCTCATCGGCGGAACGAGGGCGTTGAGCCCGTCGGCCGTCGCCTGCCACGTCTTCTCGGCGTCGGCCTCGGCCTGCTGGCGAGCCTGACGCATGAGCTGGCCTCGGTGCGACGCGGACCAGACGGCGGCGCCGCCGAGACAGACGAGCACTCCCACCAGCGCTGCCACCCGACGAACGGTCATGAGTGCGACGGTTCTCACCCGACCTTGGGGTGGAAGCAACGAACTCGCCGCAGGAAGAGTGGGCTCCACCATCTGCGGTGTGGTCGTCGGGCCCGATTGGTTACAGCGATTGAGGGAAGCTGGCGGCTGACGTTCAGCGGGCGAAGGCGTCGAGCGCCTTGCGAACCGGAGCGAAGTCGTCTTCCGACACGTCGGCGACCGCCTCGGCGAGGAAGGCCGACTTGAGCATGTCGCGGCCGACATCGGTGCCAGCCGCAGACTTCCCCGCGGCGCGGAGCAGCTCGACGCGTTCACGCTTGATGGCCGGCGCGGCGACGAGCACGTCGTTCGGCACCTCGTCGGTCGCCGAGACCAGCGTCAGCTTCGCGGCGTCTTTGCCGAGCGGGCCTTCGCAGCCCGAGATGCGCGTGGAGTTCGGCGTGGGGTCGCTGAAGGTGGCACCCACGTCGTACTTGCCGGCCGCCACCGCTTTGCAGACGGCGTCGTGCGAGCCCAGGAAGTCCTGCACGGTGAAGACCTGCACCGGGTTGATGCCGGCGCGCAGCAGGTGGGCCTTCGCGAGCAAATAGCCCGACGCGCTCGACGGCTCGACCCACGCCACCTTCAGGCCCGAGCCCTTGCGAATCGAATCGAGCGTCGTCTTCTTGCCGGCGGGCGCGAACAACACCGAGCGGTACGTCGACTTGCCGTTGCGAATGGTGCGGAAGACGAGCTGCGCGTTCGCCTTCGGGTCGATGCGCAGGTACGCGAGCGGGCCCATCACCGCGTAGTCGACCTCACCCTTCGCGACGGCGACGGCGAGGGCCTCCTGGTCGGGGTACACGCGAGAGACCGTCGCTTCACGCACCGCGTTCCCGACGAAGCCCGACAGCGCCGCGGCCTGTGCCTTCGCCGACTCGGGGTTTTGCGACGAGACGACGCCGACGATGAGCGCCGCGCGCGGAGCCTCTTTCGGCTGCGCGAGGACGAGGGCTGACGTGAGCAGGGCGACGGCTGAGAGGATGCGGTGCATGAACGGCCTCCGGGGCGCGACCTTACCTGTGCGCCCGCCGCGGTCGACGGGAACGAGCGGGCGGCATTCAGCGGTGCGCTTTGCCGCGGTGGTGCGACAGCGGTACACCTTCGCGGGCTCGATGCTGCCGACGACGCCACCACCGACGACGCCTCACGCACTGCTCGCGGGCGTCTCTCGACGCAGCCTGCTCAAGGCGGCCGGTGTGAGTGGGCTGCTGGCCGTGGCGGGTGGTGGCTGGGTCTTTCGCGCGCTGCGTGGCTTTGGCCCTGCGAAGGTTGGCTACTTCGTGTTCGACGAGCTCGAGGCCGACATCGTCGAGCAGCTGGCCCGCGCGTGTTTTCCGGGCGCTCCCGAGTGGCCGTACGACGCTGACGAGATTGGTGTCGCGCGCTTCGTCGACCTGTACGTCTCGCAGCTCTACCCCGACATGCAGGGGCTCTTCCGCACGTTGCTGCGCGCGGTGAACCTGTCGACGGTGCCGACGCACGGCAGCGCGTTGCGGGCGCTCCCCGCGGCAGAGCGGCTGGCGGTGTGGAAGGCGTGGGGCCAGTCGTCGCTCGCGCCGCGGCGCGCGGGCTACCAGGCCGTCACCTTCGCGATGCACCTGGGCTACTTCGAAGACGACCGCGTGCGGGCGGCCGGCGGGCTCACGCGCGGGTGTGACTTGTCGCAGATGCCGAGGCGGCCAGACCTGTGGTCGATGGTGAAGACGCGTTGATCACTTCTTGAGCTTCGCCTCGACGAGCGCCTTGCCCAGCTTCATCGGGTCGAGCCCACCGCCAGGGCCACGAATCGCGAGCACCTGCCACACGCCCGTCGGCAGCACCACGTGCACCCCGCCGGTGAAGGAATACGCCGGCACGCTGAAGTCCTTGAGCAGCCGGCGTTTGTCGTCTTCGGCGAACTTCGCAGCCAGGTCGGCCTCGGTCTTCACGCCCTTCGCTTCGGGCATCACGCGCTGGAACTGAAGCGTGCCGCTCTCCATCACGTAGACGCACTGGGTGACGCCGAAGCTGAAGGGCCGCAGCTCTTTCTTCGTGACCTTCATGCCGGTGAGCTCGGTCACCTTCGCTTCGGTGAGCGGACACGGGTCTTCGGCAGGCGGCTCGGCGAACGTGGTGGCCGACAGAGACAACGAGAGCACGGCAACGAAGCGGAGGTCGCGCATGGCAGGGAAGATAGCGCCTACCGGCGTCGCAGCGCTGCACCGGTCACCAGCACGAGCTTCACCACGACGAGCACCCTCGCCTCCTCGAACACCATGAAGGCATGGGTACCGCAGCCGCGTCCGGGCGAGGCCATCGCGACCAGGCCCATCGCCCAGATGAACATGCCAAAGACCACGAGCAGCGCTCGCCCGGGCGTAGCGCGCGAGAGCAGTCGAGCGACCAGATAGGTGATGCCGAGATCCATCAGCCAGACCTGCCCTTCCGGGTTCGGCCATCGCAAGACGCCCTGAAGCGCGACCCAGGCCGATTCGAGAACGAGCCACGCCAACGCGAAGAACCGGAGCACGTGGCGTCGAACAGCACACAAGATGCCAGCCCTTCGCTCGAGGGGACGCAGCAGCACCGGTGACGAATTGCGGCACCCTCACTGTCACGGCACGTCAGTGAGGGCGCGTTGCGCGGAGGCTTCGTTGGCGGGAGTGTCTGCAGCATGACGACGCTTTTGCTCTCGGTGTTGCTGGCCGCGTCGACCGATGAGGTGAGGCTCGAGCCGCGGCTCCACACCGCCATCGGCCCCGCGCTCACGGTTGGACGCAGCGATTGGTCCATCGGCTACGGGCTGGGCCTCAGTGCCGACCTCGGCGTCGTGCTGCAGGACCTGCTCGTGCTGACCTCGCGCCTGACGTGGGGAACGACGCTGCAGCGTGACGCCGGTACGCTTGGGCTCTCGGTCGACCTGTTGCTCGGCGAGCGCTGGTCGGTGGGTGGTGGGCTCGCGTTCGGGTACATCGGCAGCCTCGCCATCGCCGACTACTCGCGCGCGTGGTCGTTCGCGTTTCCGCTGAGGGTGCAGGTGGGCTTGCTGGGGCGGCCCGTCGACGAGGCCCCACCGTGTTCCTCGACTTCGCACCGGGCGTCGCGCTCGGTGGCGACACGGGCGGCGGCCTGCTCATCGCGCCACGCAACCCGATGACGAACCGCTTCACCTGGAGCGCTGCCGCGGGCGTCGTCTGGTCCTGGCGCTGAATACGGCCCTCTCCAGCTGGGGTACATCGCCCTCATGGAGCTTCCCCGCGGCCAGCTGCTTCGCGCCGACACCTTCACGTCCGACGAGACGCTGAGCTGCGACGTCGTCGTCATCGGCACGGGAGCGGGTGGTGCCGCCGCGGGCGTGCAGCTCGCCGAGGCAGGGCTCTCGGTCGTCTTCCTCGAAGAGGGCCGCAAGTGGGAGCCGCACGAGCTGTCGAACAAGCAGTCGTGGGCCGTGCGCAACATCTACGCCGAGCGCGGCACGTCGGTGGGCCTCGGCAACATCTTGATTCCGATGCCGCGCGGGAAAGCGGTCGGCGGCACCACGCTGATCAACTCGGGCATCTGCTTTCGCACGCCGGGCGCGGTGCTCTCGAAGTGGAGAGAACAGTACGGCGTGTCGTGGGCCGACGAGGCCGGCATGGCGTCAACGTTCGAAGAGGTCGAACGCGCGGTCGGAGCCGTGCGCACGGACGAGAGCGTGTGGCGACGGCACAACGAGCTTTTCCGCGATGGCTGCGTCGCGTTGAAGCTCGAGGGGCACGGAGCCATCGTGCGCAACGCTCCGGGCTGCATCGGGTGCGGCCTGTGTCAGGTCGGCTGCCCCGTGGGCGGGAAAGGGAGCGTCGATCGCAACCTGATTCCGCGCGCGCTCGCGGCAGGCGCTGCGGTCTTCTCGTGCGCCCGCGCGAGCCGCCTCATCGTCGAGAACGGCGTCGCGGTTGGCGTGGAAGCGTTCGGCTGCGACCCGGTGACCGAGGTGGTGTCGCGGCGACTCGAGGTGCGGGCGAAGAAGGTCTTCCTCTGCGCGGGCGCCATCTCGACGCCCATCTTCCTGTTGCGCCAGAAGCTCGCGAACTCGAACGGCCGCGTCGGCAGGAACCTGCACGTGCACACGGCGCTCGGTGTGGTGGGCCGATTCGAGGAGATCGTCGACGGCTGGCACGGCGCGGTGCAGGGCTACTTCGTGCGCCTGCCCAGCGAGAACGCGGTGCTCGAGACGTTCAGCGCGTCGCCCGACATCTACTCCGTGCAGTACGAGCTGTACTCGAAGCCGATGAATCAGCTGCGGCACCTCGCGGCGTGCGGCGTGATGCTGGGCGACACCGCCGAGGGGCGCGTCGAGCCCGGGCCACACGAGCCGCGCTCGAAGATCTCGTACGACACCAACGCGGAAGACGTTCGCGTCATCAAGAAGGGCATTCGGCAGATCGCCGCCATCTACTTCGCGGCGGGCGCGACTGAGGTGCACACGGGGTTCTCTCGCGCCGGCGCACAGAAGAACCTCGTCGAGCTCGACGCGCTGCTGGCCGAAGACCGCCCGTGGGACCAGATGAACATCTACGCGTCGCACCCGATGTCGACCTGCGCGATGGGCAGCGACAAGGCGTGGGCCGTCGTGAAGCCCGATGGCGAGACCTGGGACGTGAAGAACCTCGTCATCGCCGACGCGAGCGTCTTTCCCACGTCGCTCGGCGTGAACCCGCAGATCTCGGTGATGGCCGTCGCGACCACCATCGCGCGCGCGCAGCTGAAGCTGGGCTGAGGCGAAGGCCCAACGCACCGGCAAGGCACCTGGAAGACTCACTCGCGCAGGGCGTCTTCGTGCGCGAGCCGTCCGGGCGCTTCGCCAACGGCTGGCGATACGAGGGCGAGACAGCGCTGACCGAGGCAGCGCTCGTGACGGAGGCCCAATATTGCAGCCAGGCTTTCGACAACGGTCCCTGTCCCGAGCAGCTCGACCGGCCGTTCACGCTCGACGGGAGTTGAACGGCTCGTCACCGCCACGGACTGCAACTTCGGGAGCGCAGTGAGCAACGCTCCCACGGGCGTCGTGAACACCAGCACCGCCATCGCCGCCAGCACCCACGCGCCGTTGAGCAACGGTCTCGCGCGCAACACGTCGAGCCACTCCGAGAACAACGAGCGCTGACGCGATTCCCACGCCGTCACCACGCGCTCTTCGACTTGAACACGCTGCGCCTCCGACGGCTCGAGCACCGTCCACGCCCGCTTCAGCCGCTCATCACTCATGAGGTTCTCCCAGCATCGTCAGCAGCACCTTGCGTTGGCGCTCGCAGATCTTCCGCACGTTCGACGCGCTCACGCCCGTCGTCTCGGCGACTTCATCGGCCGACAACTCTGCGCCGTAGAAGAGGCTGACCACCTGGCGGTCCCGCTCGGGCAGCGTCGCCAACGCCTTCAACAACGCGCTCCGCCGCACCTGCGTGTCTTCGCTCGTCGTGGCCTCCCGCTCGAGCATCGCGCTCACCGTCTCGGAGTCCGTCTCCACGCGCGCCGACGACCGAAACGACTTGCGCACGCGGTTCAGCCCAAGCGTCACGAGCCACGAGAGAAACCGCCGGCCCTCTCGCGGCTCGTACCGGGACAGATGCGACAGCGCGTCGACGAACGCGGCCTGCACGGCATCTTCTGCATCCGCATCGCTCGCACACAGCGGCCGCAGCGCACGGTACAGCCGGGTCACGTGCAGCGCGTACAACCGCCGCGCCGCGCGAGGGTTGCCCACCCGCGCGGCGTCAATCAACGAGACGACCTCGGCCTCGTCGACCGGGCCCGCCTCACCGCCCATCAACGTGGCGAAGACGAAGAACATCAGCTGCGCTCGAGCGCCCGGCTCGCGAGGAAGCCCGTCGTCCACACCGTGCTGCGCAGCGTGCCGCCAAAGCCGATGGCAGGAATGAGGAGCGGCACCGCGACCAACGCACCGACCACCAGCGCGGGAATCAGCGCCTGCGTCACCGCGTAGACGATGAGGCCGACCAGCGCGCCGGGCACCAGCGCCGCCACCGCCAGCAGACTGCTGCCCACCTGACCGACCACGGCCATCACCAGCAGCTGGAGCGACTCGAGCAGCCGCCCCGACAGATAGCGCTGCGCCTCTTTCACCGCGCCGAACGCGTCACGTTGCTCGAGCACCGCCACCCGCAACGCGACCTCGAGCACGAGGTAACCCGTCAACACGGCCGGCAGCAGCACCACCATCGTGAGCGCCGAGAACGCGGCTCCCACCGCCAGCGGAACGAGCGACGCGAGGCCGAGCCCGACCGGCAACAAGACGACGGCGCCGACCAGCAGCATCGCCAGCCCCGCGAGCACCTTCAGCCGAAAGACGACGCCGAAGTGCGAGAGCCCCGCACGAAACCCGTCACGCACCGACGTCGTCTCGCCACCGTTCGCGCGCTGCACCTGCGCGATGAGCGCGCCTTCGCTGATGATGTGCATGAGGAACGCGGCGATGCCGAGCAGGGCCGCGATGACGATGACGGGCCACACCCACGCGGGCAGCGCGCTGGCTCCGCCGGTGCTCGCCTTCGGGTTTCCAGCGCCCGCTCCACCCGACGCTGCGATGAAGAAGCCAAAGAGCCAGAGCGCGCGGTTGCGCCACGCGGTCGAGAGAGACTGCCGTGCGATGGTGATGACGTTCATGAGGGACTCCTCAGTGCAGACGCAGCGTCAGTGCTGCGTCGATGCCCTGGGAATCCGCAGCCGGGCCAGTTCGTGACACGGACCCGACCGATTTCCCAACCTCCCGGCTTCAGGTCACTTCTTCACGCCGAAGTGCTCCCTCGACGAGTCGAGGCAGCTGCGCAGCCGCTCGCGAGCGCGGTGCAGCAGCACCGCCACGTTGCCTGGCGTGATGCCGAGCGTCTCGGCCACCTCGAGCCCCGACGCGCCCTCGAAGAAGCGCGCGGTGACGATGGTGCGCTGCACCTCTTTGAGCGTGGCGATGCAGCCGGTGAGCTCGAGGTGGGCTTCGGCGTCCATCATCAGCTCGTCGAGCTGGCGCGCGGCACTGTCGACCTCGGCGTTGCCAGTCACCGCGTCCATGCCTTCGTCCCTCCTCGAGTGCTTGCGGCGCAGGTTGCGGGCGTGGTTTCGCACGAGCGTCGCGAGCAGCTTCGGCGCGTCGGGCGTGTCACGGGGCAGCGAGCGCCACTCGCTCTTCTCGATGAAGGTCGCGAACGCCTCCTGCACGGCGTCGAGGGCCTCGTCGGCCAGCAGCCCTTCTCCCATCGCCACCTTCACCAGCACGCCACGCTGGGCCTTCACCAGCTGACCGACCCACGCCGCGAATGACAGCTCCGACGCGATGGACTGCGGGGGAATCGACGCCGACTGGGGCATGGCCATGGAGGTGTGCACGCGCCTCTCGAGGTCTCGAGGCCCGCGGACCTTACAGCTGCCCATGCAGGCAGGCGCCGGTGTGATGCCGAAATCGCCCGAAACCTGTCTGCGCATGAACCCGTCAACCACCGTCGAGTCCGTGTCGTCGCAGTCCTTTGATGCCCTCACCACGAGCGCTGGCCGCGTCGTCATCGACTTCGGCGCGACCTGGTGCGCTCCCTGCCGCGCGCTGGCGCCTTCGTTCGAGGCCGTCTCGCGCAGCTTCAGTGGCCAGCTTCGCTTCGGCGCCGTCGACATCGACGATGAGCCGGCGCTCGCGCAGGCCCTTCACATTCACTCCATTCCCACGCTGGTCGCCTTCGAGAATGGCCGCGAGGTGGGGCGGGTCGCGGGAGCGCTGCCTTCAGCGACGCTCACCCGCGTCGTGGAGCGCTTCGTCGCAGGTGCCGGGTTCTCACACGGGTAACCAGATGGCGCGCTCCCACGTCATGACGCCGATGACTTCACCCGTCGCCGATTCGTGGCCAGGCCGTCAGCTCGATGGGCGGTGGCGTGTGCTCGAGCTGCTGAGCCAGGGCGCGATGGGCCGGGTCTACCGCGCCGAGCACCTCGGGCTCGGGCGACAGGTGGCGGTGAAGGTGCTCAACGACACCGCGAGCGCCGACGAGGGCTTTCGCCTGCGCTTCCGTCGCGAGGCCATGGTGGTGGGGCGGCTCGCGCACCCGAACATCGTCGGCGCGCTCGACGTGGGCACCCACGAAGGCTCGTCGTACCTCGTGCTCGAGCTGCTCGACGGCCGGCCGGTCGACGCCGTGCTGCGCGAGCAGGGCGTCTTCAGCGTCGAGCGCGCCACGCGGTTGCTCCGGCAGGTCGCTCACGCGCTCGGGGCCGCCCACCGCGTCGGGGTCGTGCACCGCGACATCAAGCCCGCCAACCTGATGCTCGTCGCCAACGGGCACGAAGAGACGACGAAGGTGGTCGACTTCGGCATCGCGTCGGAGCCCGGCGGGAAAGACGCGACGCTCGCGGGGCTGGTGCTGGGCACGCCGAACTACGCCGCGCCGGAGCAGCTGCTGGGCCGTCGCGTCACGCCCGCGGCCGATGTCTATGCGCTGGGCTGCACGCTCTATGAGCTGCTCACCGGAGCCGCGCCCTTCGAGGCCCAGAGCCTGGGAGAGGTCATCGACGGCCACCTGCACGGCACACCCACGCCGCTCGCACGACACCGCCCCGACGTTCCGCCCGAGGTCGCGCGCCTCGTTCACTCGATGCTCGAGAAGGACCCGGCCCGGCGACCGGCCGATGGGCTCGCCGTGTTCGACGCCCTCTCGCGCCCTGGGCCGACGGTCTCGGCGACGGGAGTGCTGGTTGGGCTGCGCACCGACGACGCGGCGGCGCTTCACTCCGCCATCGCGCGCGCGGGCGAGCTGGGGCTCGAGCTGACGCGCGTTCAAGGGCGCTCGCTGCTGCTGAAGGCCGACGCTGCAGAGCTGGGGTTTCAGGCGGCCGAGCGACTCCTCGGTGCGGTGGCGGGTGCGGCGGTGCTCCACGCAGGGCCGCTCGATGAGGACGACGACGGGCCGACGACACGTTCGACGCTCGAGCTGCTCCGCCTCGCGCCGCCTGGCGCAGTGGTGGTGACGCGTGTTGCCCACGGCGCGCTGGGCCTGGGCTTTCGCTCGAGGTTGTCGAGCCGCCGCCAGCGCCTCGTCGAAGGTGGCCCCGCCGGCAGCCTCACCATCTTCGAGCTGCCCGGCACCGAGGACGTCGGCCACGCAGCGACGCTCGTGCGCGGCATGAAGACGAACGCCGGCGTCGACTTCAGCTGCGGGTGTGGAACGCGCGGCCACGTGCCGTCGCTCTCGGCGGGCCGCGCGCGCGTTCGTTGCGCCGGCTGCTCGGGCCTGCTCGAGGTGGTGGCGGCCGAGGCCGAAGCGCTCGAGCTGCCGCAGCCACGCCTCGTCACGCCAGCCCTCGTCGACGCGGCCGACGACGCCGACGAAGACGCCCTGATTCTCGCCAGCCTCTCTTCTCTCACTGGAGCCCCGACATGACCGCCCTCGCCACGCCGAAACCACCCGCCCCGCTCCACGACGTCTACGTGAAGCGCCTCAAGGCGAGGCTCGCGAAGCCCGCCATCAGCGTGAGCGACGCACGCGACGGCATTCTCGACTGCTTCGTGTCGACGTACTTCGAGGGCGTGAACCATGGCCTCAAGCAGCTCGTCGGCGTGAAGGCCGAGCCCGACGAGGTGGCGCGCGTGGCGGCGCAGATGTTCAAGAGCCGGCTGGGCCGTCACGGCGCGAACTTCGAGGCGCCCTCGCACGACGCGCTGATGAAGGTGAAGGAGGAGGTCGACGGCGAGTTCCACTTCGCCGAGCTGCCCGCCGAGCACCGGGCCGTGCACGACCAGGTCTGCACGCTGCTGGTGGCGAAGGCCGATGGAACGCTCGCGCATGCAGGAGACCGCTCCGTCGTCTCGAAGGCGAGCGACGCGAAGGCCGGTGAAGTCGACGTGAAGCGGCAGCTCCGAGGCGTGCTGGCGTCGGCGCTCCACGAGGCGGCGCGCGCCTCGGCTGACGAGCCGGTGCCGACCTTGCGCCGACGGTTGGCTCAGCTCACCAAGCTGCTCGAGGCGGTCGAGACGTTCGACGCACCGTGACTCACCAGGCAAAGCCGGCCGCGCCACCGAACCCCAGCGAGAGGAGCGGCACCTGAAGCGTCGGCGAGACGAAGCCGACCGTCATCAGCCGCGCGTCGACGTTCACCGTCAGCAGCACGCGCTCGAACAGCAGCACACCACCGGTGGCGCGCACCGCAGGAGAGAGCAGCTGCCAGAGCCCTGCGTCGATGGCGATGACGGCGCGCACCGTCGAGGAGCCCGGCCGAAACGCCGCGCCGAAGAAGAGGTCGACCGTCGGCACCACCGGAACGCCACGGAGCCCGACCGCCGCCAGCAGCGGCCCGTAGAGCGGGTTCACGTTCACCGCGACGCTGAAGTGAAACACCTTCGCGAACGACTCGAGGCGAACGCCGGCGCCGATGACGGCCGAGGCGGGCTCTGCTCCCGGAGGCACGAGCTTGAGCGACGGGTTGAAGACGCCCACGTCGCCCATCGCCGAGACGGCCCAGAACTTCTTCGCGCCACCCCAGTCGACGCGCACCGTCTTGCGGCCACGCGGCTCGAGCACGACGTCTTCGGTGCGCGCTTCACCACCACGCTGCACCACGACGCGCTTCACGCACGCCGGCACCATCGCGTCCCACGGAGCGCTGCCCACTTCACGGCCGTCGAGCAGCACCGTCGCCTCGACCACCTCGTCGTTCGCGTCGACCGACTGCACCTTGAGCAGCGTGGGCGGCACCAGCTCGCGCAGCTCGTGACACACCTTCTCGCGGTCGGCGTCGGGCTTCACCTTCGCGATGGCGTCGACGAGCTCGTTGGCGGGCAGCTTCGCGAGCGCCTGCTTCTTGAGCTCCACCGGCACCTGCTCGTCCGAGAACGAGATGGGTGGGGGAGCCGTGACGACGACGACGCCTGCATCGACCTCGACTCCCGCGTCGAGCTCGGCCTGGCTCAGCACCACCGCGACGAAGAGCTCAGCGAACATCGAAGACTCCCGTCGGCACGTCGGCCGTCCCCCAGGGGAAGGTGGCGCGGTACGGCGCCGTCTCGACGCCGGTCTGCCGTCTGCCGATGACGCGCAGGAGCGCGGGCTGCCCCGGCGTGAGGAAGTTGGGCGGCAGCACGACGGACGACCTCGAGCCCGGGACGAGCAACGTCGAGACCTGTCTCCAGTTGGCGCCATCGAAGGTGTACGAGCGCACCTCCCACGAGCCCGCCGGCGCCGAGGGGTTCCACCCAAGGAGCCCCGTGGGCCCGACGCGAACGCCCGCCAACGGTTGGCCAGGGCGGGCCATCAGGCTGACGCCGTCGAGGGCGATGTCGACGACGGCGAGCCCCGAGGGCTGCAGGTCGAGTGAGAGCCCCTGCTCGACGACACACAGCTGCGGCGTCACGGTGAGCGCGCCTGCGTCAGGGCGCTGGGTGGCGATGGCGCCGCAGAACGACGCGGTGGCGACGAGCGGCCAGTCGGCGGGGAACACCGAGCGCGCGGTGACGTTCACCGGCACCTCGTCGAGCACCGTCGCGCCGTCGCCGTCGATGATGAGCAGGTCGCCGCTCGAGCCGGTGCTGCCCGCGTCGCCGGCGTGGGGCAGCGCCGAGACCGCGAACGCGTGCCGCTGCGGCAGCGTCTGGTCGATGAGCGCGCCGACCGAGTTCCTCAGGCCGCGCACGTGCCACGTCGTGGTGAGCGGCACCGCACGGCCCATCGAGAAGTTCAGCTGCGCCTGCGCGGTGACGCCCGGCGTGAGCTGCAACGGCGTGACGCCCATCGCGGTCGCCAGCTGCCCCGTCGTGCCCGGGCCCGCGTCGAGCGGCGTCATCGCCGAAAGGAAGACGGTGTCGCCCATCGGCACCGGAGCGAGCGAGCCGCCGACCGCCGCGACGTGGTCGAACACCGTCATCGTGCTCGAGCCGAGCGGCGACTGGGCGCCGCGTTGGTAACGCTCGACCCACAGCCCCAGCGACGGCGAGTAGGCCTGCAGGTTGGTGCCAGGAGGAAACGCCGAGACGTCGCCCGTCGTCATCGTCCACGAGAGGCCGGCGTCGGCGAACGCCACCGTGCTGCGCTCGAGCCGAGTCTTCGAGAGGTCGACCTCGGCGCCCACGCCCGCCACCCACGAGTCGCCCGTGAAGAGCAGCCGCTCGCCGGCCGGAATCGGCTGGAAGACGACCGCGCCCTGCTGCTGCGTCTTGGGCACCGACGCGAAGCCGCCATCAGCCTGGGCGACGAAGAGCGCGACGGCGTCGAGCGACCGCGGGGCGAGCACGCCATTCGAGATGAACGTGGTGTTGCCGCGAACGGTGACCGACGTCGAGATGACGACCGAGCACCTGCCGGCTCCGCACGTTCCCGCCTGAGCGGTGCAGTCGGAGCAGATCGCGCCCTGGGCTCCGCACTCGCTGTTGAGGGCGCCCGACGCGCAGGCGCCCGAAGCGGTGCAGCAGCCCGGGCAGGTCGCAGGGCCGCAGCCCGAAGTCGAGGAGCCACCACCAGCACCCGAGGCGACGGCGAACGCGCTCTGCACCTGGCCGCGCTCGGTGATGTAGCAGCCAGCGCCAACCCACAACGCGACGCACGGAAGAAGCCAACGCATACGAGCGGCTCTCGGCGAAAAGGGCGCCTGCGGTCAAGCGATGTGGTGGAGCACGCAGCAAATGAAACGGCCCGTCTCCATGTTGGATGACGGGCCGTCAGTCATACCTACCGAGCCGGGCTCAGCAGGCATGTCGTGGCTGAGGAAAACTCAGACCGGGCGAACGTTCTGCGCCTGGAGGCCCTTCGGGCCGCGCGCGACGTCGAACTCGACCTTCTGGCCTTCCTGCAGGGTGCGGAAGCCCTGGGTCTGAATCGCAGTGTGGTGGCAGAACACGTCTTCGCCGCCGCCGTCCTGCGAGATGAAACCAAAGCCCTTCGCATCGTTGAACCACTTCACGGTACCAGTCGCCATCGTCAACTTTCAGTGTTCCGGCTGCATTCATTGCGGCCGTGTCCGGAAAAACTCCGGGCAGCCGCCCTCCTACATTGAATCACCCCGGCCTGCCAGCCCCCCCGTCGTCGAATTGTGAGGAGCGACTCGCCAGCGCCCTGAAACCACTCGTTTGCCGTCGTGGCCGTTGTATTGGCCGGGCCATGCGACTGCCCGTTCTGGTTGCCGTGCTGATCAGCGCCACCGCCTGCCTCGACCGGATCATTCTGGACGGCACGGTGAAGTCGACGCGCGACGCGGCGGGAGCGTTCGACACGCTGTCTGATCTCGAGGTCGCCAAGATCGCCGCCGCCTCGAGCCTGGTGCAGCTCGAGGGCATGCAGAAGCTGGCGCCCGACAACGAAGACGCGCTCTATCTCCTCACGCAGTCGTGGGCGGGCTTCTCGGGCGCGTTCATCGAAGACGAGTGGGAGCAGGCCATCGACAAGGAAGATGACGACGCCGAGGCGTTTCAGGCGAAGCGGGCGCGAGACGCGTACGACCGGGCGATTCGGTTTGGCACGCTGTTGCTCGAGCAGAAGCGGCCGGGCTTCGTCGCGGCGCAGAAGAACTCCGACACCATCAAGGGGTACCTCACGGGCTTCACGAACAAGGCCGACGCCGAGCCGTTGCTGTGGTTGGGAGCCGCGTGGGTCTCGCGTGGCAGCGTGGCGTCAGAGGACTCCCCCATCGTCGCCGAGCTCTTCGTGGGCGTGGCGATTCTCGAGCACGCGGTCGCGCTCGACGAGGGTGTTGGCTACGCGACGGGGCTGGCGGCGCTGGGTGCGTACCATGCGCGCTCTCCCGACGCCGAGCTGGGCGAGTCGAAGCGGCTCTTCGAGCGGGCGCTCACCCTCACCAACCGCGGCGCGCTCACGGTGCAGCTGCTCTACGCGCAGAACTGGGCCTGCAACGCGCACGACAAGGCGGCCTACGAGAAGCTGCTGGCCGAGGTCATCGAAGCGGGTGACGTGCTGCCGGCCCAGCGGCTCGAGAACACCATCGCGAAGCGCAAGGCGAAGCGGTACCTCGCGCCGCCCCGCCTCAAGCGCTGCTCCTTCTGATCCGAGGAATCGATCATGCGAACGCTGCTGCTGCTGACGACGTTGTTGTGCGCCTCGGTGTCCTTCGCCGACCCGGTGACGCTGAAGATCGGCTCTCTCGCGCCGCGCGAGTCACCGTGGGGCCAGGTGCTGCGCACGTGGGTGAAGGCGGTGAAGGAAAAGTCGAACGGCGAGGTCGTCATCGACATCTACTGGAACGCGACGCAGGGCGATGAGGTCGCGCAGATCAGCAAGATGAAGACGGGGCAGCTCGACGGCGCGGTCGTCACCTCGACGGGCCTGTCGGTCATCGACCCGACGGTGAACGTGCTGCAGGTGCCCGGCCTCATCTCGACGTGGAAGCAGCTCGACACCGCGCGCGACGCGCTCAAGCCGCGCTTCGACGCGACGTTCAAGGCGCAGGGCTTCATCCTCGTGGGCTGGGGTGACGTGGGCCTCGACCGGTGGATGTCGAAGGGCTTCGGCCTCGCGAGCCCGAAGGACTTCAAGGGCCAGCGGCCGTGGGTCTGGCGCGAAGACCCGACGCTGTCTCCGGTGTTCCAGGCGGCGAACGTGGTGGCGATTCCGCTCGGCGTGCCCGAGGTGCTGCCCGAGCTGTCGACGGGCAACATCAACGCGATGAGCATCTCGGCGCTCGGAGCCGAGCAGCTGCAGTGGAGCAGCAAGCTCGACCACCTCTCGCTGGCGGTCGTGGGCCCCAACATCGGCGGCATGGTGTTGTCGAAGGCGAAGCTCGACACGTTGTCCGAGGCGAACCGCGCGATGGTGCTCGAGACGGGGCGGCTGACCGCGAACGCGCTGACGACGCGAATCCGGGCTGAAGACGACAAGGCGCTCGAGCGGCTCAAGGCGAAGATGACGGTGGTGCAGCCGACGCCCGCGCAGCAGGCCGAGTGGGACGCGCTCTATCGCGAGGCCCGCAGCCGCATGGCGAAGGGCTCGTTGCCCGCAGAGCTGATCAATGAAGTCGAGAAGCTGGTGAAGTGAACGGCGTGAACCGCGCGCTCGAGCGAATCGACACGGCGTGGTCGCGCGTCGAGCTGGTGCTGGCCTGCGTGGTGGCCGCGGCGCTCGTGGCGTCGTTGCTGGCGTGGGTGGTGCTGAAAGGGCTCGCGGCTCAGACGACCTGGGAGTTCTTCGCGGGCGCGGTCTTGAGGGCGTCAGTGCTCGGAGTCGGTGGGGCGGTGCTCACCTGGCGCTTCTCGAAGCGGCCGCTGGTGACCGCCGTGGCGCTGGGCGTGGGCGTCATGCTCGGCGTGCTGCTCCGTGACGTGGGGGTCGCGTGGGCAGGCAACGTGCTCGGCTGGGTGCAGGACGGCTCGACGCTCACGTTGGTGGGCGGGCTGCGGGGGCTCGCGACGCGGTTGACGCTGCTGCTCGTCTTCATCGGCGCCTCCATCGCGACGGCGCAGGGCCGGCACCTGACCATCGACGTGGTGGCGAGAATGTTGCCGACGACGGGGCGCACGGTCGCGGCGATGGTGACGGGGCTCGTCTCGGCGGCGGTGTGTCTCGTCTCGGCGTGGGGGTTCTTCGACTTCCTCGCCATCGACGGGTTTCGGGCGCGCATGGACGACGCACCGGCGACGAAGTGGAGCGCGGTGAGCGCAGGCCTCGCGCGTGACGTGTTCTTCGTCTCGAGGCAGCTCGCGCTCGACGTGAAGGTGGGTCCACGCGTGCTCGGCGGCGCGAGGTGGGACACGACGTTGACGGGAACGGAGTGGAACGGGTGGCTCGATGGCGCCGATTGGAGTGGCGTGGCCGAGGTGGCGGCGCTCCGTGAGCAGCCGGAAGCGACCCATGTGCCGTTGGTGGTGACGGGGCCCGATGCGCCGCGCGGGTTGTTGGTGAAGCCGTTGGCGCTGGTGGTGCCGCTCGGGCTGCTGCTGCTGGCGTTGCGGTTTCTGTTGTGGGTGCTGCGTGGGGCGCCAGTCGAAGGTGCGCACGGAGCGGCGCCATGAGCGAAACGGCTCCACAGCTCAGAGGGCGCAGGTCACCCGGAATCTGCCCCTCAATCATTGCCATCTCCGGAGTCGGCTCGAGGCACGGACCGCGCACATTCTTCGCACCTGTCGAACACTCGAGGCTTCGAGCACCCGCCAACCCCTTCGCTGCTCGAGGCCTTTCTGCGCTTCCGAACTGGAGCGCGCGATGAACCGCTCCCGCTGGGCGCTGGGTGGCAGTGGAGCCGTCGTCGCGGGAGCCGGGCTCACGACCGGCTGGCTCGGCGGAGCCTTGTCTGCCCTCGCACTGCTGGGCACGCCGCTCTTCGTGCTGATGGCGGGCGGCACCGCCCTCGCGTGGTGGCTCTCAGGGAACCCGGTGAATCGCCTCGCGCCGCGCGTGCTGGACGAGCAGTTCGCCGGCTCTCCGGTGCTGGTCACGATTCCGCTCTTCACGGTGCTCGGCTACCTGCTCGCCGAATCGAAAGCGCCACAGCGGCTCGTGGAAGCCTCGCGAAAACTCCTCGGGTGGATGCCGGGCGGGCTCGCGCTCGTCTGTCTCGGCGCCTCGGCCTTCTTCACCACGCTCACCGGCGGCAGCGGCGTCACCATCGTCGCCATCGGTGGCCTGCTGCTCCCCACGCTTCGTCAGCAGGGCTGGTCAGACCGCTTCTCGTTCGGCCTCGTGACGACGGGCGGCTCCCTGGGGCTCCTCTTTCCTCCTTCACTTCCGATCCTCGTCTACGCGCTCGTCGCGGGCCTCGACTTCGAGCTCGCCTTCCGCGCTGGCCTGCTCCCCGGTGTGCTGGTGCTCGCCATTCTCGGCGCGTGGGCCGCGTTCACCGGCCAGAAGGAGCGCATTCCCCGCGAGCCGTTTCATCTTCGTGACGCCCTCCACGCCCTCGGCCTCATCAAGTGGGAGCTCGGGCTTCCCTTCGTCATCCTCGGTGGGCTCGCCTCGGGGCTGACCGCGCTCGACGAGAGCGCAGCCCTGGGCGTCGCGTACACGCTGCTCGTCGTCGTGAAGGTGCACGAAGACCTCGGCTGGAGGGACGTGCCGCGCGTGCTGAAGAGCGCCCTCGCCCTCGCTGGCGCAGTGGTGCTCATTCTCATGATGGCGAACGCGCTGATGAACCTGGTCATCGACCGGCAGGTGCCCGCGCACGTGCTCGACGCGTTGACGACAGCTGGCCTCACCGAGCGCTGGCAGTTCCTCATCGCGCTCAACGTCTTCCTGCTCGTCATCGGCATGGTGATGGATGGTGTGTCGGCGCTCATCGTCGCGGTGCCGCTGGTGCTCCCTCTCGCCGCGCGCTTCGGGCTGTCTCCGTTTCATCTCGCGATGATGGTCATCTTGAACCTCGAGCTCGCGTTCTGCATGCCGCCGCTCGGGCTGAACCTGTTCATCTCGAGCTTCCGCTTCCGGCTGCCGGTGACGGCGCTGTACCGGGCCGTGGTGCCGTTCGTCGGGCTGTTGACGCTCAGCCTCGCGCTCGTCGCCGCAGTGCCGACGCTCTCGACCGCCCTGGTGCAACCGGCCATCGATGACGCGCGCGCGCAGGCCGAGAAGGCAGGCCGACCGCCGCGAGAGGCGTGGCTGCTCGAGTGCGTGCAGGCCGATGGGCTCGACCCGAAGCCGTGCACCGATGAAGAGCGCGCGAAGTACGCGACACCCGACGCCGGTGCGGAGGATGAAGACGACGAGCTGATGAAGCAGCTGATGGGAGAGCCGCCTTGACCAATTGGCTCGACGAGACGACACGACTGCTCGACGAAGGCCGGACTGCTGCGGCGCTCGAGGCGATGCTCGATGCGTGGCGCGGTCGCCGGGTGGCTGCGCTCGCCGACCTCATCGACACGTTGAGTGATGCGCTCACCGCGGCGCTGCCGAAGGTCGAGGGAAAGACCCGCAACGCGCGGCAGACGGCGTGGCTCGACCTGCTCAACGAACGGCGCGACGTCGAGCTCGGTCGGCTGCTCGAGGTGTTCCCCGAACAGCCCTTCACCGCAGTCGGCGTGCGCATCGAGCGGCTGGCGCAGCATGACGACCCACGCGTCGCCCGCGCCTTCGCAGACTTCGTGCGCGAGCCGCCCACCATCGGCGGCATCAAGGGCGCTCGGTGGACGATGCTGCTCAAGGGGCTCATGCGAGACGCGCGGGCCAGGCCGGCGCTCCAGCGGCTCCTCGCCAGCGACACGCCAGACGTCATGTTCGAAGAGCACATCGCGCCGCTCGCCCTCCGCGTGCTCGACGCGCTCCCGGTCGACCAGCTCACCGCCGACGAAGTGGAGCAGCTCGCGGCGCTGCGCGCGCTCGTCGAGAAGGTCTGCGCCAGCGCGCTGCCCGACGCGACGACCCTTCGCGCCGACACGTCGAGAGCCAAGGCCACCGTCAGCGAAGAGAGCCTGCTCGCCCTCATTCACGAGACGCCGGAGGACGACACGCCGCGGCTCGTCTACGGCGACTGGCTGCAGGAGCAGGCCGACCCGCGCGCCGAGTTGTTGACGCTGCAGCTCAAGACGAAGACCACGTCGAAGGAGCAACAGCGCGCTCGGCAGCTGCTCAAAGCCCACGGGCGTGCGTGGCTCGGCGTCCTCGAGCCGGCGCTCATGCGGCGCTCCGAGGTCTTCACGCGTGGCTTCCCCTCTTCTGGGCACCTGACGTTCACGACGCCGAAGCTGAAGGCCCAGCTCACCGGCCACTCCGCGTGGAACACGTTCACCGAGCTGACCGGCGCCGACGCCGACTTCCTCGAGCACACCGAGCTGCGCGGGCTCGAAGTGCTGCGCTTCGTCGACGAGGTGCAGCTCGCGGCCCTGGTTCGGCGTCGACTGCCCCTGCGACGGCTTCGGGTGTTGGGCTCGACCGTGTCGGTCGACGCCTTCGCCCAGCTGTCGAAGCTGACGGCGCCGGCGCTCACGACGCTCGAGCTCTTCGTGCAGCCGAACGATCGCGGCCGGGTGGTGAACGCCATCGAACAGCTCGAGCCGCTGCTGCGACGCCTCACCCAGGTTCAGTTCACGGGCGTCGTCTCTGCCGAGGCGTTCCACCGGCTCTCGTCCATCGCCTCGCTCAGACGAATCAGGTTCGCGCTGGTCGAGCCCTTCGACTTTCTGCGGCTCGACACGCAGCGGTGGGTGCTCGACCTCGTCGCGCTGCGCTGGCCCGTGAAGCAGGCGCCGGCCGCGCTCAAGCATCTGCTGCCCCTCGTCTCGGGAATGCTGGAGCCGTCGGCCGATTGGGGTGAGCAGCTGCCGCTCGCGCGCACGATTCTCGAGCGGGAGTGCAAGCTGGCAGGCGTGCCGTTGCTGCCGCGCACCGTCGTCGAACCTGAGTGATGATGCCCGGGCCGTGTGGCTCGATGCTCCGACTCGACTGCTGAACGAAGGCCGGCCCGGCGCGGCGCTCGAGGCGATGCTCGACGCGTGGCGGCTGCGCCGCGTGCCCGCGCTCGCGAACCTCATCGACGTGCTCAGTGACGCACTCACCTCACGACTGCCCCGCCTCGAGGGGCGCACCCGCAAGGGCCTTCAGGGACTCTGGCTCGACGTCGCCAACGAACGGCGTGACGTCGACGTGGGCCGGTTGGTCGCGCTGTTCCCTGCCCCGCCGTGGGTCGCGGTCGGTCAGCGCATCGAGCGGCTCGCGCAGCTCGACGACCCGCGCGTGGCGAGAGCGTTCGCGAGCTTCTTTCAGGCGCTGCCCACCGTCGGCGGCATCGGCTCGGCACGGTGGTCGATGCTGTTCTCGGCGCTCGAGCGCGTCAGAGACGTGCGTTCACGCTCGGCGCTCGAGACGCGCACGGCCCTCGCCGACCCGCGCGTCATCATGAACGAGCAGCTCCTTCCGCTCGCGCGCCGGGCCCTCGAGTCGCTCCCCGAAGACCCGACGACGGCAGACGACGTCGCCCAGGTGCACGAGCTCAACGCCCTCGTGAAGGTGGTGTTGCAGCGCGAGCTGCCCACCGCCGAGGTGCTGCTCGGTGACACGGTGCGACCGCGACGGCCGACGAGCGAGGCCGAGCTGCTGCAGCTCATCTACCAGACACCCGAAGACGACACGCCTCGCCTCGTCTACGGCGACTGGCTTCAGGAGCAGGGCGACCCACGCGCCGAGCTGCTGATGCTGCAGCTCAAACCCCGACAGACGGCGAAGGAGCAGCAGCAGGCGCGGCGACTGCTCCGCACGCACGGCCGGTCGTGGCTGGGCCCGCTCGAGCCCGCAGTTCCCCAGCGCACCGAGGTGTTCCGGCGCGGCTTCGTCGCCGAGGCCCGCGTGACGTTCGCGACGCAACACCAACGCGAGGCGCTGCTCGGCCATGCCGCGTGGAACACCTTCACCTCGCTCTACGTGGGCGGCTCGGTCGATGGTGAGTTCCTCGAGAAGACCGAGCTGCGTGGGCTCGAGTCCCTGCGCTTCGTCGCCCAGCGTGAGCTCGAACACATGCAGCGCCGAACGACACCGCTGCGCCGGCTGCGAGCGCTCGGGCTCTCCCGCGACGCCGTGCACACGCTCCCCCTCGTCGACCCACAGCGGTTCCCGGCTCTGCGCGACCTCGAGTTCGGCGTCGGGCCGGGCGACCGCGACCAGGTCGAGCGTGCGCTGAGCAGCAATCGGCCGCTCCTCGAGCGCCTCGAGCGGCTTCGCGTCAACGGCGCGCAGACGACCGACCTGCTGCGCGCGCTGACCGGCGTGACGAACCTGAAGCAGGTGACGCTGACGTCGTTCGCGCTGCTCGCGTTCCACCGTGTCGAGGCTGGCTGGGTGCTCGACCTGCAGCCGTCTCCCTTCGAGCTGCGTCGCGGCCAGAACATCGAGCGCGCGTTGACGCAGTTCCTGCCGCTGGTGACGGGCGTGCTGGAGCCCTCGAAGGAATGGGGTGAAGACCGCCAGCTCGCGAGGGAGACGCTCGATGGGGCTCGACGGGCGGCGCGCCTCGAGTTCGTCGCGCGAGACGTCATCGGCGAGTGAGGCTCGGCGGTGCGGCAGACGTCGGGACACGTCCGACGGCGTGCAAGACGGCAAACGACTCACACCCGTCTGTCGCCGGCTGCTGTGGCGGGGTGATGGAGGCGTCGTCGATGACGGTGAGCGCGTCGCCTCGATGCGCTCTGTCGTGGTGACGCCGAGGCGGCGTGATGAGGCGTTGTGGAGCGCCCGACCTCGGTGAGTCTGCGGAGACGGCACCAACGGTGCTGACCGTCAGCGGCCGGGCTCGACGATGGACCAGCGGCGCAGCGGTGACTCCGAGCGACCGACCAGCCGCAGCACGCCAGCCAAATCTGCCGCGGCGCCGAACACGATGACGGCCTGCGACTGCGGCGCGCGCTGCGTGTCGACGACGGCGCGGCTCGCCCGGTCGACGGTGATGACGGTGGGAATCGCAGCGCCCTCGCGTGACGTCATGCCGACGAGCTTCACCTGCGCGGCGGTGCCCAGACACGAGACCAGCGTGAAGGGCGCGTCGGGGCGCACCTCGGTGAGGGCCGCTCCGGTGACGGCGCCGCCCTGCGTCCACGCGAGCTGCACCGCGCCGTCGAGGCTCGTGCACGTGACGATGCCGCTCCCACCAGCGGCGACGACCCCCAGCGCACGACTCCCGTTCACGCCAAGCGGGTCTGAGTCCCACACGTCGCCATCGAGCGTCATCTGCAGCACGTAGCCCGGAGTTCCTGACGCCAGCGTTCTCACGCCCGCCACCCAGAACTGCCGATGCGACGGGCTCGCGGGCCCCTCCTCCGTGGCGATGGCGAGCGGCACCACGCCGCGAACCTGGCCCTGAAAGCCGGTGCCGAAGCTCTGTCGCCAGCGAACGGCGCCGCCCGCCTCGAGCAGCGCGACGAAGCCCTGACGGTCGGTCGCCTGCTCCACACCCGCCACGATGAGCGAGCCCTCGTTCGTCACCGCGAGGGCCGTCGCTTCCGTCGAGCCACCGAGCACCGACGGCAACGTCGTCGTCCACACCTCGGCGTCGGCCTCGTCGAGCGCGCGCACCCAGGCGACGCGTTTGCCATCGTCACCCGTCACGAAGCCCGCGACGACGAACCGTGTGCCCACCATCGTGCTCGCGCGAATGGCGTCAGCGCCCGCGAGCCCCAGCGAGGAGTACTGAGGCAACGAACCATCAGCCGCCGTCGTTCCGTACCAGAGGTCGGCCACGGGCTCGTCTTCGGCCGTCGCGACGCGGAAGCCCGCCTGTCTCCAGCGCCCATCTGCCGTCGGCGCCGTCGTCACCACCGTGAGGCGGCGCTCGTTGCCGATGACGACGTCGGGCGCACATGCGCCGAGCAACACCAGCGCCAGCAGCGCTTCACTTCGCATCGAGCAGCCTCTTCACGCGCTCGCGCACGAGCTCGGAGTCGGTCGTCGCGCTCACCTTCTTGCCCAGCGCCTCGGCGTCGCTCCGTCTTCCCGCCAGCAACAGCGCCTCGAGCTTCAGCAACTGCGCGTCGGTGCGCATCGTGCCGCGGGGGAACTTCGAGTCGTACGCCGCCAACGAAGAGAGCGCGGCCGCAGCATCTTTCCCGGCCAACGCCTTGCGCGCACCGTCGACGAAGGCGAGCTCGGCCATCAGGTCGTCGGGCTGCTCGACCTCTGGCTTCTTCACCGGCTTGATGGACGCAGGCGCTCCAGCGTCGACGACCTCGGCGACCGGCGCGGGCAGCACCACCGGCGCAGGCACCTCGACGATTCGTTCGACCACCACCGTCTTCGGAGGCAGCGCTGCGAGTTCCTCTCTCGCGCGCGTGTCTCCCGTGCGCAGGCCCACGGCGTACGCGCCGCTGACGAGGCCGAGCACGAGCACGCCCTTCACCACCGTGGCCCCCAGGGCGCTCGTGGCAGGAACGACGGCAGGCGTCGAAGCAGCGGCAGGCGCGGGCGTCGACGGCGGAATCACGGCGGGTGGAGGCAGCCCCAACATCGCGCGCGCCTTCGCCTTCGCGGCGGCCGACGGCAGGTCTGACTTCGCCGCGTCGAACAACCCTTCGAGCTCGGGGCCAAGCGGTGGCAACTCGTCGCTCATCGCTGTGCCTCCTTCCACCGGGCGAGCAGCTTCGCGAGCTCTTCTCTCGCGCGGCGCAGGCGTGACGCGGCCGTTCCTTCGGGAATGCCGAGCGCCTCGGCGACCTCACGCTTCGAGAGGCCCTCGAGCTCGGTCAGCACCAGCACCGTGCGCAGGTCGTCGTCGAGCATGCCGAGGAACTGGTCGAGCAACGCGCGCTGCTGCTTGCGATGAACGAGGTCGGCCGGCGTGTGCTCATCGACGGGCTCGGGCGCATCCTCCACCGGCACGTCACGCTTCGGTCTCGAGCGCAGCGGGCCGGCGACCTTCACGGCGGTGGCGCAGAGAAACGCGCGCTCCTTGCCGACCTCGATGTCGGACATTCGGCGCGAGGCGATGATGAAGACCTGCTGGGCGCCGTCTTCGGCCGTGGCGTCGGGCAAGCCGACCCGGCGCAGCACCCTCCACACCAGGTCGTAGTGCGCCTCGAACATGGCAGCCAGGCGCTCCCGTTCAGCGGCCGTCGGCGCCGGAGCAGTTCCGGAGTCGCGATTCGTCGAGGCAGGGACGCTGCCGTCGCTCACCGGCAGGTTTTCAGTCGGAACCGTCATGCAGTGGGCGCCACGGGTGGATCACGGAATCGTCGGACCACCGTCACACAGAGGCAACCTCTATTCACGTGATGGCTGCCGTTCGACTTTCGCCGCGAGCCTGCCCACACTGCCCGACGTGCCGACGCCGTCGTACCTGCTCTCGTTCGTCGCCATTCAGGCGCTGCGGCTGGGGCCGAAGTTCTCTCAGCGCTACGGCGGCGCGTGGCTCGTGTGGGAGCCCGGTGCCTGGCAGCCTCCGAGCCGCAGCCTGGTGAACACCATGGGCAGCACGGGCGGCGGTCAACCGACGACACCGACGCATACCGACGCGCTCTGTTTTCATCTCGGCGACGAGGGCCACGTGAAGGTGGGCCGCGCGCCCGACAACGAGTGTGTGGTGAGTGACGCGACCGTCTCGCGCCATCACCTCGAGCTCTTCACGAAGGATGGCGCGTGGTGGGTTCGACCCGCTGAGGGCCGGCAGGTGACGCTCAACGGTCAGGTGCTGCGCGGCGCTTTCATGCTGACGGCGCGCGACAAGCTTCAGCTCGGAGACGTGACGCTCACCTTCGATGACGTGAACGGTCTGCTCGCGCGAACGCAGCCGTGAGTCACAAGCTCCAGCCAGCCGAGAGGCCGACGGAGCCAAAGAGCCGCGGCGCAACGAACACGGGGCCTGCGCCCTCGATGACGTAGCGCTCGGCGCGCAGGTTCACGCCACCGCCACCTTCGAACGCGAGCCGAGACGAGCCGAGCAGCAACACGACGCGCGCGAACGGTCCCGGCGCGATGAGCACGCCGAGCGCGCGACCTGGAACTTCGGCGTCGGGCCCGCTGACGGGCGCTACGAGAACAGTGAGCTGCGCACCGCCTTCGAGGCGAAGCAGCGCACCGAGCGGCGTCGAGAAGAGCCCATCGAGTCGGCCGCCCGCAGCGAGGTACTGCGCGACGCCGTTCGACGACGAGACGCGACGGCC